>JAQWTK010000095.1 GCA_029242705.1 Gammaproteobacteria bacterium | reverse complement strand
AGCTAACACTGCGCGCATCCATATTTTAAATGAGATGAATAAAGTACTTGGTGCGTCACGCGAGACTGTTTCAGAAAACGCCCCTGCGATGGCAATGATTAAGATAGATCCTGATAAGATTCGAGATGTTATCGGCAAGGGCGGCGCGGTGATTCGGGGGATTACCGAAGACACCGGTGCTTCGGTCGATATAGATGACGATGGTAATGTCCGTATCTATGGGGAAGATGCTAATTCTAGAGATGCAGCGGTAGATATGGTCAATGCTATTACTGCAGAGGCCGAGGTTGGTAAACTTTATAGTGGCAAAGTTGCACGAATAGTAGATTTTGGTGCTTTTGTTACAATTCTTCCTGGTAAAGATGGTTTAGTTCATATCTCTCAAATTGCGAAAGAAAGAGTAGAGAATGTAAATGAGTACCTTAAGGAAGGGCAAGACGTTCTTGTTAAATGCCTGGACCTCGACGCACGTGGAAGGATTAAGTTAAGCATTAAAGAGATTACGGATGAAGAAAAAGCGGGGTTCTCGGAAGAATAGATCTTGGCTAAGACAATTAGTATTATAAAGCCTGATCGGCTTACTCAGGCTTTATAATAAATGTATTCAAAGATAGACTGAAGGTATAAGAGAGACATCATCGGGGAGAAAGAAATGTTGAGACTTCAAAATTATTTATCAGTCGTTGGGTTGATAGTTATGGGCAGTCCATTTTCTGTGATGGCGCAGTCCACTGATATAACCTTCCATAAAGATATTGAGCCTATTTTGCAACGAAGTTGCCAGAATTGTCATCGAGCGGGCGGGGTTGGTCCTATGCCTCTGGTGACTTACGATCAAGTAGCGCCGTTTGCCGGTCTTATAGAATACAAAACGGGCCTAAGGGATCGCGCTGGTGCCATGCCTCCCTGGTACATGGAAAAAAACATAGGCATTCAAAATTATAAGAATGACCCATCTTTAAGTGACGAAGAAATTGCAGCTATCTCACTTTGGGCGCGCAATGGCACCCCTGAAGGAGATCCGGCTGATGCGCCAGACTCTTTAGTATTTGATGATAGCTTGAAATGGACTGCGGGTGAGCCAGATCTAGTCGTCAAAACTAATTCCGTCACTAAACTTTCAGGCACCGCAGATTGGTGGGGTGAGATTGATCGAGTGCCAGTGGGCTTGGAAGAAGACAGATATGTAAAGTCGGTTGAGGTTGTCGAGGTAAATGATGTCGACAATCAAGTGGGAACCGGTCGCGATACCGTCGGTGGCCGCTATATTTTCCATCATATGATTTGGAGTACCGCTGATCTAGATGAAAACGGACAAAGAATTGAGGATACGGTGACAGGCTGGCCGGTACATGAGGTTGGTCGTAACCCAGATATTTTTGATCCAGAGGGTGGCAGACTTCTCCGTGCCGGGTCATACATCTACTCGGATTCAGTACATCTTCACTCCAATGGAAAAGATACGACCGGTCATCTGGAAATAGGGTTTCGTTTTCACCCAGAGGGCTATGAGCCTAAATACGAGCGAGTTTTACTGGGCTTAGGTAACGGGGTGGACATAAGTATTGCGGGAAATCAAAGTAATCAGGAATTGCATGCGTATACTGTGCTTGAGGATCATACAAAAATTATCACTTTCGAGCCGCATTTGCATGCACCCGGGGAGCGCATGTGTCTCGAGGCGATCTGGGGTTATACGGTAGAAACGCTATCTTGTGTAGGCTATGACCATAATTGGGTGCGAGGCTATGCGTATGAAGATAATGCGGCACCATTGCTTCCTAAAGGGACTATTCTTCATATTGTGGGTTACATGAATAATACTGAAACGAACCCTAATGTTCCGGACCCAAGGAATTGGCAGGGATCTGGTAATCGTTCTGTGACGAATATGTTCATAGATTTAGGGATGCGAGTGAGAATGGATGAGGAACAATTTTTCCAGGAAATGGAAAATCGTCGCCAGGTTTTGAGTCTTAAACCAAATGATCATGTCATCGGCTGTCCATTATGCGGAGCACCTTTGGTAGCGCCGATGGAAGAAATTGAAGTTGCTTCGGATTAGAAGCAGAAAATGTATTGTGGGGCTATATAGAAATTATGAAAAATAAAGTACTAACTCTAAAATTAAAATGGAAGTTTGTGAGTTTGCTATTAGTAATAAGTGCGATTTCTTCGACTCTAAGTATTGCGCAAACTTATACCAGTGGCCGACATGTTGAACCGGCATTCGAAGGTTGGCGTCCTAATCCGGATGGTACTTTCAATATGATGTTTGGGTATATGAATGAGAACTGGGAGGAAACTCCTGATGTGTCTGTTGGAGATGAGAATTTTTTTGCACCCGGCGATGCTGATAGGGGGCAACCGACTCATTTTTTGCCACGCAGAAATAGATTTACTTTTGAGGTAACGGTTCCTTCGGACTGGGGTGATCGTGAACTGGTATGGACGCTTAAATCAAATGGTTTTGAAAGAAAGGCTTACGCGACACTTAAGTCTGACTATTTGGTAGATAACATGGTGATAGCATCTGAAACGGGCTCGCTCGGAGCGGGGACAAGCTCCCCAGAATCGCGTGCTAATATCCCGCCAGTAGTTACCGTGATAGGCGATAATATCCGTGTTGCAAGAGTTGCAGAGCCACTCAACTTAGAAACCCTCGTTAATGACGATGGACTACCCGAGCCATCCGACCCAGTGGAAACTGCGCGTATATTCGCGGAATTTGCGGGCGGCGCTTTGGCTGCGGCGTTCATAACTGAACAAAATGTCTTGCAGCGTCGCATGATGAGCCCTCCAGTAAAACCGACAGTAGACAAAGTGAACGGACTTTATTATTCGTGGAACAAGTGGCGTGGCCCCGGTGAAGTAACCTTTGATCCGCAGCAAGTTAAGGTGTGGGAAGACACACGCACGAGCGCTAACTCACCATGGGGGGCGCTATTCTTACCACCGCCTATTCCAGAAGACGGTATATACGACGTCAATGCTACTTTTAGTGAGCCTGGAGAGTACATACTTTGGGGTAGGGCTGATGATGGCGGCCTCTATCAAGATGCTTGGATAACGGTAAACGTATCCGAGTAACTTCAGAGTAAAAAAGGGCGGCTTTTGCCGCCTTTTTTATTATGGAAGGGAATAAAAAATTAATAGATTTTCACTAATTATATTTGTTTTATTTTCTACTTATTTTCTATCTGGTTATAGTCAGCCAGAAGACTTCGTTTTTCATTCTGAACTATCCCAAGAGTGGTTTGAAGGAGGGGATTATTTTGAATGGACTTCGACTACAAAAAACAATGATAGTGCTAAAGTAAATGTTTTTTACCGCACGTGGGGCGATCCTGAAAAACCAAAGCTACTAATCGTTCACGGCTTTCCCAATTCTTCCTTTGATTTTCATGCATTAATCCCGTTGTTGGCGGATGATTATTACATTGCAGCGTTAGATTTTCCGGGCTCAGGTTTTTCAGATAAGCCTCTCCAGGGATTTTCGTACATGCTGGCAGAAAATGCACAGTTACTCGATTACTTTGTGAGTGATGTTGTACGTTTTGACAATTTTGCAATGTACACCCACGACAGGGGAGTCAGTATCGGACTGGCTTTCATCGGAAACTATATTGAAAATCCTAGTCCAGGGTACACTGTTAATTATCACTTCCTTTCCAACAGTGGAATGTTCTTGCCTTTAGCAAATCTAATGGAATTTCAAACTTCAATCTTAGATCCTGTCCGTGGACCAAGAATGATTGAGTTTAGAAAAGCACAGCCGCGTTTAACTGAAGGTGATCCAGTAGACGTTGCCTTTGCGGATATTTTTGCTTTTAACGATGGGGTTAGCGCGCTCCTGCATGTCGGTAAGTATTTGCTTGAAAGGGCAGAAAATGAGTTTGACTGGTTGGATAATCTTCCGAGGAGTCCTGTTCCTGTTGCTTATCTTTGGGGCCTTACGGATACGGTTAACCCGATTCGTATTCCAAACTATGTGTGGTTGAACTATTTAAATGAACGAGAAGTCGAAAGTTCTTTTTGGGTTTTGCCAACCGCAGGTCATTACCCGCAGCGAGATAAGCCAGAGCAAGTCGAAAAGATAATTCGTGCCGCGTTAAGTCGAGAGCTGCCCTCGAGGGAAGAAGAAGATCAATGGATGTACGAATATAGCAACAATAGAGAAGCAGAAGATGCAGTTTATGTAGGCCATTCTAATGTTCGTAAGATGGAGTTCCCGGGAGCAATTGAATATAGCCCGGACGGTTATTCCCAGTAGTATTATCTTAAAAAAGGCTCTGATCTGGCTACTGTATAGGATTCTTCTTAAGGAATTCGGCCATAGCCTCCGCGACAACCTCTGGTTTTTCCAAGCCCACAGCGTGGCCGGCTTCCTCTACAGTGATTAGCGTTAGCCTATCACCATATTGAGCTTTCATGCGGTACCCATTTTCGATCGGAGCGGTTAGATCATCCGCGCCCATAACCATCAACACTGGCCCGTTACCCCCTGCAACCCAATCCTCTAAGCGGGTATTTTGATTAGCCTGCCCCTGTCCCATACGAGCATCTGGCCAGTAGGTAAGTCCGCGGGCATACTCGCGGACAATGCTTTCATTAGTTGCGGGTGAAAACATTGTCCTCCGAGCTAAATAGATTTTTTCCTCTTCACTTAGGTTCTGGTTGTCGAGCAGGCGTGCTAATTCTCCTGGTTGCGTTAAGGCTGGAACGATGCCTCCTGCAGCTATAAGGGTTAGGCTTTCTACGCGATCTGGATAAATAGTCGCCAGCATACGTGAAGTTCGATTTCCAAACGCCCAGCCGGTCATATGAAACTTCGTAACATTTAATTTATCAGCTATCGAAATGACGTCGCCCGCTAAATCTCTCAAGGTAAGTTGTTCGAGATCTCCAGTAGACCCAGAGATGCCACGCTGATTAATGGCTATTAATCTGTATCCTTCTTTCGTCAAGAGTGGACCTATGTATTTGTATCGAGAGACGTCAGCGCCTGACCCTGGAAGCGCAAAGACAGTTTCATAGTCATGGGATGTAGGTTCCCAAATATTAACAACAAACTTTGCATAGCCAACGTCCACTATCGCCTCTTGATGAACTGATTCATCCGCCTTAGCTAAACTAAAACTTATCAATAGTAGTATAAATGTTGCGCTAGTTAATCTATTTGGATTTTTTTTCATAACCATCTTCAATTTTCTTATACGAATAATTTTGAATAATAGCACTGCTTTATTTTTTTTTCCTAAAACCATTAATTTGTTTTCTACGCTTCGGGTTTGTATAGTGCATCCATGGAAACATGGATAACGTTTACGCTATTAGCAGTTGTTATGCAGTCGGTCCGTACGGCTGGTCAAAAACAAATAACTCAAAAAATATCTGTTCAGGCAGCTACACTAGTTAGGTTTCTATTTGGTATTAAATTTGCTGCTGTCTATTTTTTCCTTCTTATATGGGTTTATCAGCCTATTCATTTCGAATTAAATAACCAGTTCATCTTTTCAGGAGCCTTAGCGAGTATTTCTCAAGTCCTAGCAACAGTTTTTTTGATTAAGGCGCTTACTCTAAAAAATTTCGCTATAGGTACGGCGCTAGCAAAGACAGAAGCGCTCCTCACCGCCATCCTGGGAGCGATGTTCTTTTCAGCGTATCTAAATTTTATAGGGTACTTATCTGTTTTTGTTGGTGTTTGCGGATTGTTAGTTGCAAGTAATTGGAAAGTAACGTTAAAAGATTTGTCAGATAATCAGAGTATACGATATGGCCTTGGGGCAGGCCTTGGTTTTGCGCTCGCCTCGTTGTGGATCCGAGATGCTTCGCTTTCTCTAGAAATCCCAAGAATAGTAAGTGCTGCCGCAGTTCTATTGTATATGGTAGTGCTGCAGTCTTTGATTTGCTTGGTATGGGTTTCAGTTAAGGAGCCAGAACAATTCACATTAATCAAAAATAATTTAAGTGCCTGCCTTTTTATAGGTTTCACCGGAGTTGCAGGGTCCATTGGTTGGTTTACGGCGATGAGTTTACAAAATGCAGCGCTTGTTAGGACGCTGGGGCAGGTAGAGTTCATAGTCAGCTTGTTGATTACTTATCTTTATTTCGGTGAAAAAATATCTGGCAGAGAATATGTTGGAATTAGTTTAATTGCTGTAAGCGTCTTGCTTCTCATTGGTGCGACGTGAGTATTTTGTCTCTCTCTGAGAAGAAAAGAATTATCGTAATGATAATATTCAGTACTAATAAAGTGCGCGGACTAAATGAGTTGTTTTAGTTTTAGAGATCCAAGATATTTAGATTATTACTTCTTAAGAATTAGCTCTTCTATAGTTTGAATAATTTTCATAGCTCTTTCTTTGAGCTCATCTTCTGATGCACTACTTACAGGATGATCGATAATCGCAAACTTGTAATTTGGCGCGCCAAGAACGCTTGCCATAAGTTCTGCGGCACTAGTAAATTTATTGGTCATTATTCCGATTGCTGGGGTACCAGAACGCTCACTAATTATCGCGTCATGCAAACTGCATGACGAACAGCTGCCTCAGTCTCCCAGACCTGTTATGGCTAAATCCCACGCCTGTGCTCTCTCAATTATGTCGGTGTCTGCTGGAGCGCTATAATTTGATTTTGTTTCCCAGACAATAGTTGAAACTTTGTACTCCGTTTTTATGTATTCTTTTAAGTAGCGAAAAAACCCCTCCGTGCCTTCTTTGCCATTCGAAATAAATCCAACTGTCGCGCCTTCCAGGGTTTTTAAGCGCGGAGCGCAATTAAAGGGAGATGGATTTGATTCGCAGGTAGGGTTTAGTACTTCTATTGGCATAAGATTCTGTTTTTATAATTTAAGTTAAAGGTTAATGCTAGCAGTCAACGCAAGCGCCAATGGCTAAAGTGACGGCTTGGCTTTTCAATCCTAACCATGGCGGGATGATAGCACCAAAGCCACCGGCAGGACCTCCTGCGGCAACAACAAGCAAATGCTCAGGGGATTCTAGCGCCCTATACACTGTATCACCCTTACCCCTCACCACCGACCCTTTGCCGACATCGGCCCATTCTGAGCGTTTAATTCTCGCTTTATCGAAGAGGTAGTTACAAACATCATTCTTTGTCCAGCCCACGTTTTGTAGATGATCCCGATGTTGCTTTGGAATGACGACAGTGTAGTTACCAGACCAAATTGAGTAGCTTCGCATATTGGCCTTCATCTCGGAGGCATAAGTGTCTAATATTTCCTCTGGATTTTTAGTCCACTCATTCATGATTTGTCTTGGAGAGCTTGCTGAAAATACCGTTACTGCTGAAACTTCAGGAGGAATTCCTCTGGAGACAGCTAAAGATTCCCACGTTGTTCCTTCTTCGTGTTCAGCAATACAGAAGCTAATTTTCCCAGGGTTTCCAAGAGTTGATCGGTCAATAGCGCCAGGTTTAATATCTAATATATTCATTAAGCCTAACCTTATCGCTCGACCAATAGCTGAGCTAGCTCTATCACTACTCCCTAGTACATTAAATTCGCTTTCACAGTTAATTTCGTTTCGAATCGGTCCATTTAACACTAATAAAATAGCGCAACCGCCAGTGCTGGCCGTGGCACCATGCAGTAAAAATTCTTCTTTTAGCATGGCTGTCCAGGCGGTAAGGACTACCGGGAAATGCATTGGCAGACATCCTGCCATTACTGCACTTATTGCCAGCTTCTCTGCGCTAATGGTTCTCTCTCGAACCGGCTCAATACCGATAATTTCGTTAGCTGGCGTATGTGTCCAGTCGAGACAAGCCTGAACTGCTTCGGGTGTTGGAGGGACAATCGGAAACCCATCGGTCCACCCTCGGCTGTGATAATACTCTTGTGTTTCTTCGAACGATTCAAGCTCGATTTTTTCAGAATGTAGACTCATGTATAGAGTTTATGTCTTTACGTACCGATAGGGAAGGAATTGGCGCCATCAACACAAAATCGACTAATGATGTATTATAGGGATGGATAAAAATTTAAGGCAAAAAAATAGGATTAATGATGAAAGAGCATTATGGAGATATTAAGGTCACTCAACTCTCGGGATTTGTTGTTCAGTGTGAGATTGATCGCCCACCAAATAATTTTTTTGATCTTACATTAATTAGGGATATGGCTGACTGTTTCGACGATTTAGATAAGGATCTAAATTGCCGAGCGATAGTTTTGTGCGCTAATGGTAAACATTTCTGTGCTGGAGCAAATTTCTCTACGCCTGACCAAACGGCGGAAGGAGATGTGCTTGCTGCGGAGTCTGCAGACCAAAGAAATCCAATTTACCAAGAAGCGGTGCGTCTTTTTGGCAATAAGAAACCAGTGGTCGCTGCAGTTCAAGGTGCAGCCGTAGGCGGGGGATTGGGTGTAGCAATGATGGCTGATTTTAGAGTGGTGTGTGAGAATACGCGATTTACTGCAAACTTTGTTAAGCTCGGATTTACACCCGGCTTTGGACTTACTCACACCCTGCCTCGTGCTATAGGTGTCCAGAAATCTCATCTCATGTTTTATACTGGGCGCCGCCTAAACGGTGAAACCGCTCTGGAGTGGGGAGCTGCAGATATCTACACTACAGCGGAGAATGTGCGAGACAGGGCAATCGAGTTGGCGAGAGAAATTGCTGAGAATGCTCCTCTTGCATTAATATCGTTGAGAGAACAATTGCGCGCAGGTCTGCAGGAAGCCGTCCAAAAAGCAACCGATATTGAGGGAAGAGAACAATTTTGGTTGACCCGGACAGAGGATCACTCTGAAGGCCTCAATGCGGTATCAGAGCGCCGTACTGGTAATTTCAAGGGAAGCTGAGCGCAATAGAAATTTCTAAGGTGTTAAAATCGAATCCACAAACAAGTTTTCTTCGCGTCTTAGGTCGAAGAGATGCCTTGGCGCTCGCATTTGGAGCAATGATAGGCTGGAGTTGGGTAGTTTTGTCTGCGACTTGGATTCAGTCGGCGGGCACGCTTGGAGCGATAATCGCGTTTCTTTTTGGAGGCTCGATCATGATCGTTATCGGGCTTACCTATGCTGAGTTGGCTTCAGCATTACCTTTTGCAGGAGGCGAGCATGTTTATAGTGAAAGAGCTCTGGGGTCAGGAGCATCTTTTATTTGTACTTGGTCTATCATACTTGGTTATGTTTCAGTTGTAACCTTCGAGGCAGTTGCCCTACCAACTGTTTTAGATTCCCTTATTCCTGGTCTAAATAAATTTTATCTTTGGACCGTGGCAGGGTGGGATGTTTACTTAACATGGGTCCTTGTTGGTGTAGCAGGCGCGGTTCTGATGACTTTGGTTAACATCCGAGGGGTTCGTATGGCGGCTGTTGTGCAATCGACCGTCGTTGGCGTAATTCTTCTCGTTGGTGCGTTATTTGTTTTAGGTTCATTAACGGGCGGGGATACTGAAAATTTTCGGCCATTGTTTCAAGACGGCATCTCTGGAATTACTCTTGTTCTGGTTATGGTGCCTTTTATGTTTGTTGGCTTTGATACAATCCCGCAAGCCGCTGAAGAGATTGACTTGCCCTTTCGGGACATTGGCTCGATTCTCATGTTATCTGTGTTTATGGCAATTGCCTGGTATAGCCTAATCGTTGTTGGTGTTGGGCTTATGCTTAATGTTGATCAATTTGGTGATAGTGACGTGATTGCCGCTGAGGCAAACTCACTAATCTACGGTGAGTTTGGCCGCTTGGCGATGTTAGGAGCAGGGTTAGCTGGAATAATAACGAGCTGGAACGCTTTTATAGTAGGCGGTAGCAGAGCCATCTACGCTTTGGCGCGAGCAGATTTGCTGCCTAGTATTTTTGGAGAGCTACATTCCCGCTACCGCACTCCGAAAAATGCAATCCTACTAATTGGTGCGGTGTCGGTGCTGGGCCCTTTATTCGGTCGACCCGTATTGATTTGGTTAGTAGATGCGGGAGGGTTAGGTATTGTAATCGCATATGGGATGGTTGCCTGGTCATTTTTAGTGTTGCGCAGGAAGGAGCCAGATTTACCAAGACCCTATCGGGTCAAGTTTGGGAGAACGGTTGGCGTATTGGCACTAATACTTTCTGTTGGGTTGGGTTTTCTTTATCTCCCAGGCAGTCCTTCTGCATTAATTTGGCCTCAAGAATGGGCCATCTTAATTGGTTGGAGTGTGCTCGGCGCGATCTTATTTTTGTTATCCCGAAAAAATAGAACAATTAAGAACATCAATTGACCCATTTTTCAGGAAATTTATATGACTAATGTTGATACTGGCACGACTGAATTACTCTGCCAAATTGAAGAACGTGTAGCGACTATAACCTTGAACAAGCCTCATAAGAAGAATGCGCTTGGTGACGTTTTGACGCCGGCGTTGAGAAAGACTATTGCCTTGCTAGAAGAAGATGATCGCGTTGGCACTATTATGATTACGGGAACAGGAGATGCTTTTTGTGCAGGCGGAGATGTGTCAGGGATGGGAGATCGTGATGGCAAAAACATTAATGCTTCTGAATCTTCCACATCAGAGAAAATCGAAAATCTATTAGAAAAACAGAAAAGTTTGACGTTGAAAATACATGAGTTAAAAAAAATCACTATAGCTGCATTGCCCGGAGCTGCCGCCGGTGCTGGATTATCTATAGCTCTTGCCTGTGACCTGCGTATCGCATCTAAAAATGCTTTTATCACCACGGCTTTTGCAAATATTGGCCTGTCTGGCGATTATGGGGCAAGCTGGTTTTTGCCTCGCTTGGTAGGGTTGGCCAAGGCGAAGGAGTTGTTTTACCTGAGCGACAGGATAGGTGCAGATGAATGTGAGCGTCTTGGTGTATTCAATAAAGTTTTCCCTCGCGATTCCTTCCGAGGGGATGCACAGACATACGCGGCTAAGCTTGCAAATGGTCCAATTAATGCCTTAAGTAAGATGAAGAAGAATTTAAACAGTGCGCTAGATCAAGAATTGATAGATAGCCTTAAATTAGAGGCAGCGCATACCATTGAAAGTATGGCCGACCCGGAATCGAAAGAAGCAATTTCTGCTTTTATGGAAAAGCGAAAGCCCGTCTTTAAATTTTAATCAGCACTATTCGAAGTGCAGCGATACGTTAATCGATCCGGATTTTTTAAAAGCTAGGAGTGAATACATAAGGTTCAAATTCCATCCAGTCGGCTGTAGAAGTGGTTCTGATAATCAAGCGGTCTTCGGAAATTTCAAAGGATTCTGCCCTATTGAGATTCATGACGTAACGATTAAATAGTGATGGCGAGAGACAGAGCTTTCGGGTGGTTGCTAATTCAGAAAGGGAAATCTGGTTTCCATCCAGGTTCCATGTAGCGCCGGCCTGGTTGCAGTCCGCTTCGATTTGGAGGCGATTATCCATGCGAAACCGCAGTAAATAATTCTCGGGGTTAGCAGGAATAAATTCCGAATCATTAAAGCCATAAATAACTGAGAGCTGCCAAGAACTGCCCTCTAAAGGATTTTCCTGTGAGAAGGTAGTAGGGTAAAAACCGGCCAGAAGGAATACTGTAAGAATTTTACTGAAATTTCGTTTTGACATGGAATGTTGTTTTTTAAGTCTAAACCTGATTTTTGTTACAAAGATATTTAAATCAATCGAGCATTGCGTCTGTGTTGATTCAATTCCCCAACCGACTAATATTAGTTTCTTCCCGTATGTTTTCCAAACAAGCATAAACTGAAATTAAATTTACGTGACCGTATTATAAAATTTCACATAAAATAATCAATTTTAATACTATCGCCATTTGCGTTTCAGATCGCCCTTGCCCTAGTATCTACCATCTTTTTGTATTACATATTATTCTGGATGAAAGTTAGTTAATTCTGAAGCTGGTAGGCTAGGAATTGAGGAAGGTTGGTAGAGGGGAGGAATAATGATTAAAACTATCCAATTAGTTATTTGCTGTGCATTGGTTACTTTTGCTTTTTCTGCAGATGATGAAATCATAATTGTTGGTGGCACAGGGGAAAATTGCACTGAGGATCCTGGATGCATAAACCGCTTGCACCCGGACATACCGATGACTCATCGTGCTAGTCCAGGGCAAACCATTCTATTTCGTACTCGCGATGCTAACGATGTGCTCGGTACTATTGCGGTACAAGACGCAGAGCCAAAGACTTTAGAACGAAATTTTGGTGCAGTGCATCCGATGGCTGGGCCGGTCTATATTGAAGGTGCAAGCCCAGGTGACGTGCTCAAAGTAACAATACAGAACATTGATCCCGGGAAATATGGATTTACTCGTGGCGGAGGTGGTGGCTTTGTTCCAGACCTGGTGGGAGGAGAGTTGCTAGCTATCTGGCGGCTCAATCGAGACTTCGCTGAAACTGATGACATTCCCGGCATAAAAATTCCCAATGCAAGTTTCCCTGGGGTAGTGTCTGTTCTCCCAGGCCCTGTCCAGTTAGCAAATATGTTGGAGCGCGAAGAAGACCTGGCAAGCGCTGGTGGGCGGGTATTTCTGCCTTTCCCGGAGGGCGCATCCCCGGAATCGGTTTGTGGTCCGAGTGGAAGTGCTTTTAATGAATGCTTAAGGACTATTCCACCAAGAGAACATGGTGGCAATATGGATATTCGATATTTACAAGCTGGTGTCTCTATTTATCTTCCTTGCTACATAGATGGGTGCGGTCTAACAATTGGCGATCTTCATTATGCACAGGGAGATGGTGAGGTATCAGGCACAGCAATCGAAATGTCGGCGAATGTCTGGGTAAACACTGAAATAATTAAGAACGGCCCTGATCTTTTTCGTGGGCCTCATTATGAGGGCGCGTCCAATTTATTAGACATACCTTCCCGAAGATTTTATGCAGTTACAGGCATTCCCGTTAAAGGTTCTGGGTCGGTTCCACCCGACATGAAATACTTGAATTCAGATGTAGTGCCGGGTCTTAGTAATTTATCAAATGACATTAATTTAGCGGCGAGAAACGCGCTCGCTGGTATTATTGACTATATAGTTTCAGAGTATGGTTATAGCCGAAATCAAGCCTACATCATTGCAAGTGTTGCTGTTGACTTAAGGATTAGCCAGTTAGTAGATGCGCCTAATGTTGGAGTAACTGCGTTGCTGCCATTAGATATTTTTAATGACTAGGTTATAAAGTTGGTGCTAAGCATAAATCTTTACATAGCGTATAATGTCTAGAAATTATTTTAGTAGTGATTAATTCTTAAATTACGTTAGATGCAGGGTCTATATCGGTCTTGTACGGTTGATTTTGAAGTAGGACTAAATTTAGTCCATATGTTAGGACTCTAGAAGTTTTTATGAATCTTATTTTTTTTGATTTAGATGGCACGCTGTTAAATAGCGACTCTGAAATATCTCCCTTTACCAAAGAAACTCTTATACTTTTAAATGAAAAGAACATAGCGTACACCCTAGCCACAGGGCGTACTATGCTCTCGGCGAAGAGCATCTTAAAAGGGCACGATTTTGAATTGCCTCAAGCCTACAATAATGGGGTAACAATATGGGATCCAAAGACTCAGGAGCTAACACTTGAAAACCTTCTTAGTAACGCAGAAATTTCAAGTGTTATTGAACTGGCGGACTCTCAGGGGATTACTCCCTTTATTCACGCCATCGATGATCAGCACTGCTATATTTACCACGCCGCACCGCGCCACCAAGTAGAAAGAGAGCTTATTAATACACGTTACTGTCATGTTAAAGCAAAAATATTGCCTATAGAGGCATTGCCCGTGGATGGTCAAGTAACTAATATTAGTATGATTGGTGTTGCCGAGGCGATTAATCCAATTAGGCGGGAGCTTAAGAAAAACCCTAACCTACTTGCTTATTCTGGTCCGGCGATAGAAGGTGAACAATTTAGGTGGATGGACATTCTTCATAATCAGGCGAGTAAGGGAGCAGCTGTTACTACTATAAAACAGCGCCTACGAGCTACTAACATAATCTGTTTTGGTGATAGTGACAACGATCTAAGTATGTTCGAGCTTGCTGACGAGAGTTATGCTCCGGAGAATGCAAAAATTAATCTTAAAGAAGCAGCTAGTGCCGTAATTGGACCTAATTATAAAGATGGAGTAGCCTACTTTTTACGAGAGCGCTTTTCTTTATAAGAGATAAAATAATCAGAAAAAATAAAGTGAGGGGGTTATTTTAAAAGAGCTATGACATTACTTTTTTCTGTATTTGTCTTTCTACTGCTCGGTGGGTTTGCAGTGAGTTATCTCAAAAAAGCAAATCAAGATAGGACCTATCTTAATAAGATGTACGAACTTGCGGTCGAGAGGGGCGGTAATTGCTTATCTGATAAATATGTTAATTCCGCTACTAAGCTTAGATGGAAATGTGCTGAGGGACATGTTTGGGAAGCTACCCCAAATTCTATAAATCGAGGTAGATGGTGCCCCGAATGCCTAGGAACCAAACGCTTAACGATAGAAGGGATGCAGGAGATTGGAGGTGAGAGGGGAGGTAAATGCTTATCTGATAAATATGTTAATTCTACCACTGAACTCAGATGGGAATGTCGTGAACGGCATGTTTGGGAAGCGACACCAGATTCTATAGCACAAGGGAGCTGGTGCCCTGAATGCTCAACATCCAAGCGCCTAACAATAGATGGAATGCATGAGCTTGCCGCCGAGAAAGGCGGTAGGTGTCTGTCTGATAAATATGTTGATTTTGCCACTAAACTAAAATGGGAATGTCGTGAGCGGCATGCTTGGGAAGCAACGCCAGACTCTATAACGCAAGGGAGTTGGTGTCCTGAGTGCTCAAGATCCAAACTTTTGACAATAGATGGGATGCGCGAGCTTGCAGCTGAGAGAGGTGGTAATTGCCTATCTGATAAATATGTTAATTCCGCTACAAAGCTCAGATGGGAATGTAATGAAGGTCATGTCTGGGAAGAAAAACCTCATTCTATAAGGCGGGGGAGTTGGTGTCCTGAATGCTCTGGTGCCAAGCGCCTAACAATAGATGAGATGCAAAATATTGCAGCTGTAAAAGGTGGTAGATGCTTGTCTGATAAGTATGTTAGCCCTTCTACAAA
This sequence comes from Gammaproteobacteria bacterium, assembly GCA_029242705.1. Classification (GTDB taxonomy): domain Bacteria; phylum Pseudomonadota; class Gammaproteobacteria; order Pseudomonadales; family Pseudohongiellaceae; genus UBA9145. The sequence goes on along the minus strand of JAQWTK010000095.1, from coordinate 15,716 downwards.
AATCAGATGGGAATGCGGTGAGGGCCATGTTTGGGAGGCGACGCCAGATTCTATAAAGCACGGTAGCTGGTGCCCTGAGTGCCAGTAAGTACTCCTGAAGAGTTCATTTAATTGGTATTTCCATCTGAGGTCCGACGCTGACGCCTATCGGTTAAGGGCCACACCTAGGTTGAAAAAAAATCGGGCATTTTTTAAGGCTTCTTTATGTTATTGAAACCAACCAAAAAGAAGTTGGGATAATAATCAGCCATACAGAAACAGCTAAAATGACAGGCTTTAAGGATATTGATTTCAGGCTTTTAATGTTTATCTGAGTGCCTATACAGAATAAACCAGTTAACAAACATACCTTATTTATCGCCTTTAAAATAGTTACCACATCGGTTGAAGGATTTGTTAATGAATTGAGAATTGTGGCTAATAAAAAGAAAATCACAAATAAGGGTAGCCCAAATTTTGAAGACTTATTCCTGAAGAACCAAGCCGAACCCAAGACTAAAGGAATGATCCATAGTGTCCTTGTAACTTTTAAGGTGATTGCAACTTCAACAGCTTCCTCTCCCATAATTGATGCGGCTCCAATAATTGAAGCGGTATCATGAATAGCTAAAGCAACCCAAGCTCCGAATTCTCTCTCAGAAAGATCAAAAAAATCACCTGCTAGAGGAAATAAAATAATGGCTATAGCATTTAATAGAAAAACAATTGTGATCGCAGTAGTCAATTCTTCAGGTTTGGCCTTAATAACAGGTCCAGTTGCAGCAATCGCTGTCCCTCCGCAAATAGCGGTTCCCGAAGCAAGCAAATAAGAAAGCTTATTACCAGCGCCTAATATTTTCCCAACTAATATAACGAGCGCGAATGTCGTAATAACGTATAAAGAAATTAAAAGGAAATAAGAAGAATTAAGTTCAAAAAGGGAATCTAAGCTTAAGCTTCCACCTAGAAAAACTATGCCTGTTTGAAGAATGTTTATTCCATACTTTTGAGTAAAGAAAGTTTCTGGTATCTCTTTACATAAGGCAAGAATTATTCCCAGAAAAAGGCATAGCGCAGCGTTTCCAATCCAGATTGAAATAGATATAAGTATAAAACTAGCGAAATAAAGCATTTAATTTATATGGCAGGCCTGCTTGGATCAGAGCCAGGTAAATTGAAATCAGGAATCCTTTCCTAATCTATTATCCTAACTGCTGACCATATGTTGCGAATATAAGGTTATTATAGATCATATGGTTTTAGTGATTCTTGTCATTTATCGCTAGTCGCAATCAATTGATTCGGATTGGCCTAAATTTGGCACAAGAAACAAACACGATCTTTTTATTCGCGCTGCTGAGCAAGGCCCACTTCACCCTCGGGTGCAGCTCTCGTTTGTCCAAGTAGGTTCCAACTCGCTCTATTACATACTATTGTGGACGAATGATGTGCTAGTTCTGTAACATTTGGGAGAACAGTTATAGATTCCAGATAGAGGCGCTAATGAATAAACGTTCCATCCGCAGTTTCTGTATCGCCGCCTGTGCCACATTAATCGTGGGCTGTGGTAGTGACGAAGCACAATTTGATCCCGTTGTTTTCAGCGCAGAATGGTGGAATCCGATGGTAACGCATATCGTAGAGCGACTAGAGTTAATGCCCGGTGAGAGAGTGTTCTCCGTTGGCGACCCCCAGCTTCATGCTGAACTACCAGAACTCTTTGCTGCTGCTGTCGAAGCAGCGGGTGGGACTTACGTCGGTACACTTTCTGCGGCGGATGGGCCCTACGGCCCAGTCCGAGACACTGCATTTGCTGAACGAGCACGGAGTGCAGCTCAAGCCGCTATCGGTGCTGACCGAGCAGAGTATCGCGAATTATTGCGTGATGTGCCGGTGGGAATCATGTTGCCGGGCCCTAGACCTGATGATCCACCATACGGTGCCATGCAGGATCTGCTTTGGGAGCAGTTGGGTCAGCACCGAACGGTGCATTTTCACTGGGCAGGTGCCTACACGGTGGAAGATCTTTCCTACCCCATTGGTTCAACCGCCGGAGCAGTTCCAACCGATGGCGACCGAGAGGCTTCCCTTTATCGGCGAGCTATCCTCGAAGAGGATTTTTCCGATTTGCGTTCACGTCACGATGCGTTCGAGAATGCGGCGCGCGCTGGAGAAATTCACGTCACAACGCCTGCCGGTACGGATATTCGATTTCGAATCGAAGAGCGGCCTATCAACCGGCAAGATGGCGATGTATCAGGTGCGCGCGCGGCTGCAGGTCCAATTCTCATTGATCGTGAAATTGAGTTTCCGGCAGGCGGGGTCCGAGTGGCACCGATTGAAGAATCAGTGCGCGGGATTATCGTCTTTCCCCGTTCGACTTGGAACGGTGAACGGGTCGATGACCTGCAATTTGTTTTTGAAGCGGGAACCATCGTTTCCCTAAACGCCGCTGCAAACCTGGAATCGGTCGAGGCCGAACTTGCTGCAGATGGGGCTAGGGCATTCAGAGAATTTGGTCTCGGCTTCAACCCATTGCTCGCGGTCCCAGCTGAGAATCCCTGGCTTCCCTATTTCGGCTATGGGGCCGGCGTTGTGCGACTGTCGCTCGGTGATAACTCTGAGATCGGCGGGAGTGTAGAAGGCGACTACGTTCGGTGGAACTTTTTCCTGGATGCCTCGATGTCAATTAATAATGAGATCTGGGTTGAGGATGGACGGCTCGTTCGTTTTTAACGTGATTAACGCTGATAAATGGCCATTACTTTTGCTATCCCACTTGTTCAAATAGATTCCATAGCGGGCGTATGAGATATTATTCTGTGTAAGCGGTCAGTTATTTTTGAGAGTGAGACATTGGCGCAGTACGTGATAGCATTAGTGAAGGCAGATTTGAAGCCGTTAGAACTGGACTAAAATATTTCAATAAGTTTTGAATTCGAAAGAGGCTCGGAGTTAGATTATGTCACTCAATAATATAGAAGAGATAGCGACGTTTATCGTTGCAGATGGAAAAGGAATTTTAGCCGCAGATGAGAGTAATCCAACCTGCGGAAAAAGGTTTGACTCTATAGGCGTTGATTCCACGGAAGAAAATAGAAGAGACTACAGAGAGATGCTTTTTAGATCAAAAGGCATGAAAGGTAATATCGGCGGAGTTATATTATTTGATGAGACTATAAGGCAGTCAGCGGCAGATGGGACCTCACTAAGAGATGTAATATTAGGCCAGAGTTCCCTTCCGGGCATAAAAGTAGATAAAGGATTACAGCCTGTTGAAGGTTGTCCAGGCGAAACAGTAACTGTCGGATTAGATGGCTTAGATGGAAGATTAAAAGAATATGCATCAATGGGAGCAAAATTTACAAAATGGAGAGCTGTTATTAATATCGGCGAAGGAATTCCTAGTGATAAGTGTATTGATGAAAATATGCAAGCTTTAGCTGAATATGCAAAATGTGCTCAAGACAATGGGATGGTTCCTGTTGTTGAGCCTGAAGTATTGATGGACGGTAATCATTCTATTGACGAATGTTATGAGGCTACCGATCGCTCATTAAAGTCTTTATTTGTTCATCTTGAAAAGAATGGCGTTAATATAAAAGGAACAATTCTAAAACCAAATATGGTTACTTCTGGAAAAGATTGTAGTGAACAGGCTGGAGTAGATGAAGTTGCAAAGAGAACTTTAGATTGTTTGATGAGGAATATTCCTGCCGAGCTTCCTGGAATAACATTCTTATCAGGAGGTCAGCCAGATGTGCGGGCAACGGCGCATCTTGACGCCATGAACAAGATTGGTGGTTTTCCATGGAAATTAAGTTTTTCTTATGGGAGAGCTCTTCAAGCGCCAGCACTCAGGGCCTGGGAAGGAAAACCAGAGAATATATCTACGGCTCAAGATGAGCTCTCACATAGAGCTGAAATGAATAAACTTGCTTCTCTCGGTGAGTGGGAAGAGAAATTTGAAGTCAGATAAAACATGCCGATAACTGTTCAAAACTAACACCAAATCCAGTGCGCAAATTTTGTCAACGGGTTATTAGAAAGCCTTTCTTTTTTCCAGTTTAGTCATAACTAGTTAGCAGCGAGGTTAGTTAAATTAATAGCGATTCAGTAATAGGATGGAAACAAGACACTACTTGCTTCAGCGAATCGGCTGTTAATTCAGAGACGCCATAAACTTCCACTGGCGCACTATGCTTAGTTTGCACTGCCTCTACTAAAAGGTCGAAATCTCCGTCGCCAGACAAAAGGAAAATTCTATCTAGCGATGGAGAGTGTTGCAGCACATCCACCGTAATACCGACATCCCAGTCACCCTTAGCAGATCCATCAGCCCGCTGAATATAAGGTTTTAGCCGGATATTGAATCCAATATGACGGAGGGCACTCTGAAATTTTCTTTGGCTTTCATCGTTGCGGTCTATGGCATATGCATTTGCTACAACGATGTCTCCCTTGCGTGAGAGAATCTGCCATAAAGCGCGGTAATTAAAGGATCTTCCAAAGGCATCCCTTGTTGTGTAGTAGATGTTCTGGATATCTACAAAAACGCCTATTTTTTCATCGGGTAGGCTCATAAATACTCAATTGTGAATTTGGGGAACAATCGAATAAAGTTACTCCATTATCTGATTAGCCAACTTATTATCTTTAGGCTCAATAGCAGGAACACACAGAGCATACTTTTCTGTAAAGCCACCCCAGAGGCGCCATCGTTCTTATAACACACCTATAGCTTGTTCGTATAACGTTGAGCCTACTTGATATAGGCTTAAAGGTAGTATCTCGTGCTGACGCGATCATTCAAATCACTAAGGCGAGAGACTTCAACACCAATGGTGCGCTCAACGAAAAGGTTCAGGCTCCTGATTGCAGCGGTATATTTGAAACAACGACAAGTCTATACACGGATATAATTCAAGTTAACAGTAGTGTCCTTGAGACGGTATGGAGCTTAATTGACCCAACTAATCTATCTGAAGCTAATAAGCTCTAAGGAGCTGACCGCTAATTAAGTTCCATTTCGGTGCGCTACATACTATTCTGGATGAAAGGTAGTTAATTCTGAAGCTTACTAATAAGATAAGCGGGAGTTTGTGTATGAGATCCAATTGGTCACGTCGTGATTTCTTAACAGTGAACGCGCATTTAGCAACTGCGCTGTTAGGCTCACTCGCATTAGGGGGCATTTCGACCCTCGCTCATGGTGCTGCAAGACGCTTAACTAGACTCTCGACTGACCCCTTTACACTGGGTGTGGCGTCTGGTGATCCGACACCAGATTCTGTCGTACTTTGGACCCGCCTGGATCAACATGTCATGAGGGACCTTGGAGCTGGGGACCAGGCAGTCCAGGTTGATTATGAAATCTCGGAATCACCAAACTTTAGTAGGATCATAAGAAAAGGTTCTATAGCAGCACCCGCAGAGCTTGGGCATTCTGCCCATGCAGATGTGCGGGGTTTAGATCCTGATCGGGTCTACTTTTACCGGTGGCAAGTTGGAAATGTCACTAGCTCTATAGGGCGGACTAAAACAGCTCCGTCGGCGTCTTCTAGTAATGAGAGTTTTCGCCTCGCATTTGCGTCGTGTCAGCAATATGAGCATGGCTATTTCACAGCCTACAAGCATATGGCAGAAGAAGAGTTTGACCTAGTGATCCATTTGGGAGATTACATATATGAAAGAAGTTGGGGGGATAATTTGGTGCGTCATCATGAAGGGCCAGAAATTAGGACCCTTCAAGATTATCGAAATCGGTACAACACATATAAGTCAGACCCAGACATTCGTGCGGCTCACGCGTCTGCTCCCTGGGCAGTTACTTGGGATGATCACGAGGTAGATAATAACTATGCGGGTGACGTCGCAGAAGATGATCAGACTCCCGAGCAATTGCTTCGGCGGCGAGCCAATGCATACCAGGCATATTATGAATTTATGCCAATACGCCTGCCGGTTGGGCGCCAGGGCCCTGATATGCCAATTTACCGCCGCCTTCGCTTTGGCAGCCTTATGGAAATGCACGTACTGGATACCCGACAGTACCGAAACGATCAAGCATGTGGCGATGGTCGGAAACTTAGTTGTGAAGAGCATCAAAACCCAGCGCGAACGGTTTTGGGGCAAGCCCAGAAAAAATGGCTATTTGATGGTCTCGCGACAACAGATGCCATTTGGAATGTGTTGCCACAGCAGATCATGATGGCAAAACTGCGCGGCGTTAACGAGGCTGGGGAACAACTTTGGCCCATGGATTTGTGGGATGGTTACCCTTACGAGCGGCAGGAGCTTTTGGAACATCTAGATACCGTTTCAACTCCAAATCCTATTGTTCTGACCGGCGACATTCACGCAAATTGGGTGGCCGATCTTAAACTCGATTTTGACTTGTCTACGTCAAAAGTTGTCGGGTCGGAATACATTGGCACCTCCATATCGTCTGGAGGAGACGGTCAGGATATGACGGACTATGGCCGGAATTTGTTGTTGAATAATCCTCACGTAAAATTTTATAACGCCAATCGCGGGTACGTAGCTGTAACTTTAACACCCGATTTATGGAGAGCTGACTATAAGGTTGTTCCTTATATAACGACTCAGGGAGCGCCGATCAGTATTCGCAAGACTTATGTAACTGAAGCTGGTAGGCCGGGGATTGAGGAAGGCTAGCAATGTATGCTTCAGCCGAAAATTACAAACATGGTTTTTAACTCTGCCCTTTTCATTCTCTTTGCTCTAATAAATTTTTCAGTACTAGCTCAAAACGAATGGCAGAATCTTGAAGACTCTTGGCTACAAGACGCTATGCCATTGGCAAAATCTTTTTCTGAAAAACAAGGTGATCCCCCGGTCTATTTAGCATTTCAATCTGCTGATGAAAGCGAATTAATAGGCTACGTATTCACGACTCCCGACATTCCACCGGAAGAAGATGGGTTTAGTGGTCCAATCGATGCATTGATTGGCATGAATTTAGACGGCGAAATTACTGGAGTTAAGGTACTTTTCTACCGGGAGTCCTATAAATATGTGCGTGGTGACTTTATTGTTGACTCAGGATTTCCAGAGCAATTTACTGGCAAAGCAATCGCCGATGAATTTCGCCTGCGCGCAGATATAGATGGAATTTCGCGCGCAACGATTAGTAGCTGGGCATTAGCACGAGGAATTCGTAACGCAACCAGGCGGGTGGCCATGGCCTATTTGCCTGGATCTTCTTTTGTGGTCGAAGCAAATGTAGAGATCGACGTATTACAAACACTGCGGGGTCAGAGTTGGGATGGCTATCTGGCCAGCGGTTTTGTTAAAGAGTTCTCGGTTCCCATTGCCGGTGAGCCTGATCTTAATTTTGCTCTGGCTTATATAGGTCACTATCGCTTAGGTGCGCTGCTCGTCGGTGCAATTGATTACTCAAATTCTGATCGCACTGCCAGCGAGATGATCGAAGATGGTCATATGATTTTACTTGGCCTAACGGGTAATACGTCTCGATTGCAACAACTGCGATTGGGTGCCATGCAGAATGGAATTCTATACCCTAATCGTGGGGATAGGGTTGTATTCGCCGGAACAGCGGATGAGGGAAAGATCGCTGGTCGTGCCCAGTTCGCTATCGCATTATTTATGCACCCAGGCGTAGATATAACTCAGCCCTTTACTATAGTTTATGACACGAGCGAGGTGCGCGGTGAATTTAATGACTATGTGGGAGTTGACTATCAGTTGCCGGAGGATGTATTGACTTTGGTAATGGGGATTCCTGCAATTGAAGAGAGTCCTGTGACGCAAAGTGTTTTTTCCATCGTGATACTATTACTAGCCCTCATCTTATTTGTACTGAATCTGCCTCGACTTAGGGCCAATAAATCTGGATGACTAATTACACAACTCTCGGTGGGCGCTCCCCTTATTCTGGACGAGCTATAAAAGGTAATATAATGAAAATATCCCGGTTGATTGTTCTAATACTCTTTGCATTTGTTCATGTTCAGCATGCGTTTGCCCAAGACTATTCTCAATCCATAAGGGAGGCACGAGCTTCTTTAGATCGATTTATTGAAAAATGGAACAGCATCGATGATGCGGCTGTAAGAGAGGAGTTGAGCTTTCCACATATAAGCCACGGTCCAAATGGATTCGTAGTGATTGAACAAGCACAAGACTGGTTTGTCGGCTATGACAATCTCCGTCAACAGGGCTGGGGTAGTAGCGCCTTTAATAATATCACCGTGCTCCAGGCTTCCGATGACAAAGTGAATTTCACTGTGGAATTCAGCCGTATACGCCCCGATGGTGAAATCTATCTAAGCGGGCTGGTCTACTATGTCTGGACAAAACAGGATGGCGAATGGGGTATGCAGTATCGAAGTGGGGATCCCTTGTTTGAACGGCATGACTCAGCTGAAGTCGATTTTGCAATCGCTGAGGGAATGCAAACCATCGAAGAGTTTTTTATGACCTTTAATAGCGCAGACAACCCGGCGCTTAGAGAAGTTACTCATATTCCCCAAATTATGTTGAATCGGAATTTCTTCATTCATGCCGAGAATACAAACTCACCCTTGGCCAATGTTGATTTTAATCGATTGCGAGAACAAGAGAATTGGTTGCGCAGTGACCGTATTGATGTGCAAGTTACCTATGCTACTCCAACACGCGTGTTTTTTGAGTTAGCTTTCGAGCGCTACGATCAGAACAATGAAAAGTATCGAACCGTGCCCGCGCTTTGGGTCCTTAGTAAAAGGGATAACCGTTGGGGAGTAGATTTTCGCTCTCTGATGGAGCCGAGTTTTCAGCGCTAGAATTTCTATTTGTAATTTAGGTTACCTTTTTAAGAGAATTTATCAGGCGCTGAGAAGTAATGACGGATTTGCTATTGCCAATTTAAAAGATAGCATTCAATAGTAGTTAGCCAAACGCTGCCTGGAAGATAAAGAAGAAGATAATGGAAAGTAGCGCTCCGACCGGCAGAGTTACGATCCACGAAAGAAATATCTTACCTACCGTACTCAGGTTTAACGCCCCGATACCGCGAGCGACCCCAACCCCCAATACTGCACCTACCAATGTATGCGTAGTTGAAACGGGAATACCTGTCCCAGAGGCGATTACCACAGTAGTTGCAGCGGCTAACTCGGCAGCGAAACCGCGGCTAGGCGTCAGTTCGGTTATATTCCTTCCAATTGTTGCGATTACCCGGTAACCCCAAATAGCGAGTCCCGAGACAATGCCGAAGCCACCAAGTAATAGAATCCACATGGGCAGTGCGGACTCTGTTTCAAACACGCCACCACTTTGTACAACGCTATTGATCGCCGCCAAAGGGCCAATGGCATTTGCAACATCGTTGGAGCCATGCGCAAAGGCCATCGAGCAAGCCGTAAAAACCATTAGAATAGCAAAAACACTTTCTACGCTTGAAAATTGATTCTGCATCTTATCGGATGATGGTTCCGGGATCCGTCGTAGCATGAACACACCGATAAACATGGTTATTATCCCGAACCCAATAGCCATTGCTGTGCTTTGTGCGAAAGTGATTTCCAAGCCCACATGTCTTAAACCTTTAACCATGGTAACCATGGCAATGACGAATCCGACCAGAAAAATATAATAGGGTACATATTTCTTAGCATTGGCAAATGGGTCTTTGGTGGACAGGACGAGGTATTGCACTGTCATAAAAAGACAAAATGAAATTGTTCCTGCAACGAGTGGAGAGACTATCCAGCTTGCAACGATAGAACTAACTTGGCCCCACATGATTGATTCGAGAGATATACCCACTGCGGCGAATCCGACGATGGCACCAATAATAGAATGAGTAGTTGACACTGGCCAACCATACTTTGAAGCAATTAAAAGCCAAATTCCAGCGGCCAACAGAGAGGACAGCATGCCATAAACTAGAAGCTCCGGACGTTCATCAAATCCTGCTGCTTCAACATCAATAATGCTACTCCTGATTGTTGAAGTTACTTCTCCACCAGCCAGCCACGCGCCAGCGAACTCGAATATCATTGCAATTATAATGGCTTGCTTGATGGTAATGGCCCTTGCGCCAACAGAAGTACCCATGGCATTTGCGACATCATTTGCTCCAACACCCCAAGCCATGAAGAAGGCAAATAAACAAGCCATGCCAAGCAACAGGAACCCATACTGAGCAATCACTTCAGACATATTCTTTAATTCTCCATTAAATGGCTATTTCGCTATAAGAAGTAGTAAGCGGCCGCCAACTTTCTGTGAAATATCAGCGAGCTCGCCCAATCTATCTATGACCCTATACAAAAATATGACATTCACAGGTGGTAATGAATCTTCCATTTGAAACAGCATGGCCCTTAATTTAACTTGGCTAACATCGCTCTGGTGTTCCAATTCATCCAGCTCTGCAAGAAGCTCTTCTACAAGATTAGCTTCCCTGCCGCGAAAACCGGTTTCCAGTAATCCATCAAGTTCATTTATGGCCTTGAGGGCTTGTGCGGAGGTGTTCAGGTTTATCTGGTAGTAGTCGCGAACGGATTCGACCAATTCTTCCGGGATTTCTATTTTTCGACCAAGCATTATCCCGGCGATCTCTCTTGCTCTGTTTGCTAGGCGGTCTTGAAATTGCAACATTTCCAGTAAATCACTACGAGCTACTGGTAGCCACAAACTTCTGGGGAGGTGGGTTCGAATTTCCCGCTTAAGTGAGTCCGCTTCGTTCTCAGCTTGGTGTATAGCCTTTTGAACTTCCTCAGCCTTGGCCCAGTCTTTTGTAAGGCTTGCTTCAAGAAAATCGCCCAGTAACGTTATGCAGCCTTGTGCTTTAGCCATGTGTTTTTGGATCGGCCTTATGGGGGATGGGCCGAATAGAGCGGTAATTGGATTACTCATTGTGCTCTCCGGCGATATTTCAGAGAATTTGACATAGGCGGCCTCTTAAAGTGAAAACCTTCAGGTCCATCTTAATTTCCAAAGGGCTCAACAATTGCAAAAATCTATAATTTATTTTTGCGCATTATCAGCATTATGGTTAAGAGTTCAAGCCTTTTCGGTCGAAATTTTTATTTTCTATTTTAAGGAATCTGACGCCCCTAAAGGCACATGAATTAGTGGGTGTATTGAATAAACCCAAGGTAATGCGATGTCGAAATATATTCGGATTCGGAGTCGTACTCCCGCCATTAAAGGTAAGGCTAAGTGCCGCTCACGGCCGTAAGCCTAGTGGACCAAAAATAGTTGAGGGTAGGGCGCGGACAGCTAACGCAAACTGGCGCGGGTTGATTGATTTTGCGTTTCTGTTTCTGCTATTTCTCTAAGTTTAGCTCGTTGGATTTTAGTGCCGTTAGGACTTTTAGTGGTTGGAAACTCATCTAGGTAATGAAAGACAACTGGTACTTTAAATTTTGCCAAGCCGTCCAGGCAATATGTTTTTAGTTTTTCTTGATCAGGAATTCTATTTTCAGCTGGAATTATAAATGCATGAGCTCGCATCTTATCATGAACCCGAACGGCGACTACCTGCGCTGCTTCGACAGAATCATGTTCAATAAGATAGGTTTCAATTTCTTCCGGTGCTACCAGGTAGCCCCCAAGCCGCAATGTGTCTCCCATCCGTGCTTGAAACACGAATTCAGATGTAGAGCATGTGTAGCCGAGATCGCCTGATTTGAGATATCCATCCTGTCGGATTAATTCCTCCGTCGCGCTGTCATTCTCGAAATACTTAATTAACAGGCTAGGGCCCTTAAACTCAAGCTCCCCGCTTTCGCCATGGGGTAAAATTTCTTTGTTCTCAGGGTTTCTTGCCCGAACGCTAGCGTGTGGTGATATCAGTTTGCCACCCGGGAGATATCGTTGTTCGTCGGCTTGTATATGTTCTCGCCGGGCGAACAGGGCCTGAACCTCGCTCATTCCATAGAGGCCAACCAGTTTTAGTCCTCTGGCGCTTGCGCGCTCAGTGATTTCTTCAGGTGGCATATTGAAAGCACCATAACCACAGCAAGTAAGGGAGGGCAGGGCAGGATTGCGATCATCCGCGTCTAACAGCGCCAGTAACATATCATCTGTCGCGCTAATGTAGTGGACTTTGTGCAGATCGATTAAATTTACCGCTTCATGTGCATCAAAGGAGCTTTGAATCACGTTTGCCCTTGCACCAACCAAAGCGGCAGAAAAATGATTGAAACCAAATACGCCACAAAAAGGTAGCGTATGAAAAAAAGCATCATTTTTAATCAAAGGTTCCAAGTTGCGCCACACCTCTTCCGCATGGTTGGAAATACTGCGGTGACTATGGAGTACAAATTTAGGGGCACTAGTTGTGCCAGAGGTGGTAAAAATATTGCAGCCAGCGTCCGCGCTACTATTATCAATTTCTGCGCCGGACTGGCTAATTAATTCTTGATAGCTGACGAGTTTTTTAGATTGCAATGACCCGGGCAATTGATTTTTCAGAGACACATTGTTCTCTGCCTCACTGTAAACGACGACTGACTCCACCTGGCTGAATGCGGCATCTTCGATCGAGCTCAAGATCTCTAGGAAATTTACTTTTCTAAACAATGGCCACAATATCAGGCTTTTCGCCCCGGAGCGGTTTACGATGTCAGCAACTTCCGAGCTGCGAAAGCGGGTGTTTACTGCGACAGCTATAGCATTGAGCTGCATACAGGCGAGGTAAAGCACGAGGTAGGCGGACGTATTGGGCAGCCAGAACGCGACTCGGTCGCCGCTTTTTATGCCCAGTTTCGATAATCCGAAGCTCGTATTAAGGACCAGCTCATGCAGAGTTGCATAACTGATTCGCTCGGACTCATAGATCATCGCAGTTGAATCCCCGGATAGGTGTGCGGTATTTCTAAGGACCGCAGGGATCGTGTTGAGTTTGTTTTGTTTAACTCGCATGAGTTTCTATTTCCCTTTCTTTTCCTCAGCCTAATAATCACAAGCTAATTTCAGGAAAAATACCAAGTGATTAACCATGTAAGGAGATTCTGCTCCGTACTTTAACATTGATCTTATTTTTGTAGCCTTTGCTGTGTCGTATGTTGTAGCAGTAATTTTTTGCATAAGTCCGGATTTTTGGTTGCTTGATTGCTCCCGTGATTCGCCTGTATCTGCCCTTTTAGACGCGAAAGCCAAAAACAAGTAGCAGCAAGCTGTAAGGCCTCCAAAAAATGTGTCCGCTCCAATGCACTAAGCCTGCGTTCATGTTCATAAGCATTTAAAAATACAGTACGCTTTTCGTCATCGACTAGACCCTCAGCATTTAAACACCAATCGTTTACGGCAATAGCAATGTCTAATATTAAGCAATCTGTTCCAGCGCCATAGAAGTCTACAATGCCTGCTAACTCTTCATCACGAAACAACACGTTGTCTCTAAATAAGTCAGCGTGTATTAGTGCGCGAGGTAGGTTTAAAGATTCAAGCTTTGACCTTGCTTGAATCTGTTGCTCGATTAACTTCTTATCATCCTGCGAGAGAGTTGATTCAGTAAACGCTAGGGCTTGTTTCATCCATTTAAGTCCGTGGGGATTTTCACGCTCGTAAGGCATCGCTAAACATTGAAGATGAATTTTCGCAAGGGTAGAGCCCACTTGATTGATTTCTTGAGGGGTAGGGTTATCCAGATGGATACCTTGGACCAAAGGGAATAGCAGTGCTGGCTTATCCGCAATCTCGTGGATAGAGCAGCCATCGAGTTTCTGCAGTGGGCAAGGCACCGGCATTCCTGCTGCATTTAGGTCACGGGTTAGAGAGATATAGAAGGGTAGCTCATCCCGAGTCATGGTTTCAAAAAGGGTCAATACCAACTGCAGACCATCTGCGAGAAATAAAAAATAGGTCGTATTCTCAATGCCCGCGCTTGCGCCTTGGAAGTTTCGTAATTTACTTAGACCGAACATACTCAGCAATTCATTGATATCTGATTCGGATAAATTGGTATATACAGCCATGTTCTCACCTGTACTTGAGTCACGCCAATCTTAAAGTTCACAGAGAATAATACTAGAAGGCTGCCTAGTAGACCTCACATCCTTGAAGGGTGTGGTACTTTCATTAATTGTTATAATACCAACCCAGATTTACTAAAGGTGATTCGTTCTACCCTGACTGATGTTGACGGTAAAACAGTACAATTGATATTCTAAAATCGCAGGTTCGGAAAATGGCATTTAGCGGTCGGCCAATCGTCCAGAGCCGCCGAGTTCATAATAGACAACAGGGACAAAATCTTCCGGACCCCAGCCAGGGTCATCGGTCCATTCGGCATCATAGGCAGCAGTCGGCCGTGCCGCCATCACCTCGTCCAATTTTTTGCCTTCCAGGATCATGCTGAGAACCTGATCTTGAATGTCGAGAATCATGTCGCGAAACTCGATCATCTCGGCACGGCCCACCACTTCGAGGCCATGGCCCGGTATAACTGTTGTGTCTGGGCCGGCTAAATCGATAGCCTTATCCATAGCCGCAATTGTGCCTCTAAGACTACCGCCGTTGTAGATATCGATAATGGGGTAGCTGGTGGTGCGATACACATCGCCAAGATGGAGCACATCGGATTTGGAAAAGTAGACGAAGCTATCTCCATCTGTATGGGCCGGAGGTGCCAGAAAAGCTCGAACCTCTTCGCCATTAAGGTGGAAGCTCATGGTGTCGTTGAAAGTTATAAGCGGTCTAGCTGCGGCAGGTTGTTGTGGGCCGAAAACGCCTCCGGCTCTGGGGCCACGAAATCTTTCCTTGAAAAAGCGCAGGCGCGTGTTGTCGTGAGCAAAGATCACCACGCCCATCTCCGCCAGATTTTCATTGCCGCCAGTATGATCGCGATGAATATGAGTGTTGACCAGAAAGCGAATTTCTTCGTCGGTCACCTGCTTGACGGCTGCTACTAATCTTTCTGTAAGTGGCGCAAACAGGGAGTCCACCAGCAGTACACCGTCGGGGCCAACTTGAACGCCGATGTTGCCGCCGCCTCCCGGGCGCTGGACCATGTAGACATTGCCGGAGACGGGCGTTATGGAAAGTTCCACCCCGACAAAATTCCCCTGGCCATAAGAGAGACTGCCTGTAGCTGAAAACGTGAGAGTTGTTATAGCCAATAGTACAAATTGACGGAGCTTATTCGCTTTAGTTTTTATATTCATCCTTATTTACTCTTCATATTTTGATCTGGACGATTTGGCAATGCCATAAAGGCATTATAACTTTCTAGTATACATTCCTCCTCGTTATATTGGTCGGGAAAATATAAATCCAAGCAAGCCCCCAGTGGCAGAAAAAGCATCGGCAATGAAGCGCACGTTGTTTCCTCTTAAAAATTTAACTAACCGTTCGTTCAGAATAGTATGTATAGGGGTGCGATGGAACCAACTTGGACAAGTGGGGGTGGTGAATATTCTAGGTAGCCTTACATTGGGTGCATGTCACACGCCCACCGAGAGTTGTGTAGTTAGTCATGATTTAATTGCAGATTAGTATGTATACAAATGTAGGTGCTCCTAACGGAATGCGAGTGGATGTAACGCAAGGACTAATTGAAATAATGGCGATAAGTGAATTTCTTGATCCAACCGAAGAACTTTTTGGTCTTTCCGCTCTTAGTCAATACTTAGCGAATCAAGTGACACCACTTCGGCGAAGGTTTTCAATAGTAGCAGCGTCATACCCAAGCTCCCGCAAGATGTCCTTTGTGTCGGCACCTAGAGTAGGGCCGGGTTGGTTGGGGATAGGGTCGG
>JAQWTK010000081.1 GCA_029242705.1 Gammaproteobacteria bacterium | reverse complement strand
CTGATCGAATAGCGAGATTTGAGTATAGGTAATTTTTGTAAAAAATTGGTCTAAAATTTAAAAAACCTATAAGAGGCCAAATCATTGGAAGATCTAGAACACATAAACGTTATTGAAGAAATTGTTTCAGGGATGAAAGAGACTCCTGGCCCTTTATTGGAGATTCTCCATGAGGTTCAGGGAAGGTTAGGTTATATCTCTCCTGATTTTGTTCCTATTATTGCTGAATCCTTGAATATTTCTAGGGCGGAGGTTCATGGAGTTGTTAGTTTCTATCATTATTTCCGCACAACTCCGGGACCACGGCATCGAATTCAAATATGTAGGGCGGAAGCTTGCCAAGCGATGGGCAGTCGCTTACTAGAAAAGCATGCAAAAACGTCTTTGGGTATCGATTTTCATCAGATAACCGCGGATGGTTCCATGACATTAGAGCCAGTTTACTGCCTTGGCAACTGTGCTTGTTCTCCCGCGGTCCGAATTGATAATAAAATTCACGCAAATGTAAGTGCTGAAATTTTTGACAGCCTGATTGACGATTTGACTAAGACACCATTGAAGGTAATAAATTGAATGTCGAATCTTCATAAAAAATTATTTGTGCCAAGGGATACTGGGGCCTGCTCGTTGGGAGCGGATCACGTAGCATATGTGCTTGAAAATCATTTTGAGTCTCAGGAAATTCCAATTGAGGTTATCCGTAATGGCTCTCGAGGATTGTATTGGCTAGAGCCGCTAATCGAGATTGAATCAGAATTAGGGCGTGTAGCCTATGGTCCAATTGGTATTGATGAGGTTGGCGATTTTATAAAGTGCTCATGCTGGGAAGTAAACGAATCTCATCCGAAATACCTGGGGGTAACGGAAGAAATTCCGTTCTTAAGTAAACAGCAAAGGGTTACTTTCTCGAGAGTCGGGGTTATTGATCCGCTTTCCATCAAAGATTATGAAGCTTACGGCGGGTTTGTCGGACTAAAGAAAGCCTTAACACTAAACCCCCAAGATATCGTTACAGCGATTTATGAATCTGGGTTGCGGGGTAGAGGCGGGGCTGCCTTTCCAACGGGGATTAAATGGCAAACGGTGCTCGATACGAATGCTGATCAAAAATATGTTGTCTGCAACGCTGACGAGGGTGACTCCGGAACATTTTCGGATAGAATGCTTATGGAAGGCGACCCCTTTTGTTTAGTGGAAGGAATGCTTATTGCAGGTCTCGCCGTAAACTCTAATTCGGGTTATATATATTTGCGTGAAGAGTACCCGTTGGCCTTTGAAGTTTTTAAAGAAGCATTGGTCATTGCAAGAAAACTAAATTATTTAGGTGAAAATATCCTTGGAAGTGGCAAGTCTTTTGATATAGAAATTAGGCTTGGTGCTGGGGCCTACATTTGCGGCGAAGAAACATCAATGCTGGAAAGTCTCGAAGGAAAGCGAGGCGAAGTGAGACCAAAGCCGCCTTTGCCTGCAGTGGAAGGCCTTTTCGGAAAACCAACCGTAATTAATAATGTTATTTCATTGGCCTCCGTGCCCTCTATCATTGCCAGTGGCCCCGATAAATATCAACAATATGGCGTCGGGCGCTCCCGAGGTACCTTGCCTTTTCAGTTATCTGGCAATATTAAGTACGCAGGTTTGGTCGAGATAGCATTTGGTGCGGTGTTAAATGACCTTTTGTTTGACTTTGGTGGGGGCACTCGAACGGGCTTGGCTATGAGAGCGGTGCAAGTAGGAGGCCCCTTAGGAGCTTATTTATCTGAAGATCAATGGGATACAGAACTAGATTATGAAGCCTTCTTAAAGATTGAGGCGATGCTTGGTCACGGTGGGATAGTCGTTTTTGATGAAACTGTGGATATGGGTCAGCAAGCTCAGTTTTCCATGGAGTTTTGTAAGATCGAATCTTGTGGGAAATGCACACCTTGTAGGATAGGTTCTGTGCGAGGGGTCGAAGTCATAGAGAAGATTAGGAATGGCGAAAATTTACAAAAAAACAAAGAATTATTAGTTGAACTTTGCGACACAATGGAGGATGGTTCTCTCTGTGCAATGGGGGGAATGACCCCTTTTCCGGTCCGGTCTGCATTGAAGCATTTCAGCGAGGATTTCGAATAGATTGGTTAGGTTGATAAACGAGAAAATGTTGCAATATTACGAACCAGTAAAAAAATCTCCACCAGGACGACCCAATGATCCTAATAAGGATTTTGGTACCCCCGACATTTCGATTAATTCAGACCAATCTTTAAAACTTTTAACTCTTTTAATTGATGGTCAATCGATAACGCTTCCAGAGGGTACTTCCGTTATGCGAGCGGCTGCGCAGGTCAATATAAATATACCACGACTTTGTGCTACCGACTCCTTGGAGCCCTTCGGCTCTTGTCGAATTTGTTTAGTGCA
Source organism: Gammaproteobacteria bacterium (assembly GCA_029242705.1). Lineage (GTDB taxonomy): Bacteria > Pseudomonadota > Gammaproteobacteria > Pseudomonadales > Pseudohongiellaceae > UBA9145. The sequence continues at coordinate 9,029 of JAQWTK010000081.1, read as the reverse complement.
GATCGAAGGTAGGAAGGGATTTCAAGCTTCTTGCGCGACCTTGATAGAAGAAGGGATGGTTGTTAGAACTCAGTCGGAAGCAATTGCTAAATTGCGCCGCAACGTAATGGAGCTTTATATTTCTGACCATCCCTTAGATTGTCTCACATGCGCTGCTAATGGCGATTGTCAATTGCAAGATACTGCCGGAGAAGTCGGATTGCGTGCCGTAAGGTACGGTTATTCGGGAGAGAATCATTTAGATGCTAAAAAAGATGTAAGCCATTCCTATTTTACCTTCGATCCAAGCAAGTGCATTGTGTGCTCGCGTTGTGTTAGGGCTTGTGAAGAGGTGCAGGGAACTTTTGCTCTAACAATAGATGGAAGAGGCTTCGCCTCAAAGGTTTCCGTAAGCCAAGATGAAGATTTTCTAGGTTCGGAATGTTTGTCGTGCGGCGCCTGCGTGCAAGCCTGCCCTACAGCAACATTAATGGAAAATTCGATTATCGACAATGGGATTCCCGAGCATGATGTCATAACTACTTGTGCATATTGTGGGGTAGGGTGCGCATTTAGTGCGGAGATGCGAGGAGACAAAGTGGTTCGGATGGTTCCTTATAAAAATGGAAAGGCAAATAAAGGCCACTCCTGTGTCAAGGGGCGGTTTGCTTTTGGTTATGCGACGCATAAAGATCGTATTACGAAGCCTATGATCCGTAACAACATTGAAGAGCCATGGCGTCAGGTTGGATGGGATGAGGCGGTGGAGTTTGCGGCATTAAAGATTAGGAAAATTCAGGAGATCTACGGGAAAGACTCCGTTGGTGGAATAACATCTTCGCGTTGCACAAATGAAGAAACTTATCTGGTTCAGAAGTTGGTTCGGGCGGCTTTTGGAAATAATAATGTCGATACTTGTGCCCGAGTCTGCCACTCACCGACAGGCTATGGTTTGAAGACTACGCTTGGGGAATCGGCTGGCACACAAACTTTTGAGTCCGTAGAAAAGGCTAACGTTATTATTGTTATGGGAGCAAATCCTACAGACGCCCATCCTGTATTTGCGTCGCGTATGAAGAAACGATTGCGAGAGGGAGCTAGATTAATAGTAATCGATCCACGACGAATTGATTTGGTTAAGAGCCCTCATATTAATAGTGATTATCATTTAGACCTTCTGCCTGGAACTAATGTTGCTCTGCTAAATGCGTTGGCTCATGTTGTTATTAGAGAGGAATTGGAGGACAAGAGTTTTATTGATTCTAGGTGCGAAATGGAACCATTTCAAAAATGGAAAAAATTTATAAGTGATGACAAAAATTCACCAGAGGCTCTTGAGGAAATTATAGGAGTGCCAGCGAAGCGAATTATTGCGGCTGCTCGCCTTTACTCAAAGGCTAAAAATGGGGCCATTTATTATGGGTTGGGTGTCACAGAACATAGCCAAGGTTCAACAGCGGTTATGGCAATTGCAAATTTGGCTATGCTTACTGGTAATCTTGGCCGTGAAGGGGTCGGTGTAAATCCGCTCCGAGGTCAGAATAACGTTCAAGGTGCCTGTGATATGGGATCTTTTCCTCATGAGCTTCCAGGCTATAGACATGTGTCGATAGAAGGCGTGCGAGAGCCTTTCGAAAAACTGTGGGGAGTAAAGATAAAACCGCAACCCGGTTTACGGATTCCCAATATGCTTGATTCTGCGGTAGTGGGTAGTTTTAAAGGTCTGTATTGTCAGGGTGAAGATATCGCGCAATCCGACCCCAATACTCAGCACGTCGAAGAGGCGTTGCGTAGTTTGGATTGTTTGATTGTGCAAGACATCTTTCTTAATGAAACTGCTAAATTTGCACATGTTTTTTTGCCAGGAGCATCTTTTCTGGAAAAGGATGGAACTTTCACTAATGCGGAACGCCGAATTTCGCCAGTTAGGAAGGTGATGTCTCCTCTAAGTGGCAAAGCGGATTGGGAGGCAACAATTGCTTTGTCTAATGCGCTAGGATACGAGATGAATTATCAGCACCCTTCCGAAATTATGGATGAAATAGCAAAACTGACTCCAACTTTTAGCGGAATAAATTATGAGCGCTTGGAGCGTGAAGGCTCCATTCAATGGCCATGCAATGAGGAGGCTCCTCGCGGGACTCCAATTATGCATGTTGATGAATTTGTCAGAGGCAAAGGATATTTTGCGGTTACTGAGTATGTCGCCACTACTGAGAAGATTGTAAAACGGTTCCCATTATTGCTAACGACAGGCCGTATACTTTCTCAATACAATGTTGGGGCCCAGACTAGACGAACGGAAAATATAGAATTTCATCAAGAAGATATTCTAGAAATTCACCCCCATGATGCCGAAAATCGAGGTATTGTCGGTAATGACCTGGTTCAGGTAAGAAGTCGTGCTGGTCAGACTTCGCTGCGAGCAACGATCACCGACCGTGTTCAACCTGGCGTAGTTTATACAACTTTTCATTATCCGAGCACCGGTGCGAATGTAATTACTACAGACAATTCGGACTGGGCGACAAATTGCCCAGAGTATAAGGTAACCGCAGTTGAAGTCCGCAAGGTATCTGGCAATTCAAAGTGGCAGTCTCAACATGAAAATTTCGCAAAACGACAAGAATCTTTCTTGCGAGAAGCAAAAGTGTAATATGGGCTAATTTGTGAGCGAACATCCTGGCTCTAAAAATTTCTTAGTTAATATTTGGTCCGGTCAAAATTCGCGTCAGTGCAAAGATGCAGTTGCGGAGGAGTATCCAGTTGCACTAGTCTACAATGATATATCGCATGTTGTAATGATGGCATCCCCTAACCACTTAGAGTCGTTCTCTGTTGGATTTAGTTTGAGCGAAGGGATTGTAAATTCATTGGATGACATTTATAGCATCGAGGTTAATCAAATCGAAGCGGGAATAGAGATTTCTTTAGATATTTCCAATCAATGTTTTATTAATTTAAAAGATCGGCGGAGGAGTCTTACAGGCCGAACTGGTTGTGGCATTTGCGGGGTAGAATCTTTAGAAAATCTCCGCATACCAAACAAATTAATCTCATCTGACTCCCATATTTCAGGCGCTGTGATTGATAGGGCTATAAGCCAATTAAAGAATCATCAGCCATTGCAAAAATTAACTGGATCAGTTCATGGCGCTGCTTGGTGTGATAACAACGGAAAAATAACTGAACTACTAGAAGATGTTGGTCGTCACAACGCTTTAGATAAGTTAATCGGAACGCTTGCTCTTAATAAGGAACTCTCTAGAGAAAAACTGAACAGCGGCTTTCTATTAATTTCTAGTAGGGCGAGTTATGAGATGGTTCAGAAGGCCGCCATGGCAAATATTTCTGTATTAGTCGCAGTATCAGCGCCAACCGCATTGGCTATCGATGTAGCAGAGTCGGTTGATATGACTTTGATTGGATTTGCGAGAAAAAATCGTCATGTTTGTTACTCCCATTGCAGGAGGCTGGAGTTAGTATGATCGACAAAGAATTGGCTCACCTGATTAAGATGGCAAATCAAATTGCCACCAACTTAGATTACGGAGATGCCTCCGAACTATCGGCTAATAGAGTGACTGATCATATTGTTCGTTTTTGGGCGACTTCAATGAAGCATAAGATCTTAAATTATGCTAAATGCGACGGCAGTGAGTTACATGAAATAACGAAAACTGCGGTGCTAAAACTTAGCTAGAAAGTGTTATTCGTTCAGCCCCAAAACCTCCATACGTTCATTGCTGGCGACAGCTATACTCCGGCCGTCAATAGTAATGAATGCGCGTTCTTGCAACTGATACTTATAAACCTCATAGCTAACGGGCTGAGTTTGATCACTGCGATGCAAATTAACCGTAAGTATTTTGTGATCGTCTTGCCAATCAAAATAATAAAGTGTGGCCCCAAGAGTAACCATTAATATCAGGAAAATATATGCTCCGGCCCTCATGTCTGAAGCCAGTTCGGTTTTAACTTTATTTTTTTGAGCTTTTTGAGCTTTTTGAGCTTTTTGAGCTTTTTGAGTAATAGCTGGCGTCTTCTTACTAGTGTTATTATTTAAATGACGCTGGCGAAGGACAAAGAAAGCTATAACTATTACCGTTAAAGTTACTAAAAATTTACTTAGCATAACGTCACCTTAAACACCTCTTATTACGGATAATAGCAATACATTAGTTATATTTCTGCCTCTACTTTTAATGCTGAATTGAGGGTAGAATTTATCTCTGTAATAATTAAGAGATGGTTATTTGGTCTATCAGAAGTCTATATCGCCTATTGGTTCCAGAGATTGAATAAAGCGGAAAGTAAATATAAAACCCATGTGCCGCCGGGAATGCCATCACTCGACTTGACTGGCCGCGCGACGTCATATTTTGAGTTTTGGCCATTGTGGTTAATGTACTTGCCGGTATTTTTCCAATGGATATTGCTATCCATTCGCCACAGGAGCTTAACTCTTCCTTTGATCGCTAACCCCGCTGTTCCATTGTCCGGAATGGTTGGTGTGGCAAAATCTTTTGTATTTGAGGTGGCGGGTGACTTCGCACGGCGCTGGATTTTACCTTGGGTTGTTTATGAGGTTTCTGATAAATGTGTAGATATTCAGGCGGAGCGGATTGTTAAGCTTCTTTCCGAGCGTGGCCTATCATTGCCGATTGTTGGAAAGCCAGATATTGGGTGTCGAGGAGTTGGAGTTAAACTATTACAAAATAAAGAAGAATTATTAGAGTATCTGAAATGGTTTCCGCTGAGAGGTAGTATCCAGTTTCAGCAATTAAGTCGATGGAATGCAGAGGCAGGAGTATTTTATGTGCGTCATCCTGGGAGTACTAAGGGTGAAATAACTTCTGTGACTCTGAAATATACTCCGTATGTGGTGGGAGACGGGGAGAGCACGCTCGGTGAATTAGTTGGTGCAGACCCTAGGGCTAAAAATCTGCAACATCTTTATACAGCTAGACATGCTGAACGATGGAAGAAGGTAATTCCTAGAAATGAACCTTACCAATTAATATTTGCGGCAAGCCATTCACGTGGTGCTATTTTTAGAGATGCTGGAGAAATATTTCATGATGAAGGTTTGTTGCAAACCTTGGATAAAATTTTCGAAGATATTCCGGGGTTTTTCTATGGCCGGTTAGATATTAAATTTAACAATATACAAAGCTTAAGTCAGGGCAAAGATTTTGAAATAATTGAAATAAATGGAGCTAGTTCCGAATCGATCAATATTTGGGACCGAAATACTAAGTTCGGAACTGCAATAAAAACGTTATTGCAGCAGTATGATACGCTATTTAAGATTGGCGAAAAAAACCGGGAGAGAGGGCATAAGGCCCCCGCATTAATAGCTTTATACAAAGCATGGCGTTACGAAACCGATTTAGTAAAAAAATACCCTCTAAATGACTAATCCAACTAGACTGAATTTAAGGCCCCGTCTCTTTTCGTTTCTTTTGGAGCGAATCTTTGGCTTGCATCATTTGAGTCAGATCTACGAAGATAGGCCTAGAGATGCCAATTCTAAGGATTTTCTTCTCTATTTGCTGAATACTCTTGGCGTAACTACCTTTCTTAAGCAAGAAGAAAATCTGTCTGAGATTCCGCAAGAGGGACCAGTATTAATAGTTGCAAATCATCCGTTAGGAGGATTAGATGGTATTGCTTTGGCTCATGAATTACTCAAAGTACGACGGGATCTCAAGGTTCTGACAAATGAGTTGCTGCGACGCATACCAGAATTAAGAGATTTGTTTATCGGTGTAGATGTGTTGACCAGTCAACCGGTGACTAACAATGTTGCTGGAATCAAGCAGATTCATAAGCATCTGAAATATGGTGGGGCGGTACTTATTTTTCCGGCGGGAATGGTTTCGGCTTATGAATGGAAACAAGGAAAGATTCAGGATCGACCTTGGAGTAGATTGGTTGGGCAACTAATAAAGCGTTATCAGTGCATAACTTTACCTATCCATGTTGATGGCCGTAACAGTCGTTATTTTTATACCGCAGGTTTGGTTCATCCAAGAATTCGGACAGCCCTATTGCCTAGACAGCTGGCGAATAAGAAGGGCTTTAAACTAACTTTGACTATTGGGCGAGCTATTCCTCCAGAAGAGTTTAGGCTCTTAAAGAACTCTAGAGCAATAACCGAATATCTTCGAGTAAGCACGGATGCGTTAAAATCTTGCTTTAATATTCCTAAGAAAATGCGACAACGTATCGAATATAATTCTATAAAGAATACTATCCAGCTTGATAAGGAGGTACGCGATTTAGACGAATTTCGGTTAGTAGAACATGAAGAGTTTGACGTCTATTGCGTGCCTTTTGACCGCCTGGGTATCATAATGGATGAGATCGCTATAGCGAGAGAAATAACTTTTCGTGATGCTGGAGAGGGCACTGGGCTTTCAAAAGATTCGGATGAATTTGACCCTCATTATTTACACTTATTTTTATGGGACAAAGTTGATCGTAGGATAGCTGGAGCATATCGTGTTGGACTCGTAGATGAGATTGTCTCAAAATACGGAATAAGTGGGCTATATTCTCGATCTTTGTATCGTTACGATGATTTTTTTATTCGAAAGATAGGCCCGGCCATCGAAATGGGGCGATCTTTTATACACCCTGATTATCAGCGACGTCCCATTTCATTGAATATGCTTTGGAGGGGAATTGGTCAAATGTTAGTTGCGAGGCCTGACTACCATACTTTGTTTGGTTCAGTCAGTATTTCGCGCGAATATAGTGATTTAGCAAGATCTCTGATTGCTGATACTATGCTGACGCATTTTAGAGCTAGACAATTTACAAAGTTTGTAAAGCCTTTGAAGCCACACAAGGTTGAAAATCGCGTGTGGACCGAGGATATGTTGGTCGAGCTAGCCAATATCAAAGTACTAAGTAAGCTTATCGGTCGTTGTGATCCAGGAAAAACTTTACCAGTCTTGCTTCGTCATTACTTGGCACTTCATGGTAAAATGGTTTGTTTCAATATCCATTCTAATTTCAACGAATCTCTTGAGGGTCTTATTATTGTTGATGTTAGAAATACTGATCGAAAAACCTTAAGGCGATTTATGGGAGCTAAAGGCTATCAACTGTTTGCGGACATTCATAAATTGCCAGAGACAGCTTAGATTGAAGATAATTTTCTGATGAAGAAATTTTTAGCTATAGTCTTATTTATGACCGCATTACTCTTGGTTATTTCGGCGGTGGCCACCGCGATAAACCTGGTTCTTATTAGTATGCGCCCGGAAACTATTTCAGTAGTCAATACAATAATAGGACAGGGGATACTGATTATCTTACTTTTAGCACTTGCCAGAATTTGTTTTAACAAGGGCCGGCGGAATTTAGTGCCTCGCTCAACTGTAGCAGCGCCTGAAGAGTAAATTCTCTACCTGCAGAAGAGTGGATAAAGGAGTATAATTCCGCGCTTTTATAAGCGGTTACCCCATTAATGATTATATTTGAAGAGTCAAGCCGATATCCTCAGGCCGAGCAAGGATCTGTCGCTACCATTGGTAAATTTGATGGCGTTCACCTTGGTCATCAGTTAATTCTTGATCAATTAAAAGAAGTGGCCAAAAGGTTAAGTTTGCCATCTTTGGTAATATTGATAGAGCCTCATCCCGAGGAATTTTTTGCTAAGGGATCAAAAAATTGTCCAGCAAGACTAAGTACCTTAAAAGAGAAATGTGAATTATTAGAAAGTTTTGGCATCGATTTCGTTTACTTATTAAAATTTAATCAAGAGACTAGTGAGCTTAGTGCGGATTCTTATATAAAGGATATTTTAGTTGATGGATTGGGCGTCGCTGCCTTTGTCATTGGTAATGACTTTCGATTTGGTCATAAGAGGGCCGGGAACTTCAAATTACTCCAAAGAAAAGGAATTGAGTTTGGCTTTGAGGTTATACAGACAGCGAGCTATGAGCGGAATGGTTATCGTATTAGCAGCACTTTCGTTAGAGAGCAGCTCTCTAATGGGGACTTTGATTTAGTCGAGCAATTATTGGGAAGACCCTATTCCATGAAAGGTGAAGTAGAAAAAGGGCGGCAGCTTGGCGCTGATTTAGGTTTTCCGACATGTAATGTGAATCCTGCACGTCGTCGGATACCCTTACATGGTGTATTTGCTTGTGAAGTTAGAGTTGGAGATCGTTATCATAAAGCAGCGGTTAATATTGGGTATCGACCGACGATAACTGAAGAGGGCGTCGCTCAATTAGAAGCTCATATTCTACATTTTGATGAAAATCTTTATGGCAAAACGATAGAAGTAATATTTCGTCAGAAAATTCGGGGTGAATTAAAATTTGATGGGATAGATGCGCTTAAAAAGCAATTGAATAAAGATGTAAGACTCGTTAGGGAAATATTCGGCTAGGCATCTGCTTGGGCCTTATTGCAATACATATGACAGATTATAAAGATACACTAAATTTACCGCATACAGAGTTTCCAATGAAGGCTAATCTTAGTCAGAGGGAACCAATTATGTTGGAAAAATGGGCCAGCATGAATCTTTATGAAAAGATTTGCGAAAAAAATGCAGGCCGACCAAAATTCATTCTTCATGATGGTCCTCCTTATGCAAATGGCGAATTACATCTTGGACATGCTATTAATAAATCGTTAAAGGATTTTGTTATAAAATCGCGCCAGCTTAACGGTTTTGATGCGGCCTATATTCCTGGGTGGGACTGTCACGGTTTGCCTATTGAGCACAACGTTGAAAAGAAAAAAGGTAAGGCCGGTCAAAAAATTAGTTTTTCGGAGTTTCGCCAAGCGTGTCGTGACTATGCCATTAAGCAAGTAGAAATTCAGAAAGCTGGATTTATTCGCCTGGGTGTCTTAGGTGATTGGGAAAATCCTTATCTCACAATGAATTTTGATACTGAAGCAAATATTGTAAGAGCTCTCGGGAAGATTTTTGCTAATGGGCACATGGTAAAAGGGTATAAGCCGGTCTATTGGAGTGTCGTTGGCGCCTCCGCTTTAGCGGAAGCTGAAGTCGAGTACCACGA
>JAQWTK010000075.1 GCA_029242705.1 Gammaproteobacteria bacterium | reverse complement strand
CGAGCAGAGCGGGTTGATGCTCGGAATTTTCTTCTACTAATTCAGGACGCAATATTTCGTTAATCTCTTTAACGAAACGCCAAGTATAAAGAGCGTTAATAATGTTGCGATGGGTGGACAAAACCCCCTTTGGATTTCCTGTAGAACCAGAGGTATACATAATTGAAGCATTATCTTCGGGTTTTACATTGAAGGCTTCTATTTCTGATTCTGTTAATGGTTTTATATCTTCCATGAGAGAGAAAAACTCTTCATAACGTAAGTCTTTTTCTGGTTTTATAATGATGAGTTCTACTTTTAATGATTCTAGAAAAGGTTCTACTTGATCGAAGCGTGCTTGGTCAACTAAAGCTAATTTAGAACCACTATCACTCAATCCATATTCGATTTCTTGTCCTTTCCACCAAGAATTCATTGGAACTACTACACCTCCAACCATGGTAATTGCCATATAAGCAATGCACCATTCGGGCGAATTCCTAGCACAAATGGTTACGCGATCACCATGAGTAATATGGTATTTCTCATTGAGAACACGAGCCATGCGCCTAGCCATGGAAAAAGTTTCGCTAAAGGTATATCGTTCTTCTAGGTAGACGAGAAATGTATCTTTGTCGCTGTTTAGCCCAATCTCGTAAAGTTTGTTTAGATTTTCGGGTGCATTTGTGAACACATCATATTTTTCTCCAGATATAGTTTCTTGATGTGTTGCTAACTCTGCCTTTGGCGCCTTATGTAGTGCGACGATTTCTTTTAATTTGGCTAGATCTGACCTAATTTCTTCTTCACTCAACATTTTTGCGCTTACTCTGTTTTAATTTCTAGTATTACTTTTCCCATTACCCTTCGTTCGGAAAATACATTAAAAGCTGCGGCATAATCTTTAAGTTGGAAAGATTCGGTTACTAAAGGTTTAAGTCTTCCTTGATCATACATTTCTAGTAATTCCTTGAAATTTCTCTCATATTCCTCTGGCTCTTCATTCCTGAACCTTCCCAGAAAAACGCCGACCATGGATGAGCCCTTAAGTAAGGCGAGGTTGGCTTTATACTGTGGGATTTGACCGCTCGTGAAACCAATCACTAACAAACGTCCATTCCAGTTAATACAGCGACAGCATTGATCGAATAGGTCGCCACCAATCGGATCATATATCACATCTGCACCTTGGCCTTTTGTGAGTTCTTTTACTTTCTCTTTAACTTCCCCATCGCTATAGTTAAGAATTTCATCAGGTTGTAGTTGTCTGACGAATTCAAGTTTCTCATCAGAGCTTGCAGCTGCGATTACGCGCGCACCCATTAATTTCCCTAATTCTACGGCTGTGAGCCCGACGCCTCCGCTAGCACCGAGTACTAGTAATGTTTCTCCGGGTTTTAAGTTAGCACGTTGCTTAAGCGCGTAGTAGGAAGTGGTGTAAACCATCGCAAAACTAGCCGCGGTCTTGAAATCCATACTTTGCGGTATTTTTCGTAATCCTTCCGATTTCACGGCAACTTCTTCGGCGAGGCCTCCTAGGCCTGGTATTGCCATCACGCGATCACCGATCTCAAAACCTTTCAAACCACTACCTAATGATTTAATAACGCCTCCTACTTCTGAGCCAGGGGTAAAAGGCATAGGTGGTTGAAATTGATATTTCCCTTGTATTTGCAAACCGTCTGGGAAATTTAATGAAGCTGAATATACTTCAACTATAGCTTCATTTTCATTAGCTTTAGGATTGGGGATATCTTCTAATGCAAGATTTTCTGGTGGTCCGTAAGAACTACAAACTACTGCTTTCATACTTTTTCCTTATTCATAAAGAAGGCGGATTCAATCACGAATGGTAAACAACTTCAATCGCTTGTCATAAGCTTGTTTTTTCACGTATCTGTTGTTGCAGCTCAGTCTAACAGGTATATTTGTTCTGCTTAAATATAGATATTAGTCACGATGAAAGAAACCAAACGAAAAGCTTATCTCGCAGCTATGGGAATAGATATTTATTGCCCGAGAAAATTTTCGCCTGAATTAAAAGGGTCTTCATTTAATAACTCAGAGAAAACCAAATCTAAGGAAAATAATTTAGGCCTGGTTGCTGCATCTGTAGAATCGCAATCATCTAATTATACTAGTGACCCAGAGGCTAAAACGAAAAAACACAAAGTCTCACGCGAAAAGAAGCATTCGTCAAAAGTAATTGAGCCAGAGGCTATATCGCATGAAAATGAATTGTCTTTCTCAATTAATTTTTACCATATTAACGAATCTCTAGCGGTTATCGACGATTTTCCTATACAGCAGTCTGCGACAGCAAAAGCGCAATCCTTAAATTTGTTAATTAATATTGTTAAAGCGCTTGATATTGACGTAGATCTCCGTGAGCTTCGCGAGGAAAAACTTACCTGGCCGTTAGCAGAAGGATTGACTTCATTAAAAGACGAAATTTCAGCTGCGCGTATGATGATGCTAGGTTTTATTGAGCGTAAATCAGAGCAGAAAGCTTTTAAAAATTTACTAGTCTTTGCTGGAGTTATAGAAGGTTTATTAGTATCTCCAGAAAAAATTGCGGATAATAGAGATTATTTACATCATAGTAACAATTTCTATGTCACCGTTACTCATAGTCTACAATCAATGTTGTCTTTACCAGAATTAAAAAAAGATGTTTGGAATCAGGTTCAGCCTTTGAAAGAAAGAATTAAAGTAAGTTGATAATATTTATCTGAAGTTATGTCTTCTCATCTTGACCGCCATATTCATTGCTTTTTTCGAAAAATGCGTCACAGTGATGTCGACTTAGTTGTGAAAAATGAAGCTGTGGCTTACGAGTACCCATGGTCGAAAGGTAATTTTATTGATTGCTTACAGTCTGGTTATCAATGTTGGGTTTTGGCGACTGAAAAAAAAATATTAGCTCATGGAGTTATTTCTGTATCAATTGGTGAATCCCATTTGCTTACACTTTGCGTTCACCCAAATTATCAAAGGTTAGGTTATGGAAGAGAGACGCTCAAGTTGTTATTGGATCGTGCTCATAAACTAGATTCCGCAGAATGTTTTCTAGAAGTTAGAACTAAAAATGATGTGGCAATTACTTTGTATAAATCGATTGGATTTTCAGTGATTGGAGAAAGAAAAAATTATTACCCAGGGAAACAGGGTAGGGAAGACGCTTACATTATGTCGAGGATCTTACCGCTGCCTTGAGTTAATCTTTTTCCATAGAATTTGGTGAGCTTGTCTTTTTTAAGACTCTTAGAAGTAGTTTAGTTATGATTATTAACAAAGATGCACCAATAATAATCACAGTTAACATAATTATCGTACTAAATAGTATGTTGAGTATCTCCGCCTGCGAAATATTTTGCCACATCGACAAGCCCCAAAGAGATAGGGCCGCTATTGTTATTCCTGCTAGGATACTCGCCGTTTTTTTACGAACCTTAAGTAGCGAAAAGATCAAAATCTGGCCTATTTTTAATGTCTCTAAAAGTTGATTTGCAACGAGGAAGCTGGCTGCAGCCCCAGAAAAATCCATTCTTACTATTTCGCCTTATTAGAAGGTTACCACATTGCGGGCATCGATGAGTCTGTTCAGGAGATCCTTCTTTATCAACTATAGTCACCTTGCATCCTTTGGTATAACCACTGCAGTACCAATAATCACCTTTTTCTTTGGCGGCCCTAACTAACCGCCTTGTGCAAATCGGACAACGGTAATGTTCATCTATTTTTTCAGTTGGTTTTCCCGCGATATCATTCAATGTAGTGCTGCAATTTGGGAAACCAGAACAACCCCAAAAGGGTCCCATTTTACCGTCGATGCGACGTAATTCTTTTTTGCATGTCGGACAATAATGCTTAGATTCTTTCAAGGTTTTACCTCTCAAATCATCCATAGTCGAGCGATTATCTCAAAATGACTAAGTATTAGAGTGTCATAGCCGTGTACGAGTTCTAAACTTGGTTAATGCATTTGTCAACTGATAGTAAATCGGGGTTTTGCAGGAATGTCCATGAAAGTGCGGTTTTGTCAATTGCCTTATCTTTAGATGATTGCTTAGCGCGACCTATGGAAGTGTCCACTAATACTTTAACTTTCAAAATTTCTAAGCGTTAAGTATCTCTTTAAGTGAGGCTATCAGGAGTTTATTTTCCCGCTCCGATCCTACGGAAATTCGTATTTTATCGCGAAGTAGGCCCTCATCAAAATAACGCACAAGGATATTCTTCTGTTTTAACTTTTGATAAAGGACTTCCGCCCCCAATTCCAATGGTACTTGACTCAATACGAAGTTAGAGTGACTTGGTAAAGTTTTTAATCCCAAGTCACATAAATTTCTAATTAAACCTTGACGGGAGATGCGAACTCTTTCCCAATTTTCTTTCGCGTACTCTCGAGAAAGTAAAGCTGCTGTCGCTAATTTTTGCGAGACATAATCCGTATTGTAGCTATCACGAGTTTTGTGCATCATGGGCGCAATCAGTTCGGGATCGGCTATGCCATAACCGAAACGTAGCCCAGCGAGCGAATAACCTTTCGAAAGTGTTCTGAGAAGCAATAGATTTTTATGTTTTTTGACAAGTGGTATGCAATTGTATGATTCGGCTGAATCTACAAAGTCTACATACGCCTCATCCACTACTAATATACCCGAGAAGTTAGAGGCTAACTCATCTATGAAAGACGTTTTTAGTAACGAGCCGGTTGGTGCATGAGGGTTTACTAGGATGCACATTTTTGCGGTTACATTCTTGAGTAAATTTTTAAAATCCTCCGGCAAAGTAAAATTGTCTGAGAGATTAATTTCTTCTAAAGAGCAGTTATGAATTTGAGTCAGTATAGGGTAAAGAGAATAACTAGGTTTAGTGATTACAACCGCTTCATTTTCATCTACAAAAGTTGTGATTGCGAGCCTCAGAAGTTCATCGCCTCCATTAGTAGGGATAATATTGAGAGGGTCGACTCCGTGGACTTGAGAGGCAATTTTTCGAAACTCGTCAGCCATCGGAGTCGGATAGCGCCGAAGGTCTTCGGCTTGAATCTTGGCTAAATATTCTGCTACTAGTGGACTAGCGGGGTAGGGATTTTCGTTAGTATTGAGCTTGACGAACCCCTCTGATTTAGGCTGTTCCCCAGGGACATACCCTTGTATTTTCGCAATATTTTTTCTTTCGAAAGACATAATTTAACCACTAAAAAAGCAGCGAGAAGAGTATAGATATGTATACTCTTCGGCAAGCTAAATCAATTATTAATCTTTGGTTCATTCATTTGAGGGTAAGTAGGTCTCCACTCTTTTTTGCCAACCATCGAGCCATCTTTGCTCATTCCGCGCTATCGGGGAATTGATGACTCTCGCCTCCAAAACAGTATTTGCTGTTTGAACAAAACTATATAGTGTAGGTTCCGTTAGCATCATTTTTTCGAGAATTTGCCTAAGGCCCCAACCTTGATTTTTGTATCTTTCGGTTAGTTTTAATCCTGTACCTTTGAAATGAACATAATCGATAAGCGCATATGTGCCATATGGTTGGTGGCTATTAATCAGCGATTGAATTATAACTCGGATTTCAGCTCTGTCTTTTTCTGGGAAATCAGAAATAATTGTGTTTAGGGATAGAATTAATCTCTGAATGATAAAGTCGACTTGCAATGATCTTTGCTCTGCTAAAAACTGTCTCAACTCTTTCATTTTAGGGCTATTAAAGTCCGAATAGAATTCATAGCGCGACTCCCATGGAGAATTCACGTGTTCGGTCTTTAACCATTCAGGAATTTTAGCATTCTTGGATGCCATAAAATTTAGGAGAGCTGGGAATGTTTCCTCGAAAGGCGCACTTTGCCCGGCCTTATACCAAATAAAGTGCCCTATCCCCAATGAAGGGAACTCTTCGCCTTCGTTCCAGCTTGTAATACATTCGAAATTTCCCCCACACTCGTTGAAAAAAATTTGCTCGCCTAACCATTGTGTTTCGCTATTACTGAGTTGAAAAACCTGGCTATTTGCTTCCGTAAAGGTCAGGATTTGGCAAATCATTAACCAAAATAATTTACTGGTTTTATTCGAACTAAGGTACATATGCTTACTCGTAATTGCGGGTCTTACGTTTAAAAAGTGCTTGAACGGATGTAACAAATACGCACCGACTCTTTAAATAATCGGCAAGTTTTAGAAAAAACAAATAATTCATAGCTAACAGCTAGTTACTCGATTTATTTGAAATCGTTGAGGTTTGTGGAAGCCTATAAAACCCAGCTATAAATTCGCTGATCTTCGCCTTTATGAACGACCGGTATTATTGCTTAAAAAACTTCAATTAAAACAGTGCTAAACTGGCTAACTAATGTTTGAAAGCACGTTTTTATCGGTAATTTATGCACAAAAATTACCTTAGGGTTATAAAACACTTAAAAATAGGACGTTTTATTTTTGTTCGACCCTTCTAAAACTCTTAAACTATTGAAAAATATATATATTATCATTTGGCTAAAAATTAATCAGTTTGAGGTATTTGTACAGTTTTTCGAGGCTGGAGGGTTCAATTTTGGTTTTATACACGGAGTTATCCACAGAAACTGTGGACAAAATATTGAGTTTTATATTTTTAAAATAATCCCGCTTTCTCAATGGTTTAGTGGTGCTAGATAAAATATTATTTTAGCTAGTGGCGCTAAGTATTTGTGCTTATGTTGCATGGGCGTTCAGATTCGTTATGGGTTATGCTGGTTCTTCCTTTAATTTAGATATGCTATGGTTCTTAACTTACAGGATCGAAGTATAATTATGATAGAGCTCTCGGGTGAAATACCATTTCTTTGGCGACTAAGCCCAGAAAGTAGTGACGGCTATTGCTCCGTTTCGGTTGTGATTGCGTGCCCTCCCGACACAGAAATCAAGGACGTTACTATTGAAACTAGTGTTTTGAGTTTATCTTCGGATAACACGCGTTCGGCTGTGGAAGAAACCCTGGAATGGAATCAGGAAGATATTAACCTTTTCTTGCGCTTAGTCAATCAACGGCAGTTGTTGAATAATGAGCCTTTGAATGACTCGGTTAGAATTGATCTAACAGACCCAGAAATTATAGACATAATACATGTTGTGGCCGCTGCTGGTTTTGGTGTTGCGTTTACTTCGTATGGCTTGCTAAAAAAACCTGACGGCTCGTTACCACTGCAGAAGTGCGAGCTAGGTTTGACTACTTCGTTAAATACGATGTGTGGTTTTGTGCCTTGTGTGATTGTTGATATAGAAGATGATGATGTGGTTTGTGTTTTGTTAGACGATATAGATGTAAAATCGGATGGTGACTTCGATCGTGTATATCGCCATGATTTATTACTGGTCAAGCGCACTGATCTCTTTAAACCAGAATTTTCTGAAACTCGAAAGAAGCCCGTTAGCGCTATCCTGCATTAGTAATAAGAAAATTTTATCACGAGCGTTGATTAAACCTTCGCCCAACAAGCGCAGAAGCTATGTTAATTTTTTGAATATCGATCGCGCCGCCTGCTATCCCCCATCCCCACGCATCTCGCATTTTCTGTTCAATTGGAAATTCTTTGGAATAACCATAACCACCCATAAGTTGTATTGCTTTGCCTGTTACTTCTCTAGCCGTTTCGTTTGCGAAACATTTTGCTATTGAACTATCCGCAATGGAAGGCAGTCCTTGCTCTGCATTTGCAACGGCTCTATATAGAAGCATTCGTGCGGCGTCTAATTTTAGCTTCATTTCAGCTATTTGAATTTGGGTGGCTTGGAAATCAATTAATGCTTTGCCAAATTGTTTTCTTTCTTGCGTATAGTTTAAGACGTAGTCGAATGCTGATTGTGCCACCGCAAGGGACATCGTCGTATTTCCGCAACGTTCTAGATCGAAAGCATCCATTAGTTTTCCAAAGCCGCCGGCAGGCACAAGAATATTTTCAAGGGGTACTTTTACGTTATCGAAATACATATCAGCACTATGAATACCTCTAAAGCCCATGTGATGGTCACGTTTACCGAAAGAAAACCCAGGAGTTCCTTTTTCAACTACAACCGCTCCAATTCCCTTGGCGCCTTGCTCTTCCGACATGCGGCAATAAACAACATAAGCCTCCGAGTGTCCAGCTCCAGAGCACCAGCGCTTTGTGCCATTCAGGACTACCATGTCGTCTTCTATAATGCCTTTTGTTGTTAAATCAGTTAGAGCCGACCCAGCATTAGGTTCAGACATTGAAACAGCGAGAATTAGATCGCCCGAACATATTTTCGGTAACAACCAATTCTTAAGTTTTTCATTACCAAAGTGAGCTATTGCTAAGCAGGGTCCGAAACAAGATTCGAAAATTGGAAAAGCGACTCCTATTGATACCTTCGCAATTTCTTCTAGCACTATAACGGCATCTAAATGTGTTCCACCAGATCCCCCGTAACTCTCATTAATGTTTATGCCAAGATACCCCAGTTCAGCATATTTTTTTCGAACGGCTATGCTTGGTGGTTCGTCTGTTTTTTCTATTTGCTCGGCAATTTCAATTAATTCATTTTGAGCGAATTTTCTGGCAGAATTTTGCAGTTCCTTTTGTTCTTCGGACAAATTAAAGTTCATATATGTCTCCTTAATTTTCGAATCCACATCATAGGCAGTCGTAGCTATCACTGTAAATAAGATTCAGGAATTTGAGAAGAATTAGTTGTAATAATCATGCTGAGTTTATTAATTCTGCTATAATCGCTGCCTTTTTTGCTCAGGGGCGCGGTAATAAAGAATCCGGTTATGGCTAAAGATATACTTCGAAAAGAAATTGAGCGTCGACGTGTGCTTGCTATTGTTTCTCACCCTGACGCTGGTAAAACTACTATTACCGAGAAGCTTCTATTATTTGGCAACTTGATACAAATTGCGGGTACCGTAAAGGGAAGGAAATCTGATCGACATGCAACTTCTGATTGGATGACAATGGAGCAGGAAAGGGGTATCTCAGTTACCTCATCTGTTATGCAATTTCCTTATAAAGAATGTGTAGTTAATCTTTTGGATACGCCCGGGCATGAAGATTTTTCAGAGGATACTTACAGAGTATTAACTGCTGTTGATTCAGCATTAATGATAGTTGATGGCGCAAAAGGCGTAGAAGAACGAACGATTAAACTAATGGATGTTTGTCGTTTGCGAGATACTCCGATTTTTACTTTCGTAAACAAGCTTGATCGCGATACCTTAGATCCGATAGAGATCCTAGATGAGATAGAAGAAGTTTTAAAAATAAAATGTGCGCCTATAAATTGGCCTTTAGGTATGGGGAAAGAATTTAAGGGTGTTTATAATTTTTATACTGACACAATCCATGTATACAAACAGGGTCAGGGTCATCAAATTCCGGAAGAAATTCGGATCAAAGGATTAGAAAGTAGTGAAGCAAGCGATTTATTAGGAAGTTATCTCGAGGATTTTCGCAGTCAAATTGATTTAGTGAAGGGAGCAAGTCACAAATATGAGCATGATTTGTACTTAAACGGCGAAATGACACCAGTTTATTTTGGAACAGCATTAGGAAATTTTGGTGTCAAAGAAATGTTAGACGATTTCGTAAAGTGGGCGCCTCTGCCTCGCGATCGAGAAACAGAATCACGGATTGTTGCCGCTAATGAAGAAAATTTTTCAGGGTTTGTATTTAAAATTCAAGCTAATATGGACCCTAATCACCGAGATCGTATAGCTTTCATGCGAATCTGCTCGGGCGAATACAAAAAAGGTATGAAATTACGACATAATCGTATAAACAAAGACATAAAGATTGCGGATGCTGTTACGTTTAAGGCCGGTGAGCGAGAACAAGCTGAAGTTGCAGTTTCTGGTGACATTATTGGTCTTCATAATCATGGCACCATTCAAATAGGAGATACTTTTACCGCAGGAGAGTTCTTGAAATTTAGGGGTATTCCTCATTTTGCACCGGAGTTATTTAAACGGATAAGATTGAAGGATCCTCTTAAGTTAAAGCAACTCCAAAAAGGGCTTACTCAATTGTCAGAAGAGGGCTCTACACAAGTTTTTATGCCATTAAAGAACAATGACTTAATCGTAGGAGCAGTAGGTGTCCTTCAGTTTGAGGTGGTTGCGTATCGCCTCAAAGATGAATATAAAGTAGAAGCTATTTATGAGCCAATAACCACCCAAATGGCACGCTGGATAGAATCAGAGGATAGTAATAAACTCGAGGAATTCAAGAAAAAAGCAAATGACAACCTCGCTATAGATGGGGGCGGGTATCTTACTTATTTGGCTCCAACAAAAGTAAATTTAAATTTGATAGAAGAACGCTGGCCTGAAATTCAATTCCGTGCTACTCGAGAGCACTAGCAGTATGAGCCAGATGCAATTTGTTATTAATAACACAGATGGATTGGCTCGACGCGGGGTCATGAGATTTCCACGCGGTGATGTACAAACGCCAGCATTTATGCCAGTTGGGACGTATGGCACAGTAAAAGGTTTAAACCCAGATCAAATTCTCGCAACGGGCTCTGAGATAATTCTTGGCAATACTTTTCATCTTATGCTGCGGCCTGGCGCGAAAGTCATTAAGCAACATGGTTTCTTGCACGATTTTATGGGCTGGAAAAAGCCAATATTAACGGATTCTGGTGGGTTTCAAGTATTCAGCCTTGGCGACATGCGGCACATTAGTGAAGAGGGTGTAAAATTTCGGTCACCATTAGACGGAAAAGAAATTTTCCTAGGTCCGGAAACGGCTATTGCTGAGCAGCATTTATTGGGTGCAGATATTATTATGGCTTTTGATGAATGCACTCCTCATCCTGTTAGCGAAGAACAGGCGCGAAGTTCAATGGAATTATCCATGCGATGGGCTAAACGATGTCAGAAAGCGCATGGCGAAAACCGTGCAGCGTTATTTGGCATCGTCCAGGGGTCAATGTATAAGCGGTTGCGTGACGAATCTTTGGCTAGTTTAGTGGGTATGGGTTTTGATGGTTATGCGCTGGGAGGCCTTTCCGTCGGAGAATCGAAAGAAGAAATGTTCTCGGTTGTTGAGCATTGTGGCCCCCAAATGCCGTTAGATAAACCACGATATTTGATGGGTGTGGGAACACCTGAGGATATAGTTCGTGCGGTAGGTCAAGGAATCGATATGTTTGACTGTGTTATGCCAACTCGTAATGCTAGAAACGGCCATTTGTTTACGTCTACAGGGCTTCTAAGGTTGCGTAATTCTCGTTATCGCGATGATACTGCTCCAGTGGATAGCAATTGTGGCTGTTATACCTGTCGACGATTCAGTCGCTCCTATTTGCACCACCTAGATAAAAGTAAGGAAATCCTATCCTCGCAACTTAATACGATCCACAATCTTCACTTCTATCAGCAGCTTATGACTAGTTTGCGTGGAGCTATAGAACAGGGTAGATTGTCGCACTTTGTTAACGAATTTTTATCGGAGCAAGAATAAAGCGTAGAAAATTACTAAAAAGTTTACTAGTTACGGGTTGCGTCAAATTAATCGCCTAATCTTTTTTACATAAAGAATAAGGGTCGTTGATGCAACCAAATCATAGCAATAAATTTTGATTGAGAGAGAATTAATGAATTTACTATTTCCTATAGCCTATGCACAAGAAGCGGGGCAACAGCCTTCACTTACTTATAATTTACTTTTGTTTGGGGGAATGTTTTTCCTTTTCTGGTTAATT
Organism: Gammaproteobacteria bacterium; assembly: GCA_029242705.1. GTDB lineage: Bacteria > Pseudomonadota > Gammaproteobacteria > Pseudomonadales > Pseudohongiellaceae > UBA9145. The sequence goes on along the minus strand of JAQWTK010000075.1, from coordinate 7,130 downwards.
CTTTGGAGGCCTCAATCTAAAAGAGCTAAGGAGCATAGGGATCTCGTAGGCAGCGTCTCAAAAGGAGATGAAATAATGACTTCAGGAGGTGTGCTCGGGAAAGTTATGAGAGTAAGTGACGACTATATCTCCGTAGAAGTATCCGAAGGAGTTGAATTAAAACTTCAGAAATCTTCGGTGGCCGCGGCGTTGCCCAAAGGCACTATTAATCAAATCTAATCAGTAGTATTAAGTGAGTGGAGTATGTTGAACAGATATCCGACTTGGAAAAATGCCCTTATCTTGCTGGTTGTCTTGCTAGGGTTTCTTTATTCTGTTCCCAATATTTATCCTGATGACGAAGCAATTCAAATAAGTGCTGATAGTCTAGCATTAAATGAATCGGATATGGTTGCAATTACGACTGCCATGGAGGCGGCGCAAGTAGAATTTTTTGGTGAAGAAATTAGTGAAGATAGTATTTTGATTCGCTTAAATTCTGTAGAAGATCAACTGGTAGCGAAAACGGCGATTGAAGATGCTCTGACTGATGATTACATAGTAGCTTTGAACCTCGCACCGACAACACCCGCCTGGCTGCAAGCAATTGGTGCAGGGAAAATGAACTTAGGTCTCGATTTGCAAGGAGGAGTTCATTTCTTAATGGAGGTGGATATGGATGCGGCGCTTGAACGTCGCATGGAAGACAACGTCAGTAACGTGCGTTCAATTTTGAGAGAGGAAAGAATTCGAACGCGAGGAACGAACGTTGTTGACAACGCGCATTTAGAAATTCGATTTGCAAATACCGAATCTCGTTCCGATGCGCGTTCGGTTCTGGTCGAAAATTTCCCGGACTTACAATTCCAGAATCGAGAATTAAATGATTTGATGATTCTTGATCTTCGTACTCCGCCTGAGATAATTTTGCAAATTCAACGTGATACGTTGCAGGCTAACAGAACAACAATCATGAATCGTGTCGATGCTCTGGGGGTCGCGGAACCAACGGTCCAACAACAAGGTTCCGACCGCATAGTTGTTGAGCTCCCTGGCGTGCAAGATCCTGCACAGGCAATTCGTTTCCTCCAACGGATAGCGACCCTGGAATTTCATTTGGAAGCGAATCCTGGTGCTCCTTCTGCCTCTTATGAGACCTATGAGTATCAAGGCTTATTAGTGGATGTAGATAATGAAGTTATCTTGCAAGGAGATAGAGTTAGTAACGTAAGGTCAACCTTGGATCAAAATGGATTGCCTCAAGTTCAAATAAATTTGGACGCACAAGGAGGTACACAGATTAATCGCGTTACGCGCGATAATGTTGGCAGAATGATGGATATTCTCTTGAGTGAAACTAGATCGCGTTCAATTATTTCAACGGATGAAAATGGAGAAGAATTTGAAGACGTAGAGTTTTATGAAGACAAAAGACTTATTAGTCATGCAACTATAAGGACCGCGCTACCTCGCACTTTCGTTATTACAGGATTAACGGCTAGGGAAGCCAATGGCCTATCAGAACTTATTCGTTCAGGTTCTCTAGCGGCGCCAATGACTATTGTAGAGCAAAGTGTGATAGGCCCAACAATGGGTCGAGAAAATCTAGAGCAGGGTATTATGGGTGTGCAAGTTGCCGCAGTATTAGTGGTCATTTTTATGTTGTTTTACTACCGGGTTTTTGGCGTAGCGGCTAATGTTGCACTAATAATGAATATTCTTCTCATATTCGCTGTAATGTCGACTATTATTCCTGCGACGCTGACATTGCCTGGAATTGTAGGAATCGTTCTGACAGTTGGCATGGCTGTGGACGCTAATGTGTTGATATTTACTCGCATACGGGAAGAACTAAGCAATGGTATGCCGCCGCAACAAGCGATTGATTCTGGCTACAACCGCGCCTTCACAACAATTCTTGATGCTAATCTAACTACCTTCTTAGTTGCGCTTGTATTGTTTTCTATAGGAACCGGACCAGTCAAAGGTTTCGCGGTGACGTTGATGATTGGAATTATTACGTCTATGTTTACCGCGATTGTCGGTACGCGTGCTTTGGTTAATCTCTTTTATGGCGGTCGATCTGTGCAAAAACTTTCTATCGGTCGTTATAGACTGCCTACTTAAGGCATAAATTAGTTTAATTAAAATTAATGAGAAATACTAAATGCGAGATCGCAAAGAAATAGATTTTATGGGGATTCGAAAAATTGCAGCAGTAATTTCTGCTGTTCTGGCTGTTATTTCAGTCATTTCTTTGGCCGTAAATTCTTTGCAATTTGGTTTAGATTTTACCGCTGGTACCTCGGTGCGATTGGAATATCAAGAAACCGTAGTCCTTGATGAGGTTAATGAAACGCTCGCTGCAAATGGCTATCAAGATGCTGTTGTGGTTAGTTTCGGTTCTGATCGTGAGATTCGTGTCATCTTACCTGTAGATGATGAGACGTTAATCGAGGATCAGGCAAGTGAAGCTGTTTTGGTCGGCGAAACTATAGCTACATTGTTAAGCGATGCGAATGATAATGAAGTTCTCCTCCTCGGCTCAGATTACGTTAGCGCTAAAGTTGGTGAAGAGCTTGCAGAACAGGGTGGTATGGGAATGCTGGTTGCGTTAGGCATTATCATGGTCTACATCGCCGTTCGATTTCAGTTTAAGTTTTCTGTGGGCGCGGTGATCGCACTTGCCCACGATGTTCTAATTACTCTCGGTATTTTTTCACTATTTGGAATTGAGTTTAATCTGAATACCTTGGCAGCTATGCTAGCGATCATCGGATACTCTCTCAACGATACGATCGTTGTTTCCGATAGAATACGAGAAAATTTCCGACGTATGCGTAAAGGTACCCCAATTGAAATGGTTAATACTTCTCTAAATCAAACTCTGAGTCGCACCTTGATTACTTCATTCACTACGTTATTGGTTTTATTTTCTGTTCTACTAATTGGGGGAGAAACTACGCAGGGGTTTGCTGTTGCCCTAATTATTGGAGTTGTAATTGGGACTTATTCTTCTATCTATATAGCTTCAAATATCATTCTTTTTATGAAAGTTACCAGGGAAGACCTAATGGTTCCGGTTAGAGAAGATGCAGAGCTTGATGGATTACCCTAAAATTGCTCTCAATTTTTCGAATTTCGCCGTAAAGTTGGCTGTGTGTGAAGCGATAAATTAAGTAGAGCTTCTCAATTTCTGCCTGGACTGAATTGTAAGTTCGCTTTAGTTAAGAAACTTAATTTATAATGGTTAGAAAATAATGGAAAAATATAAAGGATGTTTGAGAGCGCACTAGTTTTTAGAATGGGAAAAGTTAACGGCTTTTTACTAATCTTAGCATTTTTGGCCTTGCCGTTAAGAGCACAATCCCCGGATTTATTTCCTCAGCCACCAGAGCTTCAGTCAGCCGTTGATTTTTGGGTTAGGGTTTACACTGAGGTCAACACTCAAAGTGGGTTTTTACACGATTCTGAGAATTTGTCTGTTGTATATAGGCGTCTTGAGTTGAATCGAAATGAGATTGAACGAGCTCGTTCGAGTATTCGTGGCGATCTTAGGGTTTTAGCGAGCGGTAAGCGAGATGGGTTGACATCAAGTCAACAAGAACTATTAGAACTCTGGCCGACGGGTGTTTCTAACGAAGCACTGAATGCAGCTTCGAACAATATTCGGTGGCAACTAGGGCAATCTGACCGCTTCCTAGGTGGACTGCGGAGATCTGGAGCATATAAAACTCATATCAATGACGTAATTCGGGAGAAAAATCTTCCTGTTGAATTAGGTGTTCTTCCGCATGTTGAATCTTCATTCAACCCCAGTGCTTATTCGAGTGCTTCAGCAGTAGGGATGTGGCAATTTACTTCTGTTACGGGTAAGCGATTTATGCGTATCGATTATATCGTTGATGAGCGTATGGACCCTTATACCTCTACCGCCGCCGCTATGAGTTTGTTGGAGTATAACTACTCGGTCCTGGGAACTTGGCCGTTGGCACTGACTGCGTACAATCATGGCGCAGGTGGTATTTCTCGAGCAGTAAGAGAAACGGGAACCACTGATATCGAAGAAATTATTGCGAATTATCGGGGGCGCCGTTTCGGGTTTGCGTCTAGAAATTTTTATCCTCAATTTCTTGCAGTTGTTCATGTGGAGAATAATGCGCAGCGATATTTTGGAGATGTTAGATTTGATCCTGCTCCAAATTTCATTGAGGTTGAAACAGATGCCTTCATCGATGCCGAAGTCTTTGCAACCTCTATAGGTGTTAGCTTTGATCAGTTAAGTGCAGACAACCCAGCTTTGCGGCCTATTGTCTGGGAGGGAAATAAACGTATTCCGCGGGGTTATCCAATTAAGGTTCGGCAAGATTTGGCGGATGAGAGTAATTTGCTGTCTATGATTCCTGTCGATTATAAGTTTGCTGTACAGACTCCCGATATTGCCTATGTCGTCGAGCGAGGGGACAGTCTTTCACTTATTGCGAGCCGATTTAACACGTCTGTAAATCGATTGGTGGCTCTTAATCAACTTCCCAGCCGGCATCGGATCCAAATTGGTCAGCGTATCTTGCTGCCCCAAGACGACATAGATCCAAATCAGCTAATTGCGGCCGCCGCCGGTGTACCTCCAGCAGATGGGCTCTACACAGTTCAGCGTGGTGACACGGTTTCGCGAATAGTTGAGCGCTACAATTTAGATGAAGGAGAACTTCTGAGTGAAAATGGTATTCAAAACCCTCAGCTGATCTATCCGGGCCAGCAAATTCGTTTGCCCGGATATGCTTCTTTAGATTCTGGAAATACTGATATAGAGGAATCTAGCGCGGAATCTATTACTCTGGCCCAAAACAATTTTTCAAATAATTCGATTGAATCTGGAGGGCCAGATTCGGATTTATCACTTCCTGTTAATGAGGATACTGCGGAACCTCAAATTGCTGACATCGATGAGTCTCAATCCCAAATTAATCAGCCTTCTCAGGTTATTGAGGTTGCTATCAATACAGTGGTCGAAGACTCTGTTCTGCCAGCCGAAGTGATGCAGGAAAATCAAAATCTTGAGCCACCTGTAACCCTAGAAGATGAACAGGCCATCGCGTTAGATCCTCAAATTGATCTAATAGAAAACAGTGATCAACTTACCGAGTCACTTTCCGCCGACCCGTCAGACTATGCAGTGGCGAATAACGGTAGCATCGAGATTCAGGCTTCTGAAACATTAGGGCACTATGCGGACTGGTTAGAAATTCGGGCATGGGATATACGTAGACTCAATAACATGGCCTATAGGGACCCCGTAATTATAGGTGACCGTATTAACCTCAATTTTTCTGAAGTCAATGCGTCAGAATTTGAACTAAGGCGGAAAGATTACCATGTAACTCTTCAGCGGCAGTTTTTCGCCAACTATCGTATACAGGGCGTGGAGAATTATAAGGTTAGATCTGGAGATAATGTAGGAAGTATAGCTCGCAGGCAATATGCTACGCCTGTTTGGTTGTTGCGCCAGTATAATCCAGAATTAGACTTTAATCGTATTCAGATTGATCAAGAAATTATATTTCCAGTCTTGGAACAGGTTAATTAAGTTTAGTTGTTGTTCAGCCTTTTGAAGCCGACAATTCTTGTATTAACTGGTTGTATTTATCCTTAAGAAATTTTCCTGTGTAATGTTTTAAATCAACTTGTGGTAAAGCAAAATTTCTTTGCTTTAACTCCAACAACTTAATTAGCATCGTTATTATCTCGCTTGTTTGCAGTTTTTCATCGTCTATATTTGTATACATGCAGTTTGTTGGAATATATTCTGGGTAGGCAAGAGCATTTGGAGTTAAAGGAGAGCAACCCGCTAAGCACGCCTCTTGGACTGCGAGTCCTTGAAAATCGTGCAGTGCCGTCGATAAAACCACATCACTTTTTTGTAAAAGAGAATAGTATTCAAAGTGATTACTTATGTAACCAAAAGTGCCTGGCTCCATGCTGAGTCGCTTAGAGTGTGAACTTAATTTTAATTGAATATCTTCGAACACTCTTGGTGTTTCGCGAAACTGCTCTCCAACAATATGAAAGCAGATAGGGAGTCTGCGTTCATCAATTTCGGCAATTAACCGCATGAGCCGCTCTGGTCCTTTGTCGTATTCCCAACGATGGTTCCAAACTACGTTTATTTGGTTGGTTGAGCTAGTGTGCTTTACTTTTCCGGGATTTTCCGCCGGGACGGGAATAATTCTATTGTTTTCAAATTTTTCTAATACTTCTTTTGGTAATTTATCGGGTAATTTTTTGAAAAGATTTTTGGCTCCTTCTAAAAAAGTATTACGATTGTATTCGCTGTTGAAAATGAGCGTATCGGCACAAAGGGCTGCATAAATTGGAACCAATATTGGCTCGATATTCTTCTCCGCTTGTTTGTTTGGAGGATAAGCAAACTGATTTTCGTGAAAGTAAATAGCGGTGGGTAATCGACAAAGTTCTGGCACGAGTCCGCGCAGACTGCTTAAATCTACCATTGATGTTGTTAAGAGCAGGTCGTAGTCCCCGCATAAAGTTTTACGTTGCGTGCTTGCCCACTGCAAACTATTACTGCGAATCCTCCAATTAAAATTTCTGGGTGGTAAAGTCAGCTGAGTCCATTGGTATTCTGGTAAAAGCGAAACTAAACGCTCGCGCCATAGTTTATGGCTCTTCGCATCATATCCAGAGAGAAGGAGAATCTTTTTTTGCATCTTTTTGCAAAATCCTCATGAAAAAGTTACGTTGTGCCCTACTGCGATAGGACGCCAATGTTTGGTGTCAACAATAGACGAAGAATACTCATTATTATAGAAGTATGGGGGAATAAAAATGACGATCAAATTGCATGGTATGCCACTTAGTAATTACTACAACGTGGTCAAGGCGGTCATGATTGAAAAAGAAATGGACTTTGAAGAGGTTGGAGCGAAGCCAAGCCAAGAAGACGAGTACCTTTCAAAGAGTCCCATGGGCAAGGTCCCTTGCCTTGAGGTTGATCAAGGCTTCCTAACTGAGACCTCCGTCATATTGGAATATCTGGAAGATAAGGGGGTGGGACCGTCTTTGTATCCAGTAAATTCCTATGAAAGAGCAAAAGCACGAGAATTGATGCGCTATCTTGAGCTCTACATAGAGCT
>JAQWTK010000043.1 GCA_029242705.1 Gammaproteobacteria bacterium | reverse complement strand
AACAACAAGTTCAGGAGGAATTGTATTACCAGGCTCGGCCACTGAAAAACCGGCTCAAGGTGAAGTAGTCGCTGTCGGTCCCGGCAAGCGGTTAGATAGCGGAGATAGTCAGCCAGTTGATGTAAAAGTGGGTGACACCGTTGTTTTTGGGAAATATTCCAGTAACACGGTAAAAATTGGTGAAGAAGAATTATTGATTTTAAATGAAAGTGAAATTTTTGGTGTTATTGAGTCCTAACTAGAACTCGTTAATTAACTCCATTTATCATTTAGACAAGATAGGACATTAAAAAATGGCTAAAGACGTAAAATTCGGCGATATCGCCCGACAAAAATTACTAGCAGGGGTAAATACCCTAGCTGATGCAGTCAAAGTGACGCTTGGGCCTAAGGGCCGAAACGTGGTGTTGGACAAATCTTTTGGCGCACCAACAGTGACTAAAGATGGTGTATCAGTGGCAAAGGAAATTGAGCTAGAAGATAAATTTGAAAATATGGGTGCTCAAATGGTTAAAGAAGTTGCATCCCAGACTTCAGATGTGGCGGGTGATGGAACGACTACCGCAACAGTTCTCGCTCAATCAATATTAAATGAGGGACTTAAATCAGTCGCTGCCGGCATGAATCCCATGGATCTCAAACGAGGCGTGGACAAGGCAGTAATTGCGCTTGTGGAAGAAGTGAGCGCGTTATCATCTCCGTGTGAAGACCCTAAATCTATTGCCCAGGTCGGCACAATTTCTGCGAATTCTGATGAGGCAGTTGGGGAAATAATTGCAGAAGCTATGGAAAAAGTTGGAAAAGAAGGTGTTATTACGGTTGAAGACGGGTCTGGTCTGGAAAATGAACTTGACGTCGTTGAGGGTATGCAATTCGATCGTGGTTATCTTTCTGCTTACTTCATCAATAACCAAGATAGCATGAGTGCTGATTTGGAAAATCCTTTCATTTTGTTGTTTGATAAGAAAATTTCAAATATCCGTGATCTGCTGCCGCTTTTGGAAGCCGTGGCGAAGGCGGGGCGACCACTTCTTGTTATTGCCGAAGATGTTGAGGGAGAGGCCTTGGCTACTTTAGTTGTTAATAATATGCGCGGAATTGTGAAAGTTGCCGCCGTTAAGGCCCCAGGTTTTGGTGATCGCCGTAAAGCTATGTTAGAAGATATCGGTATTCTGACTGGCGGAACAGTGATCTCAGAGGAAGTTGGGCTAAACCTAGAAGGAACTACGGTAGAAGATCTTGGTTCAGCTAAGCGAGTTCAAATTAGCAAAGAGAATACTACTATAATCGACGGCGCAGGAGATGTTAAAAACATTGAGGGTCGCGTTACTCAAATTCGTGCGCAAATTGAAGAAACTTCATCTGATTATGACAGAGAAAAATTACAAGAGCGGGTAGCCAAGCTGGCCGGCGGTGTTGCTGTAATTAAGGTTGGAGCGGGCACTGAAATTGAAATGAAAGAGAAAAAAGCTCGAGTTGAAGATGCGTTGCATTCTACAAGAGCAGCCGTAGAAGAAGGAGTTGTCCCTGGTGGTGGTGTTGCGCTAGTTAGAGCCTTGCAAAAAGTTGAAGGACTAACGGGTGATAATGAGGATCAAGATGTTGGTATAACCTTATTGCTCAAGGCTGTTAGCACTCCATTGCGTCAAATCGTAGCAAATTCCGGTGAGGAATCGTCGGTTGTTCTTGACAAAATTAAGCAGGGTAAAGGCAATTTTGGATTTAACGCAGCAAGCGGTGAATACGGGGATATGATAGAAATGGGCATACTCGACCCGGCGAAAGTAACGAGAACTGCGCTTCAAGCGGCAGGATCTATAGCTGGTTTGATGATTACTACTGAGGCTATGGTTTCTGAACTTCCAGAAGAACAGGCTGCCGCAGCTCCAGGTATGCCAGACATGGGTGGTATGGGCGGTATGGGCGGCATGATGTAATATTGTTTGCCATATGCTTAAACATTTATATCTTGTGTAAGCAATTAGTAGTCAAAAGCGCGATCTTGTAGAAGCAAGATCGCGCTTTTTTTGACAAAATTTTGATTTGCTATAAGAGCTCTATAATTGCCAGTAGCCCAATCATTAGGCCAATGCCACAATGGATTACTCCCGAGACGCTGGTCATTGGGCCGGTCTTACCTTTTATTGCATTGATTTCAAGCGCGGCAACAATAATTAGTGTAAGGGTAATTGCAAGAGTACTAACTCCGGCGTCAGAAGCCATAGGGATTCTGCCAATGCCTGTTAGGTGCCCAGATGCGCCCATAAAGAAAAGCATTGGCAAGGAGAATAGAGTATTAGTCCTTGACGCTAGCCCGGCTTTTCCGAGCGCACTAGCTGCTTCCGCAATGGCTTCACCTCCATTTAACACTTGATCATTAGAAGCAACAACAATTTTTTGATTTGGCCAAATAATCAGCCAAACATTTAAAAACATTAGAGTTCCTAAGATCATGCCTAGGGTTATGTAATAATTGATGGCGCCGCCCAAGTACGCTGCCAAAATCACCCCAGAAAGGAAAGTAAAAAGAGCACCGTATCGAAACCACCATAGTGCTCGCGGCACTAACTTGGATATTGCAGATGCTTTAGCTTCAGCGGATGTTTCCTTGAAGAACTCCGTTTGTACGAAATTAAAATAATATAATAAACCTATCCACGCCACACCGGCGAACATATGTATCCATCTAAAAACATAGCTAAGTAAGTTGTCAAATTCCATCGTTTTAGTCCCAGTTTTAATCAATATTACTATACATAGGTGTTTATCGACCTAAAAGCCTGAAAGTTGACAGTATCCAGCTGTCACGCGAACAATATTAAGCTGTGTAGAGGGATGGCGCGAATCACTGATTTTTAGGATAATAGGGTTATGAGTGATGATAATGAGTTAGACAATATTCCACCAATGGTCCCTGAAATGGACGACGTGGCTTCGCATATAACGAATAAAAAGGCGCAAAGCCAGGAGATTGTTCGCCCCAACTATTACACCGAAAAAGTAAAAGTTAGCTCTTTGCCAGTACGGATCATGTTGACTGTTTTAACCTTGGTAGTGGGAAGCGGCATTTATGCGGCTTACTATTTCTACGGGAATTATCAAACTGATTTAAGACAGGCGAGCTTGAGAATTGGTGACCTTGAAATGGCTCTTGCGTTGGCGGGAGAGTCTGCTGAAGAGTCTGATAATAATTTAATGGAAGATATCAATAGGACCATAGAGCAATATGACTTGCTTTGGGCGAATTGGCGCGCTAACAACAAGCAGTTTGATGACATCCAAGGTGAAATTTCTCGCCTTAAAATGACAAATGAGGGGCAAGATGAGGCTGCAGCTAACATTAGTCAGGCTATAGCTTCAGTGAATGAATCCATTATGACTAGTGACACGCAAATCAATAATTTGAGAAATAATTACAACCAGTTAATGCAATCCGTTGCCAGTTTGGATAATAGCCTGGGAGAACTAGGAACCTTACGAGGAGATCTCGAATCTATTCGTCAGGCACTTAATAGTGGGGATTCTACGGTGTTAGGGCTGGCGGGTCGCGTGGAATATATTGAACAATCGATGGAGTCTGTGAATGCCCATAGACTCCAGATCAACGAAAGTCTTTTCCGATTACAAGAAAATATTGAGGCACTTCAAAGGCCAATATCTAACGGCCTCTAGTTCCCCTTGAATTGTGGGGAGCGTTTTTCAATAAATGCGGTGACACCTTCCTTAAAATCTTGACGAGAAGCGCAGTCAGAAAAGTATTCTGCTTCCGCTTGTAACTGAGATTCAAATTCATTTTCTAGAGAACGATAGAATAAGGCTTTAGTGTTTCCGTATACGTGTGTCGGTCCAGTAGCCAAGCGAGTGGCAAGCTTTTCCGTTTCGCTATCTAAATCTTCAGTAGGAACAACAAAATTGATCATTCCGATATCTTTAGCGGTTGCCGCATCGAACCGGTCTCCTAAGAGCGCTATTTCCATGGCTTTTTTTATGCCAACTGCCCGTGGTAAGTGAAATGACGAAGACCCGTCTGGACTGGTTCCTATTTTGCAGTAAGCAAGCGTAAAAAAAGCATCTTCCGCCGCTATTACTAGGTCGCAGGCGAGAGCCACCGATACACCAGCGCCGGCTGCCGCTCCTCGGCAACTGGCGATGATTGGCTTTGGCATACGCCGCATAGCGAACATAATTGGATGTAAGTCGTGAATACGTAACATAAACTCTTTCTTTATTTCTTCGGAAGATTTTTTGATGGATTCCCCCATTCCCTTAACGTCGCCACCCGCCATAAAATGCTCACCTGCTCCATTAAGTACGACGCAGCGGACATTTTTGTCTAATTCCACTTCATGCAATGCTTCGGTAAGCTGCTTACGCATTTCCATGCTTAAAGCATTTCTTGCGTCTGGTCGGTTCATTGTTAATGTCGCTATTCCATTCTTAATGGTGACTTCTAAATCAGACATGAGTACTCCTAAGGGTTTAGAGAAGTTGGTTCCTTAGCGAAAGTATAACCGGGAAATGAATGAATCACACATTGCTCTCTTGCTTTGGTAAATTGCTGCGTTTATGTATAATACGCGCCCTCCTAATGGTTATAAGCTTGTGCGGACGTGGCGGAATTGGTAGACGCGCTAGATTTAGGTTCTAGTATCGAAAGGTGTGAGAGTTCAAGTCTCTCCGTCCGCACCAATTAATATAGTTCTAATTAAATTCTTAGTTTTTCAGCTGCTCTAGTTGCCCGGGCTTAAATATCTGCGCTATTCTGAATCCATGAAAGGAATATTTAAAAAGGGCAATAAAATACTCACTAAAAAAGGGGCGGGTGGACGACAAGTCGCTAATAAAAAAGAGGTTCATGCTTTTTTATCGAAAGTAGCGGCGATGCCTAAAACAACAGGAACTGCGCGCTTAATTTTCGCACTTGACGCAACGGCCAGTCGGGAGGCCACCTGGGACATTGCGAGCCGGCTACAAACAGAAATGTTCTTGAGTGCTAAATCTCTTGGTGGATTGAATTTACAATTATGTTTTTTTCGCGGGTTTGCAGAATTTTTTAGTAGTGATTGGCAAAATAATGCAGATGAAATCATAGGCATCATGTCAAAAATTCGCTGTCAGGCTGGAGCTACCCAAATAGAGAGAGTATTGAAGCACGCGATAACAGAACATCAGGTCCAAAAAATTAAATGTGTAGTTTATGTCGGCGATGCAATGGAAGAAAACATAGATATTTTAGCTCAGTTGGCTGGTAGACTTGGCTTATTAAGCATCCCCATCTTTATGTTCCAAGAACGAGGCGACGTAACGGCAAAAAACTCGTTTCATGAGCTTGCTAGACTATCTGGTGGGGCATACTCACAATTTGATCAGGCTAGTATCGCGCAGCTTAAAGAGTTACTAAAAGCTGTTGCCGTATATGCTGCCGGAGGGTATAAAGCGCTTCAAAACTTTAGTAAAAATTCGACTAAAGAAGTAAAACTTATCGAGAGGCAGCTAAAACCTTAAATAAGCAATATGATAATCCGACTTCTGCTATTACTTACTCTTCCTGTTTTAGTCTACTTCACGGTTAAATCGCTTCAGGAACGATTCAATTTTACGCGCCGTCAGTCAAGGGCTTTATTTCTCATAGTTGCTGCGCTTTTGGTAATAGGTATTTTGATTCTCTTAGGGCGGTTACCTGTAGGATTTATACTTGCGCCTATAGGTGCTGCAGGCGCATTTGTTCTGAGATTTCTTCCAACTCTTCTTCGGCTATTGCCTATGTGGCAAATGTTTAGGGGTGCCCGCGCTTCCTCAAAACCCCATACTAAAGGGCAGGCTTCTACTATTAGGACGGAATACCTAGTAATGGAATTAGATCACGACACGGGGGATATGGACGGGTCGGTTTTGAAGGGACTCTTCGAGGGTGAACAACTCTCGAATCTTTCGTTTGAGCAACTGCTAGAACTGTATGAGAATTGTCAGTCCGATTCAGACTCTGAACAAGTATTACAAGCTTACATTCAAAGAAATCACTCGGAATGGGAAGAAGAATACCAAGAGACTAGTAATCGAGAAACTTTAGACGAAGATACATTTTTTAATCATCAGCTTGCTCTTGAAATATTAGGGCTGAATGACCCTGTACATAAAGAGGAAGTGATCAAGGCCCATAGATTCCTTATGCAAAAAATTCATCCTGATCGAGGTGGTTCAGATTATTTGGCAAAGAAGATTAATTTAGCTAAAGATTTTCTTATAGACGAATTGCAAAATTCAAAGTGATTTTGTGAAGCGTAGTTAAAATTGATAGACCTTCCGCTTATTTTCAATGTAATAGGCTCTTCTGGATAAAATACAAAGCTAAGTTAATATTATGAGACCTGCTGAATTATTCAAATCAGCTACACTTATAGAGGAAAATGAGCAAAAGGCAGTCTTTATGTCTTTCTTGCTTGCTTTCATCCTCATGGCATCTTATTACACGTTGCGACCTTTGAGAGATGCTATGGCCAGTGATTGGAGTAACACTGAGATTAGTATTCTTTGGAATATCCAATTCTTTCTTAGTCTTGGATTTGTTGCCTTATACGGCGTAGCAGTTTCGCGTGTTAAATTTCGTTATTTAGTGCCAGCAATATATGGGTTTTTTGCATTAAGTTTTTTTTGTTTTTACTTTGGTTCTTATTTAATAACTGATAAGACTTTAATCGATAAAGGGTTTTATCTATGGGTGAGTTTGTTTTCACTTTTTCATGTGTCGGTATTTTGGAGCTTGATGGCAGACCTTTATAGTAAAGAACAATGCCAAAGACTATTTGGTTTTATAGCCTTGGGCGCAAGTGCTGGCGCAATAGGCGGGCCTTTGCTTGCAACTATTTTTATTGCCATCGTCGGCTCAGAAATTTTAATTCTTTGGGCGTCATTTTTGATGATGTTTTCTTTGCCACTTACACTGTACTTGCAGAATTTGAAATCAATGGAATTTGGAAAACTGGAGTCTGACTCCGATCTTTCAAAGACAATAATCGGTGGAAACCCACTCGAAGGTTTTAAAGACTTTGTTTTTAATCCTTATTTAATTGGTATAGCCTTCTTTATAATGCTATACACGGCAATTAGTTCTTTTGCCTATTTTGAGCAGACCAATCTCTTAAGAGACTACTCTCTAGACGATAGAGTCGGAATACTATCAATCTTAGCGTTGGCGGTTAATGTGCTGACATTTGGCCTTGGGTTTTTTGTGACTGGCAGATTGGCGACTCGCTGGGGAATGCCGATAACCTTATCGGTTGTTCCATTTTTAATGTGTGGTGCCCTGTTAGTACTAGCATTTGCGCCAATGTTAACTGTTCTTTTACTCCTACAGATTGTGCGTCAGGCGGGGAACTATGGTGTAACAAAGCCTGCGAGAGAAATGCTATTTGCAGCTGTTACTCGGGAGAGTAGATTTAAATCTAAACCTGTGGTCGATGTAGCGATTTACCGGGGAGGTGACGCAATATGGTCGTCTGTTTTCGCCTTTTTAACCGATGGCATAGGATTAGGTATTACTGCTATGGCGGCTATAGGGGCAGGTATTGCTGGAATTTGGGCTGCTGTTGGTCTCTTTCTGGGTAGAGAGTTTGATTTACGTATTAATCAGCACAGTGTTTCTAAAGTAAGCAATGCCTCTAAAAAAATAGGGATGAACGATTAGATAATTTACATCTGATTTTTCAGAATCCCATTCGAAAAATAAATATCCAGGTTGGGTACGTTTGCGATGACAACGATCCGAAATGAACATCTAATTCAAAGCATTGCTGACGCACTGCAATACATTTCCTATTACCACCCACTTGATTTTGTGCAAGCCGTTCATGAGGCTTATAAGAGAGAAGAATCAACAGCTGCCAAAGATGCTATGGCTCAGATTTTGATTAACTCTCGACTTTGCGCTGAAGGCAAACGCCCTATTTGCCAGGATACAGGTATCGTAACTATATTCCTTAAAATTGGAATGGAAATTCAATGGGAAGGGGATATTTCTGTGTATGATATGGTAAATGAGGGTGTCCGGCGAGCCTATTTACTGCCTGAAAATTTATTAAGGGCATCGATACTCAGTGATCCTCTAGGGAGTCGGACTAATACGAAAGATAATACGCCAGCTGTGATTCATACCGAAATTGTTCCCGGAGGAGTTGTAGAAGTAAAACTCGCTGCCAAAGGTGGTGGTTCTGAAAACAAAGCTAAATTAGCGATGCTGAACCCAAGCGATAGTATTGCTGATTGGGTTGAGAAAACATTGCCGCAGATGGGCGCTGGTTGGTGCCCACCTGGAATCCTAGGCTTAGGAGTTGGAGGAACTGCTGAGAAGGCGGTTTTGCTAGCTAAAGAATCACTGATGTCTCCGATTGATATTCATTACCTCAAAGAAAAAGGACCGAGTAATCGAGTTGAAGAGTTAAGATTAGAAATTATGGATCGTGTTAATTCATTGGGAATAGGAGCGCAGGGCTTAGGTGGATTGACTACTGTTTTAGACGTAAAAATATCTGATTATCCAACGCATGCTGCCTCGTTGCCTGTTGCAATGATTCCGAACTGTGCAGCTACTCGGCACGCTCATTTTAGCCTTGATGGTAGCGGCGCTGCGGAGTTGAAGCCGCCCGCTTTAAGTGAATGGCCTGAGATTAAATGGGATGTTGGGCCGAGAGCGCGGAAAGTCAATTTAGACGAAATATCTGCCGCTGATATCGCTTTGTGGCAGCCTGGTGAGACCTTATTATTGTCGGGCACTATGCTTACGGGTAGAGATGCGGCCCATAAAAAGCTACTTGCTATGCTTAACGCGGGGGAGGCTCTGCCTGAAGGGGTAGATTTTGAAAACAAGTTTATTTATTACGTCGGCCCGGTCGACCCTGTTGGGGAAGAGGTTATTGGACCAGCGGGTCCTACAACGGCAACTCGAATGGACAAGTTTACCGACGGTTTGTTAGAGAAAACGGGTCTTATCGGTATGATTGGAAAGGCAGAGAGAGGGCCTATAGCGATAGAAGCGATAAAGAAGCATAAAGCTGTTTACCTAATGGCCGTAGGTGGCGCTGCTTATCTAGTTTCAAAGGCTATCCGACGAGCGAAAGTTGTCGCCTTCAAAGAATTGGGTATGGAAGCGATACATGAATTCGAGGTTGAAGAGATGCCTGTGACTGTCGCGGTAGACGTAAATGGCGTTTCAGTTCATGAGACGGGGCCGGAGTTGTGGAAGGCCAAAATAGCAGAAGAACGAGTTATAGAAGTAAGTTAGCTTAATCACACATGTCGTGATAATTATTGTTTACTTGCAATGATATTTCTTTCTCAAGATTGTCTATCGAAATTGAGTCTTTATTCATTTTGATGGACTCACCTCCCTTCACGTTGTGATCAAACTTATAGATTACGTTATTTTCTCCCTCCGTAGTTGAGCGGTCGTAATGATTCGTTGCTTCAATTATTTCCTCATTCCTTTTCTTGTATTCACTAAGTACTTTTGAACCATGACGCTGTTCTATCATCTTTTCGGTTACGCGAGGTGATAAGATAGAAGCGCTAGCGTTATTCCCTCCGAATCCTTTTGAATTAATAATAGTTGCATCAATATTTTTGATTCCTATATCTCTATGAGCTTGTAAGAAATCTAGATTATTCTGACTTACATCATCAGCAATGTTATCGATCGTAAGGATTCCAGGAATTATCCCATTTGAAAAAACGCCGAGTGTGGCGGCCATTTGATCGCCCGCCGAGGTAGAAACGGAATGACCAACATAGGATTTAATTGCCGTGATGGGCCATTTATCGATATTAAAGGTTTGGGCTACTTTACTGAGTATGTGAGATTCGGTTTTTCTATTTTGTGGCGTTCCAGTCCCATGGGATTGGACGTAAGTGCGGGAGCGCAGCGCTTCATTTCCTATAATATTTTCTGTGGCAGCTGTCGCTTTCGCCATAGAAATGTAATTGCCAAGGCCTGGGCTGGTTATTGATTTTTTGTGCCCATCAGCGCTTACAAATACTTCATTTACGGCTCCTAGAATATTTGCTCCTAGCTCCAGTGCTAATTTATCGTCGAAAAGAATTACGTATTGCGCCGATTCCCCCAGAGTAAATCCGCAATTATTAGAAAAAGGTCTGCATGCTCGCCGATAATCGATTTTTTGTTCGATAGTTAAGTTATCAAGCTTGCGTAATGACGCATCATCGGCCAACGCATTCATTGTAACGAAGCCATCAATTGATTCTGGGAAAATTGGAGCTTCTGAGGCGCCAACAACGACAACCCGGTGACTGCCTGATTGAATATCGCGCACGGCATGTCGCAAGTTATAAAGGAATGTTGCGCAGGCCGCTACGTTTGAACCATTGCTGCCTAGATTACCCAGTACATAGGCATTAACGAAATTGCCCGGCATTTCTGCGTAGCCTAAAGGCATTTGTTTGGCCGTTACTTTCTTTCCTAGTATTCTTGCTTGTAATAAGCCGCCAAACCCATTGTAGTCAAGCTGCCCCATAGCGCTGCCCGCATATACGCCAATCTGGTCAGGCGATACATACTGTTGGATTATCTCCCAATCAATACCCAGAGAATTTATTGCATCTGATGCTCCATAGACGGTCATTTGCAACGTGCGGGGATGATTACGAGACTGATATAGAGCTGATGGATCAAAGCCCGAAGGTAATTGTCCTGCGCTATTTACACTTGTCTTGTCAAAGCGATCGAATAGAACGTCAAAATTGTCTTGTGCAAAAATTTTAACTTTGTTTTCGTCGTCTGGGTTATCTGAGACGTTCCATCCTGACGGTATTGGCGTCGGCAGATGTTTGCGTGCTAGCTCGAACTCTAATCCTTTTCCATCTGCGGGTAGGAGGTTTGCGCGGCTATGGAAGTGAATTTTCTGAGGGTCAAATAAATTATTCTCTAGCTTTCTAATGAGCGTACCAGCTAACAATTCACTGCTTATGGACTCAAGATAAGGGTTGAGTTCAATAGCTTCACCTTGCGCGTTAAGCCATTGCCCGTTTTTTTTACATAATCTTCCCGTAAGAGCAGCCAGTGCTGCTTGCGTCTCAATCTTTTGTTGTGGGGTTAGGCTATCAAAAATCATCCGTCTATAACTATGATGTCCTGACGACCTTCCCGCGGGGTTGATGCCGCCAAAACCAACAATAACAGGTAAATTGGTCATGCTTTAAAGATTCTGTTCCTTTGATTGTTATTAACAAAAGGCTATGACGGGCGAGACTATTTTCTTTATTCGTCAGTATTAGACATTAATTATCGTGCATTAGCCATATTAGTTTATTTATTGACTTTATATGGTTAGGTTTAACCCTTCTTGCAAGTGACACTCTACACGAATAGGATTGTCGTAGCTTAATAATTTGTAATAGATATTATTGCGTATGTGTCTCTCTGTTAGAGTATTTAGATTATCGTAGAAATGTCAGAATTATATCTTGACCGACTCAGAAAATTTCATGACTCTTTGGGGATTCCTGAAGGATACATGGATACATGCGCCTTGCCATTATGCATTGAGCCAAATGTGCTTGTAGAGACTGAGTTAGATTTCTATAACCGGCCGCAACGGCTTACCCCGCAGGCTTTAGCTGCTTGGGCCTCAATGAGGGATGCGGCTGCTCGTGAGGAGCATATTCTTTTTCTAATTTCGGCTTTTCGTGATCTTGAATATCAACACGATCTCATTGCGCGAAAGGTTCAACAAGGGAGGTCGCTAGCACAGGTTTTGAGAGTTAACGCAGCACCCGGATATAGCGAACATCACACTGGGCGGGCAATAGATGTTGGAACGGTTGATTGTGATGTTTTGACTGCAGAATTTGATCAAACAGCAGCGTTTGCATGGCTGAAAATTAATGCCGCAAAATTCGGGTTTACAATGACTTATCCTCAAGACAATGTCTATAGCATCGACTACGAGCCTTGGCATTGGTGTTTCCAAGGAATTGAAATTTAGGAAATATTTTGGTTTAGACAATTGCCATAGAACAGGTTAGTCTACTAGAACGCTAAATATGCTAGGGAGATATGTAAAATAAAACTAGCGCACTTATCTACATCTATAAAACGATGCTTGTGTATTCTCACGCACGGCCCCTTAGTCTCAGTTATTGTTCGTAATTTATATCTCTTCAATTTTCGTCGTTCTGACTCGAAATCTAATCATATGATAGTTGTATGCGCCTGGTTTTGGATGCGGAGGTTTGGGTTTTGCTGAAATTTTTAATAAGTTATAAAAAATAGCGGAGAAAATAATTTTTGGAATATCAATAATATAAACAAAGGTAGTTACTTAGAGAAACGCGATACTAATTTCAATTTAACAGCAATTAGGAGAATGTAATCTATGACTAATGAATTTCAAGTTTTATTTCATAATATCGATCAGACCAGCGCTCTTTCTCAGGCCGTGCAAAAACGAATTGATAAGCTTGCACGTTATTGTGATCAAATTTTGTCGGGTCGGGTTGTATTGGATGCCCCTCATAATCATCATCACAAAGGCAAAGTATACGCAGTAGCGATAGAAATTCATGTTTCTTCGAAAAAAATTATAGTTAATCAAGGACAACATAATAATCATGCCCACGAAGATCTCTATATTGCCATTAGGGATGCATTTAATGCTGCAGAACGGAAGCTAAAGGCTATGGATAAAAAGAATAGAGCCAATCGTCTCGATATGAAAAAACATTTGTTCGATGACCAAGCCGCCTAGGAGAATAAAATTATGGATGAAAATGTTCGCGTTGAGATAGAAGCGGCAACTTTTCGTAAGTTGTTGGAGCATTTAGATAATCATAAAGAGGTGCAGAATATCGACCTTATGAATCTTGCTAGTTTTTGCCGTAATTGTTTGTCGAAATGGTACAGTGCAGAGGCGACGGAAAGGGGGGTTGAGCTGGATTATGAAAGCGCGAGAGAGGTTGTTTATGGAATGCCTTATTCAAAGTGGAAAACGGACTACCAAACAGAAGCGACATCAGGCCAGCTAGAAACATTTAAAAAGCAATTGGATTAGGTTAAGATTTTTTAATACGGTAGTTGGCACCTTATGGTTTATCTCGAGTAAAAAACATACCTGTATTTTTTACTTTTCAGTATTTAATTTCTATGACTAAGTAAGTTTTTTCTCCTTCAGAAGATTCAAAAGTGATCTCGTCCCCTATTTTTTTTCCAAGCAGCGCATTCCCAATCGGGGAGTCTATACTAATATATCCTTTTTTCGGTTGAATTTCGTCCGGGCCTACTAGTCTAACCTTGGTGATATCACCTAGAGTATTTTCTAGGTTAACGAATGCTCCAAAATAGATCTTATCTTTATTTTCTGGCATTTCTGAGACAATTTTGACTTCTTCTAAACGCTTGGTTAGATATCGAACACGGCGATCAATTTCGCGGAGACGTTTTTTTCCATAAATGTACTCGGCATTTTCGGAGCGATCACCCAATGCTGCTGCTTCGGACACTGATTTTGTAACTTTTGGTCTTTCGATTCTCCAAAGTTGATTAAGCTCCTCCTTCAGAAACTTCTCGCCCTCTTTGGTAATATATTTCGCTCCAGGTTTTATCGGCGGCCTATATCGACTCATCTTTCTTTGCCGCTTTCTTGTTCAGGAATTAACGAAAGCTGATCCCTGTGTGATTCTTCGGCTTCGGTTACGACATGAGGGCTTACTTTGACGCCGACTCCTAATAATCGTACAGGCTTTTCCCCTCTAGCATACCCTTCTTCGCATAAAATTTTGAAGTTTTCGACGTCTATCGATGTCGAAATCATTTCCACTGTGGTTTGAACAAAGTCATGGAATTTGATTTTTATGAATTGTTTTGAGATAGAGTACTTTGGGGTGATTTTATTAAGACGCTTTTCTAGTTGGATAATTAGTTCTGGAATTTCATTAATGCACCTGGTTAAATTTTCTAAATCGTTACTGTAAGTATTTTCTACGCTAACTGATTTTCGGATACGTTCTGTTTTTACTTGTCGATTATCTATGCCTAAAGATAATTGGTGTAGGCGCTCTCCAAGGCTTCCGAAATATCTCTGTAATTTTTTTTTCTCAAGAGATCGAAGATCTCCGCATGTTTCAATTCCCAATCTATTCATTTTGCCAGCGGTTACCTTTCCAACTCCATGTAGTTTTTTTACCGGCAATTTTTCAAGAAAATTTCCTATTTCTTCAGATTTGATTACGAATTGTCCATCAGGTTTATTCCAGTCACTGGCAATCTTCGCAAGAAATTTATTTGGAGCAATGCCGGCAGAAATTGTAATTCCAATATTTTCTCTTACTTTTTCTCTAATATTTTGTGCGATTAATGTCGCGCTGCCCTGGTATAGGTCACAGGTGCTAACGTCTAAAAATGCTTCATCTAGTGAGAGCGGCTCTATAATATCCGTATAGTAGTGAAATATTTCATGAATATGCTGAGATGCTTCGCGATATTTTTCCATATCGGGCCGAATAATAATGAGATTTGGGCAACGCTTTCTTGCAGTCGCCGATGCCATCGCTGAATGGATACCAAATTTCCTTGCCTCGTAATTACAAGTGGCAATTACGCCTCTCCTTTCTGGAGAACCACCCACCGCAATTGGCTTTCCGAGCAGGCTAGGATTGTCGCGCATCTCTATAGATGCGTAGAAGCAATCGCAGTCACAATGAATGATTTTTCGAGGTGAGTCCATTAGCAAAGTTTGTATTGTTCTTTAGACAAACACAACCTGATGGAACAGTCTAAATTACGCGAAATTAAGACGCTGAGAAATTAACCTCTATCCTTTTCAAATTCGCGCATAAAATCGACCAGTGCTTCACATCCTTTATAGGGCATTGCATTGTATATTGATGCTCGAACGCCTCCTACGGCTCTATGGCCTTTGAGAGCGTAAAGCCCAGCAGCTCGGGCCTGTTCTAGAAAATCACTTAATAGTTCATTCTCTGAAAGATTAAAGGTTACATTCATGATCGATCTATGATCCGGATGAGCCGTTCCCTCATAAAAATCAGAATTATCAATGAAGTCATATAAGAGTGCGGCTTTACGCGAGTTTTCTATCTCTATTTTTCCAACTCCGCCCTGTTCGTTTAGCCATTCGAGGACTAAGGACATCATATATATTGCGAATGTATTGTTTGTATTGGCGAGAGAATGTTGTTCTTCATAAACTTTGTAGTTTAGAAGTGAGGGCGTTTCTGGAAGAGCATGCCCCAGAAGATCCTCTCGAATAATTACAAGAGCTAGGCCTGCGGGTCCCAGGTTTTTTTGGAGACCGGCAAAGATTATTCCAAACTGGTTAATGTCAATTTTCCTTGATAAAAATTCCGAAGTCATATCGGCAACTAAAGGAATGTCACCCGTTTCTGGGAATTTATGCCAGCGAGTTCCATACAAGGTATTATTACTAGTTATGTGTACATATGAAGATTCCAAATCCAGGTCGCTTGGATTCCATTTTGGTATATAGCTAAAACTTGCATCCTCGCTACTTATTGCATTGATAGAGGTGCCATATCTTGACGCTTCTTTGCTTGCCTTGACTGCCCAATTTCCCGTAAGCATGAAGGTTGCTTTCCTGGCAGGCTTATAATTTATTAAATTTAAAGGTACTCCTGAAAACTGCATCTGTGCGCCTCCGTGCACATAGAGAATTTTATAATTTGGAGGAATCTCAGCGAGCTCACTTAAAAGGCTATCGCATCGATTAATGATTTCATCAAATTCTGCAGAACGATGGCTAATTTCTATAACTGAGCTTCCCATATCGTTGTAATTTAGAAACTCCTTCTGAGCCTTTTCCATTACAGCCGTCGGAAGCATTGCGGGGCCGGCACCAAAATTAAATATTCGACTCATTTAAATTTCCTATCTGATTTTCTATAACAAGGTGACTTTATTAACATTATCAATATCTGCGATAGCTGTTAATGCACTTTCAGAGGGTGTGCTTTCTAAATCGATCAAATTGTACGCAACCTCGTTTCGGCTTTTGTTTAGCATATCGATAACATTGATATTTTGATCAGCGAGCACAGATAAAATTTGTCCTAACATTTTGGGAATATTTCGGTTGCTAATTGCGAGACGCGTTCCTTTTTTTGCATTGGATTCACGATCAAGATAAAGGCTTGGAAAGTTTACCGAATTCTTAATATTTCCATGTTCAAGGAAATTTTTTAGCTGGTCAGCGACCATAATGGCGCAATTTTCCTCTGCCTCAGCTGTGCTAGCACCAATATGTGGCATGGAAATAACATTGTCTTGGTTAATAAGTTCTGGTCGGGGGAAATCGCATACATATTTACTAAGATTTCCTGTTTTTAAAGCTTCTAGTAATGCATTCGAGTCGACAATCTCGTCTCTTGCGAAGTTAAGTAAACAAGTTCCTTTCCGCATTGCTCCAAACATTGCTGCGTCAATAAGATTTCTGGTCGAATCTAGAACGGGAAGATGTAACGAAATAAAATCAGAGCTTCCCATAAGAGTATTTAAATTCTCGATTCGTGTTACTTCGCTAGGCAGGCGCCAAGCTGCATCTACAGAAAGAGCAGGATCAAATCCCTGAACGCGCATGCCCAATTTAATTGCCATATCGGCAACCATTGAGCCTATAGCACCTAGGCCAACTACACCTAAGGTCTTACCAGCGATTTCATTACCTTTAAAGCGTTTTTTTTCAGTCTCCATCAATTTGGATAATTCAGTATATTCGGAAATATCTTGACGACTGGTCGCAAAGTTAATGCCGGGAATGATTCCACGTGAGCTCAGAAGCAGACCACAAAGGACGAGCTCTTTTACTGCGTTAGCATTTGCACCTGGAGAGTTAAATACTACTACTCCGCGTTCGGTGCATTCTTCAACAGGGACATTATTCACTCCGGCACCAGCGCGAGCAACGGCTTTAAGTTCTGTATTTAATTCATCTGCACTTAGCTTGTGACTCCTCAGCATAATGGCTTCGGCATTCCTGATTTCAGAGCCTACTTCATAGTTGTCTTCTGAGAATCTCTTCAGTCCGAGTTCGGAAATTGCGTTAAAAGTCTTGATCCTGTGCATAGTTTCTTCCTGTTCCCGTTTTTTGAGCTGATAGATATACTCTTCGCAGTTAGCTATCTCTGCAAATACCCTTGTGCCAGCTGTTAGCTGAATCTTCTTTTTTTCGTTTTTCGACCTGGTAAGTCTGAGCTAAATATTGGATTTTTCAACGCGGGCAATTATGTCTCGAAATGGGTTCAAGTTCCAGTGTGTTTTTGATTGGATTTACTTTAATTTAGCCGATGTCATTAACAAAGGTTAAAATAATAAATTTTTCAAGCAGAGAGGTTTTAGATGCAAGGTTTTGAGTCTGGTGTACCAACTCCAATTAGTGGCGTTGATATTCCCGTGAGCCGGATTTTAGGACGTAATCCCGGGCCAATGACTGGTCCTGGCACTAATAGTTATCTAATAGGTAAAGAGCGGCTATGCCTATTAGATCCAGGGCCTTTGGATGAAATTCAGTTTGCAAACTTTATGAAGGCTATTGGAAGCAGGAAGCTTGAATATATCTTAATTACGCATACGCATGCCGATCACTCACCAGCAGCGCTTAAAATTCAACAGGAAACGGGGGCGCAACTGGTTGGACTTGCGGCTCCCGAAGTCCCGGGCCATGACCATACCTTTCAGCCTACTAAAATTTGGCATCATGACGATGAAATTAATTGTGAAGAATATAGCATTCGTTTAATTCACACGCCGGGTCATGTTTCCAACCATATCTGTTTTTTACTTGTCGACGAGATGCTTCTATTTACTGGCGATCATGTGCTCCAAGGTACCACCTCCGTAATTCTTCCGCCTGATGGCGATATGGGTGCCTACCTAGAGTCACTTTCCTTATTACAAAAACTACCCCTACGTTATTTGGCGCCTGGCCATGGTGATGTAATGGACCAACCAAAAGAAGAGATCGCTAAGCTTATAGAGCATCGCATGAAAAGGGAGCGTAAGGTAATCTCTAGCCTACAAAAATTAGGGGAAAGTATTATCGATGACTTAGTTCTATTTGTTTATGATGATGTTGCGAGCCATCTCATTCCTTGGGCAAAAAAGACTATGTTAGCCCATTTAATAAAATTAGAGCGTGAAGGTATTGTTATTGAAGAGCGGGGTCTTTGGAAAAGCATCAAGGGATGAGTGGAACTAAAGTTTGGTACTTATACATTATTAGGGCGGCAGGCAATAGCCTTTATACTGGTATAACTACAGATGTTAATCGACGTTTTAGTGAGCATTGTGCTACAGCCAAGGCAATTTCTAATAAAGGGGCCAAAGCCCTGCGCGGCAAGCATCCTTTAAAGTTAGAATTTTTCTGTGAAGTTGGAAATAGATCTGATGCGCTTAAAATTGAGTATAAAGTAAAGAAGCTTTCTAAGACTGCCAAAGAAAAGCTGATTCTTGGCGAACAATCAATTAATGAACTTTCGTAACTAGAAGCAATAAGCTATGCAAGCAGATTTGAACCCGGCCACATCTTTAATACCGATAGGCATAAGTAGTTGTTTGCTTGGAGAGAGAGTTCGCTATGATGGGGGCCACAAAAGCCACTCATACGTAATGCATACTCTTGGAGAGCATTTTGATTTTAAGCCATTCTGCCCCGAGGTCGCTATTGGGTTAGGTGTGCCAAGAAAGCCGATTCGATTGTGGCGAAATGCTAAAAATGAGACTCGTTGTGTGAGTGTCGACAATTCAAATTTAGATTTTACAGATCGACTACAAGACTGCAGTGATGACCAGCTTAGTTGGCTGTCAAATTTATGCGGCTATATTGTTAAAAAAGACTCGCCAACTTGCGGCATGGAGCGAGTAAAAGTTTGGGACGACATTATGCCAAAGCGAGAGGGGGTCGGAGTATACGCGAAACGGCTAATAGAAAAATTCCCTTATCTTCCAATTGAGGAGGAGGGGAGGCTAGGAGACTCAATATTAAGGGAGAATTTTATTCAGCGGGTTTTTGCTATTCATCGTTGGCACCTTTTTAAGGCGGCCGGATTAAGTGTAAGCGGCCTGATAGATTTTCATGCGAGTCACAAACTAATATTAATGAGTCATGATCAGTCTAGTTACGGGAAATTAGGTCAATTGGTTGCTGGAACCACAAAAGAAAATTTACGAAAGAATAGTGAAATTTATCTGCTGAATTTTATGTCTGCCCTAAAGAAGCGAGCAACACGCGGTAATCAGGTTAATGTGCTTCAACATATTCACGGTTATTTGAAAAACTCTCTGCACGCCGATGATAAAGAGGAACTCCTACAAACTATTGAGAATTATCGTATTGGACACGTTCCCCTGATAGTACCTATTACTCTGTTGAATCATTATTTTCGTAAATATCCAAATACTTATATTGCGAAATCTTGGTACATGAAGCCGTACCCTTTAGAACTTTGTTTGCAAAACCGGATCTAGATCACGCTAACCTATAGTGGCTACTATAAAAATCCGACGTGTTATGCAATTAGGCTAAAGATTAATTTCAAGGGACTGCAGTGTGAGATAAATCCTCGTTTGTCGCCGAGGTAATTTTGATATCTAAAAACCCATAAATTAAGGCGACTATCGGATTGATTAAATTAAAAAAGCAATAAGGGAGGTAAGCAAATGTTGCTACACCAAGTGTTCCTGCCATATAGGCGCCACACGTGTTCCAGGGAACTAAAGGTGAAGTTATAGTGCCGGCATCTTCTAATGTTCGAGAGAGATTTTTTGAGTGAAGGTTGCGACGTTCGTATTCAATTTTGTACATGCGGCCCGGTAATACAACAGAGATATATTGGTCAGATGTAATCAAGTTTGCGCCCACACAGGTAATGATCGTGGTGGCGATTAGGCTTCCCGTGCTATGCACAAAAGATAAGGCATAATTGACTAGACACCGTAGTAGGCCTGTGCTTTCCATCACTCCACCAAATACCATTGCGCAAAGTACTAGCCATACTGTGGAGAGCATAGAACTCATACCGCCTCTGGTCATCAGCTCGTCGAGTGTTTGATTGCCGCTATTTAAAATAAAACCATCAAATAATGTGTACCACACTCCTTCGAAAAGCCCGAGAAATACATTAGATGTATTTCCAGACAGAGAGATAATTGCTGATGGTTGAAAAATTAATGCTATTACAATACCTAAAAGTGTCCCCGTCAGAATTGTCGGTATAGGTGGAAATTTTTTATTCGCCATGATTAGTAGTGTAAAAACTGGAAGAAGCATTAATACATTAATCGAAAAATTTTCGGTTAGAAGCCGCATGGTGATTTCGAGATTAGAAGAGGTCGCACTAGAGTCTATATTTAGACCGATAAACGTGAACAAAATAATGGCGAGCAAAATGCTAGGAATGGTGGTCCATACCATATGGCCAATATGGGTAAATAAGTCTGTTCCAGCTACTGCGGGGGCAAGGTTAGTGGTCTCCGAAAGCGGAGACATTTTGTCTCCGAAATAGGCCCCCGAAATGATTGCTCCTGCGGTTATCTCAGGTGATAGCCCTAGGCCGCCGGATGCTCCAATTAGGGCGATTCCTACTGTGCCCGCCACTGTCCAAGAGCTTCCAATTGATAGGGCAATTAACGCGCAAATAACACAGCTAGCTGCATAGAAAATCGCGGGATCCAAGATTAATAAACTGTAATAGATCATGGTCGGTACTGTTCCAGACATGATCCAGCTCCCAATTAAGGCTCCAACGCAAAACAGTATTAGTAGTGGTTTAATTGCCACCGTTATTCCTGAAACAATGCTTTGTTCAATATCTAACCAAGACTGTCCATTCTGCCAGCCTACTAGTGCCGCAAATATAGCGCCCACACATAATGCTATTTGATTAGGGCCAGAACTAGCATCTGCACCAAACAAATATACGGATAAAGACAGGAGAAAAACCAGGGCCGAAATAGGTATTAAGGCCTGTTGAATAGAGGGTTCATCTATAGAATTTGCTTTAAGCGAGTCGGATTTTGTTTGGGTTTCCATGAATTATTGCCTAATAACTTATGACAAGCATAATGGTAATTGAGGTGTCATGTCTATTTGGAGGCGGTTTAGACCTGAAATGGGTTATAATTCCAGTCTTTATTGGGCTTATTTTAGAAACCAGCTTCCAGTTAGCTGTGTTGATGTTTACCCTGGTAAATCGCCGAGGGGTGTTGAATGGATATAGAAACCTACATTACTGATTTGGGATCGCGAGCTAGGGCTGCTGCGCGAGAAATCTCTAGTGCCACTACAGCGCAAAAAAATGCTGCATTGCTTTCTATTGCTGATGCTATCAATGAGGGTCGAAAATCTTTGTTAGAGTCCAACAAAGAGGATTTGATTGCGGGAGAAAAAAAAGGGTTAGATGCGGCGTTGCAGGATCGATTAGAATTAACTGAAAAGCGGATAGACACCATGATTGAAGGTCTTCGCCAAGTGGCTTCTCTTGACGATCCGGTCGGCGAAATTAGTGATCTAAAATATCGTCCTAGTGGTATTCAAGTCGGTCGAATGCGAGTCCCTCTAGGAGTCATAGGTATAATTTATGAGTCCAGACCGAACGTAACGTGTGAAGCAGCGAGTCTTTGTTTGAAGTCGGGTAATGCCACAATTTTGCGCGGCGGCTCCGAGGCAATATTGTCTAATCAAGCTATAGCTGCATGTATTGATATAGGCCTTGAATCTGCCGGCCTCAGTAAAAACGTCGTTCAGGTTTTGGACATTATCGATCGGAAGGCTGTGGGTGAATTGATTACAAAGCCAGAGTTTGTAGACGTGATTATTCCCAGAGGCGGAAAAGGTCTAATTGAAAGAATAAGTGTTGATTCTAAAGTGCCAGTAATCAAACATCTCGATGGTAATTGCCATTTGTATATCGATGAAAAAGCAGACGTTGAAAAATCTATTAAAGTTGCAATTAATGCTAAGACCCAGCGTTATGGCACTTGCTGTACGCTGGAGTCGTTGCTAGTTGCCGAATCAATAGCGGCTCGTGTATTGCCTGAATTATGTGAAGCGTACCAAGCGCATAAAGTAGAAATTAGAGGGTGTGATAAAACCCAAAAATTAGTTGAGAATATTATTGCCGCTGATGAAGAAGATTGGGGAACAGAATACCTAGGGCCGATTCTTTCAATAAAAATAGTAGCTGATGCGGATGAAGCTATTAACCATATTAATTTTTATAGCTCTCAGCATACCGAATCTATCATGACCGAAGATCACGATTTGGCGCAGCGATTTTTACGTGAAATTGATTCTAGTTCTGTAATGGTCAATACGTCGACCAGATTTGCAGATGGGTTCGAATATGGATTAGGGGCTGAGATTGGAATTTCTACTGACAAATTACATGCTCGCGGCCCTGTTGGCCTAGAAGGACTTACCTCGCAAAAATTTATTGTGCTCGGAAACGGTCATATTCGTACATGATATCTCGGCTTGGTGTTTTAGGAGGCATGTTTGACCCGGTTCATAACGGTCATATTGAAGCTGCTCGATTTGCATGCAAGCTATTGGAGTTCGATTTAGTTAAGATGATTCCTTGTCATATTCCGAATCATCGAAATTCTGCGGTTTCAGATAAGGACCACAGATTAAATATGCTGCGATTAGCAATCGACTCTGATGCCCGGTTAGAAGCGGATGATGTCGAATTAAAGAGAAATGAGGTTTCCTATAGTGTCGAAACATTACGTACTTTGAGAGAGCAGAAAATAGCACACTCAATTGTTTTAATATTAGGAATGGATTCGTTTAACACTCTTACTAAATGGTTTGAATGGAAGGAGTTGTTTTCTCTTTGCAGTTTTTGTGTGCTAGCAAGAGCGGGCTTGCAGATAGATGGCAATGTTTATGAAGAAGTAGGTGTGCATAAAAGGCTGGCGCAAAATGCAGCTGACTTCTACCAAGACAAAGTTGGTAAAATTATTATTGCTGAAAATTTCAAGCACGATATTTCGTCAACAGAAATAAGATCTAAGCTTAATGCTAAAAAAAGTATACAGAATAATTTAGATAGTAAAGTTTATTCTTATATCCATGAGCATGAATTGTATAAAAATAACTTAGGGAATAATTTTGAAAAATAGAAAGCTTAAAGATGTAATCGTAGAAGCTTTAAGTGATCTTAAAGGTCAGTCGATTAACTGTATCGATGTGAGGAGTCTTACTCCTATCGCAGATTGTATGGTGATTGTAACTGGAAGATCTAATACACATGTTAAAGCGCTGTCAGACAATGTTGTCAAAGAAGTTAAGAAAGCTGGCTATGAAATTATTGGTGTTGAAGGTCGAGGTTCATCCGAGTGGGTTCTTGTAGATGTAGGTGATGTGGTGGTTCATGTTATGTTGGCTCCGACTCGTAATCTTTATAATTTAGAAGAGTTATGGAACTTTGATGTTTTACCGAGGCGAAGTGAAAAGCCACAATTGTCGCATTAACTGTCATTAAAAGTTTCCATTAGTTAAGAATGCGTATCTCTGTGATAGCTGTAGGTAAGAAAATGCCTGACTGGGTTCAGGCTGCTGTTGCGGAGTATACGAAACGACTTCGGCATGAATATTCGTTTGAAGTCATAGAAATCCCAAATTCGGTAGGCGCGAAAAACTCTAATAAAGACTTGAAAACACAGCTAGAAGCTAAAGCTATTCTGGCAAAAATACGCCCCGCGGATACAGTTATCACATTAGAAGTTCAGGGTGAAAGATTGACTACCCACGCGGTATCTAAGAAATTGGCAAGATTAAAAACAAGCGGTGATAATTTAAAGTTTGTTATAGGTGGCGCGGATGGGCTGCACGAATCTTGTTTATTAAGAGCCGATGAGCGTTGGTCACTTTCTGATTTGACCATGACTCATTCCTTAGCAAGAATAGTCTTGGTGGAGCAACTTTATCGGGCAGACACTATCCTTAGGGGCCATCCATATCACCGGGCATAAGCTAAAACTAACTACTAGCTTGAGATGCAACTGCACTTGACACCAAAATTGACTAAAAAGTAACCAAAAATTACGCTAAAATCACGAAGGCTTATATACAGCAACTAATTGCGAAGTAATTTGTCTAAAATCCTTTAAGTTGCAGACTCTAGCTGTTTATAGGTTAGCCGATGACTTTAAGGATTGATCAAAGCGACTCAGATTTCGAGATTATATGTTTGGGAAATGGCAGCTTAGAGATCATGAAGCTGAAAAACGAGTATTTAATCGTCGGCTATTAGTAGCCGGCCTGCTCGTTATTCTTCTTTTTGCTTCTCTGGTTTTAAAATTAGTAAACTTACAAATTACTCAATATGAGTATTTTTCTGCTCGCTCAGACGGTAATCGCCTGCACTCTCAGTATGTTCCCCCAGCTCGCGGTTTGATCTTTGATAGGAATGGTGAGCTGCTCGCTGATAATCAACCTATTTTTAATTTAACAATTGTGAATGAGCAAGTAGATGACCTGGATGAAACTCTAGAATTTTTGAGCTCTCTTATTCGTCTTAGCGATGATGACCTCGATCAGTTCCGCACTCGTCTGCGTAGAAATCGAGTGCCATTTTCTTCGGTACCGCTGAGGTATGTTTTGTCAGATGAAGAGAAGTCTCGTATCGCGGTAAATAGTCATCGCCTGCCTGGAATAGCAATTGAGCCGCAGTTTGTTCGACACTATCCCCTTGGTAGCCTTACTGCGCATTCTGTAGGTTATGTGTCTGAGATAAACCGCGATGAATTAGATGCGCTTTCTGATGATGATAAGGAAAATTATGGTGGCACAAACCATATTGGAAAAACAGGAATTGAAAGAACCTATGAGGATTTTTTGCATGGCACAGTGGGTTACGAGATTGTAGAAAAGAATAATAGAGGTCAAGTTATGCGTTATCTTGATCGCACTGACCCTGTTGCGGGAAAAAATGTAACCCTTCATATGGATGCTCAGTTGCAGCGAGCCGCAGAAGAGGCTCTCGGTGAATTTAGAGGTGCTGTGGTCGCGATTGAACCCGCGACTGGCGGTATTTTGGCAATGGTTTCTAAACCAGGATTTAATCCAAACCTATTTGTAACTGGAATTAGTAATAAAGATTATAGTGTACTTGTTACAGATGAAATAAATACCCCTTTATTTGACCGCACTACTAACCCTTATCCGCCCGGATCCACGGTTAAACCCTTCTTAGGATTAGCCGGGTTGCATCATGAGTTTGTTGATTACGATTTCGCGATCGAAGATCCAGGCTATTTTCGTTTGCCAGGAGTTAGTTACCGATGGGGAGATTATACATTAAGGACTCTTATCGGTGGTGGTCATGGTTTTACGGACTTACAGAAAGCAATTTATCAGTCTTGTGATACTTTTTTTTATGACTTAGGCAACCGCATGGGTATTGATACTATTCATGGTTTTATGTCGCAGTTTGGTTTTGGCAAAAACTTTGCTGTGGATATTGGTTATGCCAGAACAGGTGTATTACCGTCTCGTGATTGGAAAATGGAGACCAGGGGAGAACCCTGGTATCCCGGAGATACTATAAATTCCTCAATTGGGCAGGGCTATATGTGGGCGACCCCTCTGCAGCTGGCCACAGCTGTTTCGATTGTAGCTAATAAGGGCGCTGTAGTTCAGCCTCGAATGCTTAAGGCTCTAGATGAGGAAGCCTACGAGCCATTGGTTAAAGATTTTATACCAGATGTTATGGTCAAGGACTCTGATTATTGGCGGTATATTGAAGAATCTATGACTATGGTAGTGCATAGACCTTTTTCTGACCAATTTAGGGATTATGGAACGGCTTTTGAGGCCATTGCGATGCAAGATAGAGAGATGGCCTACAAAATGGCGGGTAAGTCAGGCTCGGCTCAGGTAGTGGGTATCAGTCAGGAAATACTTTCTAGTACAGATATAGTTGTTTCAGATTTGAATAAGGATCAT
>JAQWTK010000037.1 GCA_029242705.1 Gammaproteobacteria bacterium | reverse complement strand
TTTTGGGTAAAATAATTGTTACCTTATTTTTGCTAGCTTTTGAATCTAAGACCTTAACGATCTTTGGAATAACGTCTCCGGCCCTTCGGACAATTACCTTATCGCCTATACGCAGCCCCAATCGTTTAATTTCATCCATATTGTGAAGCGTCGTATTACTGACAGTAACACCCCCAACAAAAGTCGGATCTAATCTTGCTACCGGTGTAATAGTACCTGTGCGCCCTACCTGGAATTCTACGTCGATCACCGTAGTCATTTTCTCTTCCGCAGGGAATTTAAATGCCATTGCCCACCGAGGAGTTCTAGCATTCTGACCGATATTCCTCTGGCTAATTAAACTGTCGATCTTAATTACCGCGCCATCAATTTCATAATCTAACGAATTTCGCACCGATAGCAGCTGATTACAGTATTTCAAGCAAAATTCTACGCCAGAACCTAACTGACGCTCCTTATTTATCGGCAAGCCAAGCGCATCTAGCTCATTAAAAATATCACTTAATTTTTCTGGTAAAGTTATTCCAGAGAAAACCCCGACGCCATAGCAAAACATTTGTAAAGGGATTCTCTCAGAAGTATTTTTATCTAATTGACGCATAGCTCCCGACGCCGTATTGCGAGGATTAACGAAAACCTTACTCCCTTGATTCTTAGCTTTTTTGTTCAGGTTTTCAAAATCTGATTTACTTAAAAATACTTCGCCTCGTACTTCAATTCGCGAACCTATTTTTGCTGCCTTCAATTTCTTAGGCACACTAGTTATTAATCGAATATTGTGCGTCACGTCCTCCCCGCTATCTCCATCCCCTCTTGTAGAGGCCCTAACCAGAGTTCCATCCTCATAAAGAAGGCTAAGAGCTATCCCATCTATCTTTGGTTCACAGCTATATTCAAGAGTCTGATTACTACTAAGACGCTTCTTTACCCTAGTGTCAAAATTACGCAAACCTTCTTCATTAAAAACCTTATCTAGCGACAGCATCGGAATTTCATGCTTAACTTGAGAAAACTGATTGGATGGCAAAGCCCCGACTCGTTGCGTTGGTGATTCAGCAGAATTCAGCTTGTATTGATGTTCTAACTTTTCTAGACGAGATACCAAGATATCATAATCGGCATCTGGTATTTGAGGGTTATCTAAGGTGTGGTAGTGCTCATTATGACGCTCAATTTGTGAGCGAAGCGATAACACCTCCCGCTTAATCTTTTCAGGAACGACCATATTTTAAACTAAAAAGTTTGATTAACTGCGACTTCCAGCTGCTTTTAATTGGAGTAATTCGAAATCTCTAATGCGCTGCCTGTAGTGTTCTGTAGTTTGCGCTGTCATAACACTGCGGTGGTCATCTTTTAATTCTCCATCGAGAATATTACAAATATCTTGAGCAACTTCAATCATGTCCTCAAATGCTTGTAAATTATTGATGCCAGAAGGAAGCGAAAGAAATAAGCTAACCCCAATAGTCGAAAATTCATTCATCTTGTATAGATCAAATATCCCAGGTTTTAAAACATTTGCTACACTAAATATTACCGAGTTTTCATTATCACCCTCTAAATAGCGGTGAAAAATACTCATCTCTCCAAAGACTAATCGATTGTTAACTAATACATGTAGTAGTTCATCACCCGAAAATTCGCAACCTTCTTTAGCCATCACATTAACAACTAGAACCTCGGAAGAATGGATATACTCCTGAGTACTGGAAGAAATTTCTTCGCCCTCAGAAGAGTTTAGCTCGTTTAACGCAAAAGCATCTTCAAAATTCGCTACGTTATCAGCAGTAGTCTCATTGGCCTCAGGAATACTTCCTATGCTCTCTTCAATTTCTTCCAAGTTTTCTGGAATAACTTGTGGGGGAAGATCCTCTTCATCAAAAAAATCCTCTAACTCATTAATTATCTGAGATTGACGAAATGATTTTTCCTCTTCTAGTTCTATCTCTAGTTTCTCAGCTTTATCTTCAGCATCTTTGCCTCTATCCAGAAGAGCGAATAAGGATTTTACTGAATGACGGAAAAAAGATTCCTCCTTTTCAAAATCTTGCTTTTCGCTCTCTATAGATTCCGAAACTTCTCCGGCTAGTACTTGATCGTGTCCAATTCTTTCACCGGCAATCATAGAAAAATCACCCAGCTTATCTTCGAAAGAATCATTAATTTCGGGGCTTTCTTCTAATATTTCGTCATCATTATTAATTCTGTCCCCGCACTCATTGGTTTCATATTCTAGCGTTTGCTGGTCTAAGGAGTTACTTCCTTCTTGTAAGATGCCTTCCCCAATAGAATAGTCAATTTCTTCTTCATGAAACCCATTAGAGATTTCATCCTCGTACGAGCCCCGCTCTTGGTAAGCATCACTATCATCGAAGGTGGTATTTTGGTCCTCACGAGTTTCTGTTATCTCTTTTACATACAGAGTATGTTCTTCGTCTTCCAATTCATCCGACCCAATACGACTCTCTCCAATATTGACCTTTTCAAATTGATAATGATCAGAGTTTTCATCAGCTTGCTCTTTAGCAGAATTTTTAAAATCTTCTTCTTTGGTAACGGCATTACTAGGATCCTCTAAGCCTCCTCGATCTAGATCTCTTATCTCAACCGGATCCATAAGAATGGGGATAGAATCATGAAAAGAATGCGAGGAAAACCCTGTATCCTCAGAATAAGCTGATTCAAGTGCATGGCTATCCTCTCCTGAGCGATAAACAGAGCGATCCACTTTGCGCGCTCCCCCTCCGGGGAGCTCAGCTAATTCAAACTCTTCTAAGTCGTAGTCTTCCGGAATGTTTTTGTCTATAGCGAGCCGTATTTGACTCCGACGAGCTTGAATAGCGATATAAAGCCCCCTAAGCATCACTGTCACAGCTAGCAGTCCGAGCAATAAAATGACTAACTCACGGAAGCCCATAAGAAATTAAGCCCATTTGATACACTAATATTAGAAAACTTCTAATATTATCCTGCAGTTACCAGAATTTCTTTAGCATCAAATGATCAATATTTATGAGAAATACTATCTACATTGCGGCAAGTTCAGCCGCCTCATCAACATCGACGGCAACGATTCGCGATACACCTGCCTCGTGCATAGTAACCCCCAATAATTGGTTCGCCATCTCCATAGTTATCTTATTGTGCGTAATAAATATAAATTGTACGGACTGAGACATCTCCTTAACAAGATTAGCGTAGCGTTGGACATTAGCATCATCAAGGGGTGCATCAACCTCGTCGAGCATACAAAATGGTGATGGATTTAGGTGAAATATGGAAAAAACTAGCGCAATCGCGGTCATAGCTTTCTCCCCTCCAGATAGCAGGTGTATAGTACTGTTGCGCTTACCTGGTGGGCGAGCCATGATCGCAACCCCTGTATCGAGCAGATCTTCGCCAGTCATGTCCAAATAAGCATGACCTCCACCAAATATTCGAGGGAATAAAGCCTGTAGGCCAGTATTTATCTTGTCAAAGGTTTCTTTAAACCGCGCTCTAGTCTCTTTATCTATTTTGCGGATAGCACCTTGGAGTGTAGCTAGAGCTTTTTCTAGATCGTCATTCTGGCTATCTAAATAAACCTTTCTTTCACTTTGTAAATTGTACTCATCAATAGCAGCCAAATTTATGGGGCCTAATCTTTGTATTCGATTAGAGATTTTCTCAAGCTCTTGCTCACAATGACTTTCCTCCAAATCCTCTGGAAGGTTTTCCAGAACCTGATTCAATACAAAATTAGATTCCTGTAATTGTTCTAGGAGAGCTTCACGCTTAACAGATGCACCTTCGCTTTTAAGACGAACTTCCATTAGTTGTTCGCGAATACCGACCAAGTCCTCTTGTATACTACTTCGCTTCTTCTCTAACTCACGAATAGCGCTTTCATTTTCGTCCACACGCCCCTTAGCTACTCCCAATTCTTTCTCAACCACCAAGCGTTGCTCCAAAAAGGCGGCAAGTTCTGCGCGCATGCTTTCTATAGGCACATCCGACTCATCAATCTGCTCGGACAAGGTTCCCATTTTCTCTTTTGAGCGCTCAACTTGGGCAGCCATCCTATCCATCGTCTCACGGGTCGATTGTAATTGGGCTTGAATTGCTTGTTGTTTTAGCGCAAGTTCGTGTGATAAATCTTTGTTTTTCCGAGCTTTATCTCTTGCAGTTGCAACTGAATTCTGTGTTTCTTCGCGGGCCTTTTCCAAATCCTCTCTTACCCCAGCATCATCTGCCATAACATCGAGAGCTTTCTCTAAATTAGCCCTACTATCAGCAATATTTTCCTCCTCTGTTTTGAGCAAAATAGCTAATTCGTCTAACTCTTCCGATATCCTTCTTTTTCTAGATACAGCCTCTTCTTCCTTAGCTTGCTGAGCGCTAATCTTTGATTTTAGATCTCCGAGACGTTGCGCTTTCTCTGCAAGCTCAGATTGCTGCCCCTCTCGTCGAAGCTCATTATCAGTTAATTCACTCGTAAACGTCACTCTCGATATAGAAAGACCACTCGATTTATTATTTAATTCCTTGATTTTATTATTTAATTCATCTATTTTGATGCGCCGTTCAGATATCGAATCCTGAGCAGGTTTGGTTTTAACCGCTATCCAGTTTCGTCCCAGCCAAATACCATCTGCCGTAATAATTGACTCTTGAGAGCTTAATTTTTTTCTTAATGACAATGCATTGTCAAGGTTATTCGCTGCAAAAATACCCCTTAACTGGTCTCGTATATTCGCGCCATTTTTAACCTTATCAATCAGTGGTGTTCGGCCTTCTACTGAATCAGCACCTCCTTGACCCTTCTCTTCAGTATCGATAAAACATAATTTGCCTTTGGGCAGTTCTTCCAATAGCCCTTCTACTTTGTCCAGTCCTTGTAAACAAATAGCTTGGAGCTTATCTCCCAGAACTGCCTCTACAGCACACTCCCAACCAGGGTAAATATCTAAACTTTCACCCAAACTGGTTTGCGAATCTAATTTGTGCTTTTCTAACCAAGAATTTATTTGTAGATCATCTTGACCTAGAGCCGCTTGTTGCAAGGCCTCTAATGAAGCCTTTTTCCCCTTGGAGGCCTGTAATTCACTGCGGACACTATTCAACTCATTGTCACAATTAGTTAGCTTCTCACGACCATCCTCGATTATCCCGGCAAACCCAGTGGAGTCTTTTTGCAGCGCTACTATGGAATTTTCTAGCTCGCCGGCCTCCTCGAGAACGCTCTCCAATCCAGAACTGGCCGGCATTTCCTTCAATAATTTTAATTCTTCTTCAAGGTTCTGTTTCCTCTGTAACGCTCGGCCAACACTATTTTCTAATTGCTGTATTTTAGATTGCTCTACTTCAGCGGTTTGCCTCGGCGCCTCTGCGCGTTCATTAAAAGCGACCCATTCTTGCTGCCATTTTTGCAACGCCACCTCAGCTTCACGCAAAACTTGGGAAGACTCGACCTCCAAGGCTCTAGCAGACTCAAGCTCGGGTGATACTACAGCTAATTCAGCATCAAGGGTGGTGATCTTCCGCAAATCAATGTCGAGCTCTTCCTTAGCTTGATTCCAACCTTCCTCTGTTTCATTTAAATCTAACTTGAGCTGTTCAACCCTTTCAATTCGGTGCTCTATTGATTGCTCTACCCGCGCGATATCGCTACCTAAACTATAAAACCTCGCCTGAACCTCACCCAAAGCGTCAGTGAATTCAGCATTGTCGCCCAAGTGCTTTTCGCTATCTGCATCAACACGGCGCTGATCGGCAGTAGAAGATTCAATACTAATTTGGAGGCTATCGATCTTCTCTTGGTTATTTTTGATCTCTTCATCCAAACTAAGCCAACGCAAGGCGCTTAAGTTAGCCGATGTCTCCCTTTCTTGTTGTTTGAGCTCTCCATACTTCTCCGCTGCTACCGACTGTCTTTTCAAATGCTGTAACTGGCGCTCAAGTTCCTCGCGGATATCTGTAAGGCGCTCTAAATTCTCTTTAGTACGTTTAATTCGTCTCTCGGTTTCCTTCCTTCTTTCTTTGTACTTAGAAATACCCGCTGCTTCTTCTATATAAACCCTCAACTCTTCAGGCTTGGATTCAATAAGCCTAGATACCATACCCTGCTCTATAATTGAGTAGCTTCTCGCACCAAGGCCCGTCCCTAGGAAGACATCAGTAATATCCTTCCTCCGACAAGAGGTCCCATTGAGCGAATAAATAGATTGGCCATCTCTATCGATCTTTCGCTTTATGGCTACCTCGCTAAAGTTAACATGGTCACCCACCAGCCTACGGTCTTCGTTATCGAAAATTAACTCTACACTCGCCTGACCCACGGGCTTTCTTGCGCTAGACCCGTTAAAAATGACATCTGCCATACTTTCTCCGCGGAGGTTTTTGGCGGAACTTTCTCCCATGACCCAGCGAACAGCATCTATAACATTAGATTTTCCACAGCCATTAGGACCAACAACTGCCCCTAAATTTGAAGGAAAGTTGATAGTGGTTGGATCTACGAATGATTTGAACCCAGACAGCTTGATAGACTTCAGACGCATAGAAGCCCCATATCAAGTTGGTATGTCGCTAGAAAAGAAATTAAACAGCTACTCGTCACACAGTTTGCTTTATGAGTGAAGTTATTTTGCAATGAATTCGGCATTTGAATTGCGCGGGATTCTATCTAATTAAACGTCCTAATGACACAGTAATCGGCAGATTGAGGGAAAAAAATAGCTTATAACTTTTGTGGAAAACAAAATAATAAACCCTAGGCAGATTAGGTGTAGAATCAGCCTTATGAGATCGAATAGGTTTCTAAAAAATATCGGCTATTTATTTATTTGGGGTGACACCTATTTATTATTTTTTTTTATCCACTCGTTATACGTAAACCCCATAGATCTAAGCACGCACCTCTATACTTACATATCAATATTCGTACCTCTAATTGAATTCGGAAAATCTGCACATCCTTGGACAGAATTTTTAATCGATTTTGTTCTCGGTATTCCAGCTTCTCCCGCGTACTTATTTCGCTTTATAGGCTCTACGGCAATAGGTATTTGGTTAGTTCGTCGGTATGTTTAATGAAGCCCCACTAGAATTAATGCCTAACGCCAAAAATTCGATTAATTTTATACATCTACCTCTCAAGGAAATAAGATATAAATTCATAATTTCTTGCTAAGAAAAATTTAGGAAAGAACAGCAACAATTAAATCGCCGTTTTCTATGCAATAGATTCAATGTAAAATGATGTTTAATAAATGGTGGGGAAATTATGAAGAAATTAACCATATTCTGGCTTTTAATTCTCAGCTCTTCTGCTTTGAATTCCCAAGAGTTTTTTAGAGCGCAATGTGATACCGATACGCAGAACATCAACTTCGCAATTCATGGCGCAATCTCTAAGCGATTTCTAGACTCGAATAATATTTCATACGAAGTAAGCGCCAATGAAGCAGGGCCGTTATCTATTGCCGACGTAGCGAGTCGAGCGCAAGAATTCACTGGCATACTGCTCTGCAATTGATAAATAAAGCAGGCTAAAAAATGGGGAAAAATATTTTAAGAGTAAAGTTAACCACTTTCTTTTGTATGCTTCTAATCATCCCAGCGACAGGGATAACTGCCGACTCAGGGAATGGATTAAGCCTAACCGCACTGGATCGTTACGTTCGAGAGCCCGATTCAAATTATGAGTATAAAGTTGTTAATACTATAACCTCAGAAGAATACAAAACTTTCATTATAGAAATG
The DNA here is from genome assembly GCA_029242705.1 of Gammaproteobacteria bacterium. Taxonomy (GTDB): domain Bacteria; phylum Pseudomonadota; class Gammaproteobacteria; order Pseudomonadales; family Pseudohongiellaceae; genus UBA9145. The sequence continues at coordinate 33,830 of JAQWTK010000037.1, read as the reverse complement.
ACTTCCCAGCAATGGCTCACGGAAACAGAAGTAAATTTCCCGCTATGGGAACACTTTATGGTCGTGGTTGTTCCAGATGCGGTCAAAAGCGATATAGGATTTCTTACAATAACCGGGGGTAGCAAATCGAACGACGTGCCTACCGCTCCACTTCCGGCGGATGTTAAGCGAGCATTGGAAACAGGAACGGTCGTCAGTACACTGTACATGGTACCGAACCAACCTCTAATTTTTTCAGATGATAATGAACTCCAACGAACAGAAGATGCAATCATCGCTTATACCTGGGATAAATACCTTAAAACCGCCGATGAAAAATGGCCTCTAAGATTGCCCATGACAAAAGCCGCAGTGAGAGCCATGGACACGGTTACCGACTTAATGGCCAGCGATCAAGGCGGAGACAAATCTGTTGAACAGTTCGTAGTCGCCGGGGGGTCGAAGAGAGGCTGGACAACCTGGACAACGGCTATAGTCGATGATCGAGTCATCGCAATAATCCCCATAGTTATCGACATGCTTAATGTCAGCGAATCTTTTAAACACCATTTTTCCGTTTATGGTGCATATTCTTTGGCCGTAATCGATTATGTAACTAGCGGCAATGTTAATTGGATAGGCACACCTGAGTGGGATGCGTTAATGGATCTTGTTGAGCCCTACGAATACAGAGATCGCCTTGAATTACCGAAGTACCTGCTAAATTCAACTGGTGACGAGTTCTTTCTGCCAGATTCCTCTCAATTTTACTGGAATGACTTAGTTGGGGAAAAACATTTACGATACGTGCCGAACTCTAATCACAGTATGGCTAACACTGATATTTTCAATAGTGTTGATGCCTGGTATCACGCCATCGTCCATAACGTAAAAATGCCACGATATTCCTGGGATTTAGCTGAAGATGGAACCATTACCGTACTCTCTCTAGACAAACCAGAAGCGGTATTACTTTGGCAAGCACACAATCAAAATAGTAGGAACTTCACACAGGATATCATTGGGAGGGCTTACACAAGCTCGTCTCTATCCGAGGCTGAGCCCGGTGTTTTTAAAATTAAACTAGATCCGCCCGAAGAAGGTTACACAGCCTATTACGTAGAGATGCATTATCCCAGCGGAACTAGCGCGCCTTTTAAATTTTCCACAGGCGTTAAAGTTGTGCCTGATATAAAGGAACATACGTGGGAGTTTAAACCTGATAGTGCTAGAGAAAATTAAGCCTAGATCAGAAAAAGTTTGATTAGCTCTACTCTTTATATTTTGGACTATCAGTTCAACGTTCGAGAGTATATTTCCTGCCAACATAATCAAAATCGTGCAACTCCCTATTCTTCCGGTCATTCAGAAAAAAATTACAATGATATGAACGAATTTCAGCTATTTTATTATTACGGAATACAAACCACTCCGTTCCACGCAGTAATTCATGATTTTCTTCAGACTTAGGCTTCCATCTCATACTCCATTCAATTACCGCCTCCAACCCCTCTACCAAGATATGATCTACAGTCCAGTAAGCCTGAGTCAAGGGAGCAACCTTGCACCAGTAGTTCGCGAGTTCTTCTGCAGTAGAGACCGCTGAGTGGTCGACAAAGTAATGAACCACATCTGGAGTGAAGGTAGACATCATGAGATCAGCATTTTGGGTATTACAACCCTCATAGTATTTTTCTATCGTATTAACATATGGGTGCTTAATCATAAGTTTTATTCCGCTATGCTCTTTCTCCAAACTAGCGCACCGCCCTCTATTTGCGGAACCTGAGCATGGGATGCGCTTGCAAATATAATTAACAGTAGCAGGATATTTTTTCGAACTCTGACTTTCATTATAGTTCTTTAGTTGGTCCGAACGGCGACTCCCGAATACTACCTCAAGGCTCCTATTGATAGGAACCTCGCTTAAAATAGCACACAAATGTACCGCCATTTTGGCGGTATATAAATAGATTTCTCTGGATTAGGGTAAATCAGAATTTTAGATATTTAGTCTATCTAACATTAACTTATAGACGATACTGGATGTGATTAGATAAGAATTTGGTCGGGACGGCGGGATTTGAACCCACGACCACTACACCCCCAGTGTAGTGCGCTACCAGACTGCGCTACGCCCCGAAATAATAACCTACCTTGCTATTATTATTCTGGAAAAAAGCCTAACCAATAAATCCAAACTACAGCTTAGAAAGAACTTGCTCAAGATCTTGAACAAGAGATTTAATCTCGCTGGAATTAACATTGGGCTTTGCAACTTCTGATGGGGCATCACTCATTTTTTGACGCGCCCCACCGATTGTATAACCCTGCTCATAGAGCAAACTCTTAATCTGGCGGATTAAAATAACATCTTGGCGCTGATAATAGCGGCGGTTGCCTCTCCGCTTAACCGGCTTAAGCTGTGGAAACTCAGCTTCCCAGTACCTGAGCACGTGAGGCTTAACCGCACATAACTCGCCTACTTCTCCAATCGTAAAGTAACGCTTGGGTGGGATTGGGGGTAATTCGTTATTGTTCTTCGGTTCCAGCATACCCTTCAACCCTCGCTTTTAGTTTCTGACCGGGCCGAAAAGTAACTACCCTTCTAGCCTTAATGGGAATTTCTTCGCCTGTTTTGGGGTTTCGTCCTGGGCGTTGCTTCTTGTCTCTGAGGTCGAAATTTCCATAACCCGAGAGTTTTACCTGCTCATTTTTCTCTAGAGAAAGCCGGATCTCCTCAAAGAACTGCTCTACCACCTCTTTCGCCTCACGCTTGTTCAGTCCGAGCTCTTCGAACAGGCGCTCAGCCATATCGGCTTTTGTGAGTGCTCCGTCGCCCATAATCAATTCCTCAACTTAATTTCGCAATTTTGCATTAAATTGCTCTTGTAGTGCTTTGACACAACTACTAATTATTGTGTTTACTTCCTCGTCACTAAGAGTGCGCGAAGGATCCTGCCACGTCAACCCCAAAGCAATACTTTTTTTGCCTTTTTCAATCGCATCCCCTTGATAAACATCAAATATTCTTAGGTCTACCAGACAATCTCCAGCATTTAGCCTCACATTCTCAAGAATATCAGCTGAAACTACTGAATCATCAATTACGAAAGCTAAATCTCGAGTAACTTCAGGGTATTTCGATAACAGCTTTGCTCTAGGAATAGACCCTTTCTGTAACTCACTGAGGGTCAATTCAAACAGAAAAATCGATTCGCCGAGCCCTAATTCTTGAGAAATAAAGGGGTCGAGAGCACCTATGTGCCCTATTTCATTACATTCAGAATCCGTAATCTTTGCGCACTGCCCTGGGTGCATGCTTGGGTGTTCAGCATCTAAAAACTTAACCGATGACTTCAAACGCCGCAAATCAAGCAGCATTTCAATATCACCTTTTATATCATAAAAATCATTTAATTTACTGTTATTATTCCAGTTTTTTGGATACCTTTCGCCTGAAATTAGGCCAGAGAGTTTAGCAGTCTGTACAACTACCTCACCTTTTTGGCTAAAGACTAATCCACTTTCAAACAATCTTAGCCGCTCTTGCTGACGATTAGCATTGTACTGATACGCACTAACCAATCCTGGCAGTAAGCTTGACCGCATCACCGACATTTCCTCAGAAATTGGGTTTTGCAGGTTAATTACCTGCGCATCTGGCGATTTCGTTAACAGCCTCAAATGACCTGGGTCAACAAAAGAATAGGTCACGACCTCCTGATAGCCAAGATCAACCAATAAATCACACATCCTCCGAATCGGGACCTCGCCCTCAGGCTTAAAATCTAAAGATTGCCTCATTAGGCCGGAGGTTTTGGGAATCTTGTCGTAGCCAAAAATACGAGCTAATTCCTCGATAAGATCCGCCTCAATACTTATATCAAACCTATAGGAAGGGACTATCACACGCATTCCATCGTCGCTTTCGTCTGCCACAGAAAAGCCTAATCTCAACAAAATATCTCGAACCTCTTCAGAAGGCATATCAATGCCAAGAACCGAATTTACTTTCGCATAGGTCAGGCTTACCGATACTGTTTCCGGAAGATTGCCTACAGCTTCGGTAATAGGACCCGCTTCACCGCCTACTATGTCAAGTAGAAGTTCCGTGGCTCTATCTATAGCAGTTTTTTGCAATTTGTAGTCAACGCCTCTTTCATAGCGATGAGACGCATCGGTGTGCATACCAAAAGTACGTGCCTTCCCAGCAATCGCTAGAGGAGAAAAAAACGCGCACTCTAGAAAAACATCTTTAGTCTTAGCCGATACCGCAGTTTCCATCCCGCCCATGACACCAGCCATAGCAACCGCTTTTTCATGGTCGGCAATCACTAAAATATTTGGATCCAGATTAACTTCCTTACCATCTAGGAGAAGCAATTTTTCATTATCCTGCGCCATGCGAACTTCGATACCACCAGCAAGCTTTGAATAGTCAAACGCATGCATGGGTTGTCCTAACTCCATAAGCACATAGTTGGTGACATCTACTATAGGATCTATACTCCTAAGCCCTGATCGCCTAAGCCTTTCTTGCATCCATAAAGGAGAAGCTGCATTCAGATCTATATTTTTGATTATTCGACCTAAATATCTTGGACATTGATCCTTCGCCGTTATCTTAATTGGCAATTCATTACTATGCTGTTGAGTAATTTTAGAAACTGACGGTTCTTTATAATCTTGTCGTGTTAGCACCGCTATTTCGCGAGCTAATCCACGAATCCCTAGGCAATCCCCTCTATTGGGAGTCAGGTCTAACTCCATACTTATGTCATCAAGCTTTAATAGCTTTCTGATATCTTCCCCTAGCGAGAAAAATTTGGGCAACTCCAAAAGTCCGTCTGATTTCTCTTCTAGACCTAACTCCTCTGCCGAGCAAAGCATGCCATTGGATTCGATTCCTCTAATTTTTGTTGCTTCTATTTTTAGCGGCTTATTAGATTTTGGAACAATAATTTCTGCGCCGGTTTTAGCAAAAGGCGATTTCATTCCTACCCGCACATTAGGCGCACCACAAACCACTTGATATACGTTATCACCATCACTGACACTACAAACTTGCAACTTCTTTGCATCCGAATGCGGCTGGACGCTGAGCACTTCACCTACAATAATTCCAGTAAAGTCGTTAGCGACGGCTGAGATTCCATCAGCCTCCAATCCCGCCATTGTTAATCGATCCATAAGCGCGTCCGCACCAATCTTCGGATCAATCCATTCTTTTAACCATTCTTCACTAAAAATCATTATTGCAACTCTGCAATTTACTTATGCTAGTTAAACTGTTTAAGAAAACGTATGTCATTTTCAAAATAGGTGCGTAAATCACTAACGTCATATCGCAGCATCGCTAGTCGTTCAACACCCACACCAAAAGCAAACCCATTATATTTTGAGGTATCTACACCAGATAGCTCAAGAACATGTGGATGCACCATCCCACAACCCATAACCTCTAACCAGCCAGTATGACTGCATATACGGCAGCCTTTGCCACTACAGCTGACGCAGCCCATGTCTGCCTCAGCGGAAGGCTCTGTAAATGGAAAATAAGAGGGTCTAAACCTAACAGGCATTTCCTCTTCAAAAAAAGCATGAAGGAAGTCTTCAACCGTCCCCTTCAAGTCAGCAAACGTAACACGTTCATCTACAAGCAGCCCCTCAACTTGATGGAACATCGGTGTATGTGTTAAGTCTGAGTCACAACGATATACACGCCCAGGGCAAATCATTTTAAATGGCGGAGAGCCTCCTTCCATGACTCGGACCTGCACAGGCGATGTATGTGTTCGCAAAACTGTTCCAGGTCGCACATAAAATGTGTCGTGCATCGCTCGAGCAGGATGGTGAGCGGGAATATTTAGCGCCTCAAAATTGTGATATTCGTCTTCGATTTCGGGTCCGACGGCAACCTCATAACCCGAAGAAGAGAAAATGTCAGTGATACGATCGATGGTAATCGAAATCGGGTGTAATCCGCCCTTATTTTGCCCCCTACCGGGAAGCGTGACATCTATTTTCTCTGCTTGTAATTTCTCGTCTAAGCTCGCCCTGAGTAGAGATTTCTTTCTTATTTCTATTGCTTCTTGAAGTTTTCGCTTGGCAATATTTATCGATTCCCCTGCAGCCGGTCGTTTTTCTGGCTCGAGTTTTCCCAGGGATTTTAATAGTTCGGTAAAACTTCCTTTCTTGCCTAAATATTTTACACGCAGAGAGTCAAGAGACGCTTCATCTCCAGCGTCATTAATTTCTTGCAGCGCCTGTGCAAGTACGGGATCGATTTCAGCCATTCAAGCTGCCTCCGCCAAGCGGCTTTACGCAGCTAGGCCTGCTTTAGCCTGATCAACGATTGCCGTAAAGGCTGCTTTGTCATAAACAGCAAGATCAGCCAGTACTCTGCGGTCGATTTCAATATTAGCTTTCTTTAAGCCTGCGATAAGCTGACTATAATTAATACCGCTCTCGCGAGCTTGCGCATTAATTCGCGTGATCCATAAAGAGCGAAATACGCGCTTCTTTACCCTGCGATCGCGATAAGCATATTGACCGGCCTTTGTGACGGCCTGTTTTGCCACACGAAATACGCGACTGCGTGCTCCATAATAGCCTTTTGCTTCCTTAAGGACCTTTTTGTGACGACGATTAGCGACAACGCCTCTTTTAACTCGAGCCATTTAAATTCTCCTTTCCTAATTAGTTGTCACGAAGCATACGCTTTACGCCAGGCAGATCCGAGTCATGAACAGAACTCGTACCGCGAAGTTGACGCTTCCGCTTCGTTGTCATTTTAGTAAGAATATGGCTCTTGTAAGCGCTTTTACGCTTGAACCCCGATCCGGTTTTTTTAAACCGTTTCGCGGCACCACGGTGGGTTTTTAGCTTTCCAACCATTCTTTATAACTCCGCATTTGCTATTAATAGCTTTTTATATAAATAACAATCGAAAAATCCTAGGTCACTAACTCCGAGGAGCTAGGTAATCTTTTATTTTCCAAGAGTTAACGTTTTTTAATCGGCGCTAGTATCATAACTATTTGCCGACCTTCCATCTTGGGCTCCTGCTCCACAGAGCCAAATTCAGCGAGGTCATCTCTAATTCGCTCAACTAACTCCTGCCCAATATGTTGATGGGCTAACTCTCGGCCTCGAAATCGTAATGAAACCTTAGCTTTATCCCCATCAGATAGGAAACGTATCAGGTTGCGTAGTTTTACCTGATAATCCCCTTCTTCCGTCCCTGGTCTAAATTTAATTTCTTTTACATGAATTTTTCGTTGTTTTTTCTTGTTCGCGTGCTTCTGTTTTTTCAGATCAAAAACATGCTTTCCATGATCCATTATTTTACAGACTTGTGGATCCGCTTCCGGAGAGATAAGAACCAGGTCTAGCTTCGCGTCTAGCGCAGCTGCACGCGCCTCATCTATGGAAACAACGCCAACCTGCCCCCCATCAGCCGCGACCAGGCGAACCTCGTCGGCCTCAATAAATTCGTTGATAATTGCTTTTTTGGAACTACCTCTCATGATACGCGCGAGCGCGCAACCCTCTGTCTACATCTTTCTCCTGTCTTAACCAAACTATTCTCCTGTGATTTATTGCTGTAAAGCATTTTCACTGCGACCAAATTGTGCAATATCTCGGTCTAGGTGATCGCAGAAGTCACCTATTGTCATAGTTCCAAGATCCTCTCCCCCGCGCTTACGAACTGACACACTGCCAGATTCTACTTCTTTATCGCCTACCACGAGTAGGTAGGGAACCTTCTGTATAGTGTGCTCGCGGATTTTAAAGCCGATTTTTTCATTTCTCAAGTCCAAGTTTGCTCTAAACCCTTTATTTTTCAAGGTTTCTGCTAATTTCCTGCAATATGACGACTGTTTGTCAGTAATATTCAGGAGTATGACCTGTTCAGGAGCAAGCCAAGCAGGCATGGCGCCTCCATAATGTTCAATAAGAACGCCAATAAATCGTTCGAAAGACCCCAAAATTGCTCTGTGCAGCATAACAGGAGTTTTACGACTATTATCTTCTGAAATGTACTCGGCACCTAAGCGCTCTGGTAAGAAAAAGTCCACTTGAATGGTTCCGCACTGCTGAATCCTACGCATGCAATCTTTCAGTGAGTACTCAATTTTAGGACCATAAAAAGCACCCTCACCCGGCACCAACTCCCAGGGCAGGCCTGTCGCATCAAGCGCTTTTTTTAGCGCTTGTTCGGCATCATCCCATAGGTCGTCAGAACCCACCCGTTTTTCTGGGCGTGTTGACAGTCTAAGAATAACCTCATCAAAACCAAAATCTTTATAAACTCTGAAAAGCAACTCCATAAAAGCCGCAACTTCAGATTGGATTTGATTTTCAGTACAAAAAATATGCCCGTCATCTTGCACAAAACTTCGCACTCGCATTAACCCATGCATACTCCCAGAAGGTTCGTAACGATGACAAGAACCAAACTCAGCCAACCTTAATGGTAAGTCTCTATAGCTTTTCAAGCCTTGATTGAAAACTTGAATATGGCAGGGGCAGTTCATGGGCTTGATAGCATACATACGATTATCTGATTCAACACTAAACATTTCATCAGAAAATTTTGAAGCATGACCTGATTTTTCCCAAAGAGTATAATCCACGAGTTGGGGGGTCTGAATTTCTTTATAATTATTATCGTTCTGAACTCTTTCCATATAACTTCTAATTACTTGATAGATCTTCCAGCCTTTAGGGTGCCAGAAAGCCATTCCTGGAGCTTCCTCCTGAAAATGAAAAAGATTTAATTGTTTTCCTAACTTCCTATGATCACGTTTCTCCGCCTCTTCTAGTTGTTGAAGATGCAGATTTAGGTCTTTTTTTGAAGCCCAAGCGGTGCCATAAATTCTTTGCAGCATTTCATTTTTAGCATCGCCTCGCCAATAAGCTCCAGAAACTTTAGTTAATTTAAAGTGCTCTAGGAAGCGAGTATTAGGAACATGTGGGCCTCTGCACATATCCAAATAGTCTTGGTGGTAGTATAGGCCCATCGTTTTCTCTTCTGGCATGTCTTCGATTAACTTGAGCTTATACTCCTCTCCTCGTTTTCGAAACTCTTCAATAACATCTTTACGAGGGGTTATTTTTTTTATCACCTCATAATTTTGCTTAATCAGTTTTCGCATCCTATCTTCAATATTCTTTAAATCCTCAGGAGTAAATGGCTCTTTCACTGCAATATCATAATAGAAACCATTATCGATAACGGGACCAATCACCATATTAGCATCCGGGAATAACTGTTTAACCGCATGACCTATAAGATGAGCGCACGAGTGCCTGATAACATCAATTCCCTCATTATCTTTATTAGTAATAATTCGCAGGGAAGCGTCGACGTTAAGGACATCGCACGCGTCATATAACTCTCCCTCGACTTCTCCGGCAATAGTCGCTTTAGCTAACCCAGGACCAATATCTAAAGCCACATCCAAGATTGAAACAGGCTCTTCATAGGCTCGTTTACTGCCGTCTGGTAATGTAATTACTGGCATTCAATAATATCCTAATGAATCATTGTGTAGTTATAGCTTAAGTTAATAAGACTAAGGCCAATAGAATTCTCAAACATAACTATATGTTATTACATTTCACGAATTGGTAGGCACGACCAGATTCGAACTGGTGACCTCTACCATGTCAAGGTAGCGCTCTAACCAACTGAGCTACGCGCCTATGATGTTATCGTCAACTCACACTAGAACAAAGTGGAAGCCATATATTTAAGGGTCCGAATTATACGGAATTTCGTTCCTAACTGTCGATTACTTTGCTAAAAAAATCTTTTTATATTATAACTTTAAAAAAGTGTCTTTTAATTTTTTTATAAGATCGCGCGTCGCTGCGGCCTCTTCAAATTCTAAATTTTTTGCCTGCTCAAACATTTGAATCTCTAGAACGCCTAGCTTCTTTTTCACATCTTTCGGGCTCGAAAACTCAAAATCTTCAGGGCCTATGCCTTGTTTCTTGTTTGCGCGGCTATGTTGCCGATTCTTTCTCCCCGAAGCTACAGCTCCCTCCATTATATCGAGAACCTTTTTCTTCACGCCAACTGGCGTGATTTTATTCTCTTTATTATAAGTTAATTGTGTATTCCTTCTGCGGTCTGATTCATTTATAGCGCGCTGCATTGAGCCAGTAATATTGTCTCCATACAGAATTGCTTTGCCATTAAGATTTCTTGCCGCCCGGCCAATGGTTTGGATTAATGATCGTTCTGATCTTAAAAAACCTTCTTTGTCAGCATCAAGAATTGCGACTAAGGCTACTTCTGGAATATCTAAACCCTCTCTTAATAAATTTATCCCTACCAAGACATCAAAACTACCCAAACGGAGATCTCTTAAAATTTCTGAACGCTCTACGGTTTCTATATCAGAATGTAAATATCGGACACGAACACCATGTTCAGATAAAAATTCGGTAAGGTCTTCCGCCATTCGTTTCGTAAGGACAGTAACCAAAACCCTTTCACTTTGAGCTACTACACGATTTATTTGAGACAATAAATCGTCAACCTGGGTAGAGGCTGGTCTTATTTCGACCTCAGGGTCTACTAAACCGGTCGGCCTAACTACTTGTTGAACTCTTTGTCCTTCGTGAAGTTCCTCATATGGGCCAGGGGTAGCAGAAACGAAAATAATTTGAGGAGTGAGCTTTTCCCATTCTTCAAATCGAAGCGGTCGATTATCTAAAGCAGACGGCAAACGAAATCCATATTTCACCAAGGTTTCTTTGCGCGAACGATCACCCTTGTACATCGCTCCCAATTGAGGTATCGAAACATGAGACTCATCTGAAACTACCAATCCATTGGCGGGCAAATAATCAAAAAGCGTTGGAGGTGGTTGTCCAGGCTCCCGGCCAGATAGATAACGAGAGTAATTTTCAATTCCTGTACAATAACCAATCTCTTGTATCATTTCCAAATCAAATTTTGTGCGCTGCTCAAGTCTCTGAGCTTCTACTAATTTATTATTCTGATTTAAAATATCAAGCCTTTCTCTGAGCTCTGCCTTGATTAGATCTATTGTTCCGAGGAGTTTTTCTCGTGGTGTCACATAATGTGATTTAGGGAATACAGTTAAACGTGGAACTTCTGTAATTATACTGCCGGTTAAAGGATCAAAGTAAGATAGATTTTCAATTTCATCATCATATAATTCAATCCGAATAGCATCTCTTTCCGATTCAGCCGGATAAATATCAATAACGTCTCCGCGAACTCGATAAGTCGCCCTATGAAGTTCCATATCATTTCTTGTGTATTGGAGGTCCGTCAAACGCTTTAAAATTTGACGTTGGTCGATACGATCTCCTCGATCAAGATGCATAACCATTTGTAAATATGTGCCCGGGTCGCCAAGCCCATAGATTGCTGAAACCGTTGCCACGACAACCACATCTTCTCTCTCAAGCAACGCTTTTGTTGCAGAGAGTCTCATCTGCTCTATATGATCATTAATAGACGCGTCCTTTTCAATGTACAAATCAGATGAGGGAACATAGGCTTCGGGCTGATAATAATCATAATAAGAAACAAAATACTCTATAGCATTTTGCGGAAAGAACTCTTTAAACTCTCCATAAAGTTGCGCCGCCAATGTTTTGTTTGGGGCCATAACTAATGTTGGCCTCTGTACTTTCTCAATAACATTTGCAATCGTGAAAGTCTTGCCAGACCCGGTAACACCCAATAGAGTTTGGGCATGTAATCCATCTCCCAAACCATCGACAAGTTGTCGAATTGCCGAAGGCTGATCGCCTGTAGGCGAGAATTTTGATTCTATCTTAAATTTTTTGCTCATAATTATAAGGCTGATAACCACCAATACCAGTAGGCTACATTAATACTAAAAGCATTACACATAACAAGCCGCTTTTAGGTTGCTGCTATTGCAACGAGTTAATGCAACTGCAAATAGTAGTAAATTTTGCTGTAATTAATTATAATCCTCCGCCGGAAAATTACTTATGCTCTTTTTGAAATGCATATTCACAAGCGCTTGATAAGTAAGAGAAATAAAATTGCCCAATAGCTCAATGGTAGAGTAGGTGACTGTTAATCACTTGGTTCCTGGTTCGAGTCCAGGTTGGGCAGCCAACTTAGTCCTCCAGCGCTAGATATTCGTAACGAAAGGCTAATCAACTTTGTGAGTAGCGATGTTAACTAAAAATAATGATATATCGCTGGGTATATAGAAAAATTTAGGAAATAGGAAATTAATCATGCGAACCTTATTATTAACCGCTGTTCTAGCTTTTAGTACTTCACTTTTCGCACAAACAAATCCTGTTGTTGAAATGGAGACCTCTGTTGGCTCCATTAAAATTGAATTAAGGCCAGACTTAACCCCTATTACAGTCGAAAATTTTCTGAGGTACGTTGACAATGGCTACTACGATGGTCTTATTTTTCATAGAGTTATTAGTGGCTTTATGATACAGGGTGGCGGCTTTGATTCTGACATGGTGCAAAAATCCACTTACGATCCAATAAAAAATGAAGCAGATACAGGAGTATCTAACGGAAGAGGCACTATTGCGATGGCGAGAACTGGTGTTATTGATAGCGCCACCTCACAATTTTTTATTAATCTTGTTAACAATGGTCATTTAGATTATCAAAATTCTAGTCCATCTGGTTATGGTTATACCGCCTTTGGGAGTGTTACTGAGGGCATGAATGTCGTCGATGAAATAGCAAGAGTCGTTACGGGATCCCAACGTGGTCACCAGAATATTCCTCTCGAACCTATTACGATTATTTCTATAACTAGACAGCAATAAATACTTTGATTTATTCTTTAAAAAGGTTCGCAACTTTTTTACTTGGTTGAGTTGCGCCTGTCGAACCATCAAATGTTTTTCCAATCTCGTTTTTGCTTTGTTGCTTATTAACATTCCAAAGTGGATCAACAACCTCTTCCTTTGGTTCAAAGCCATCTACCGCTTCCATCAAAGCTGAGCGAATAGCACGCAAATCTATCGATTCACATGCTATTTTTAAACGCCCCAACAATTCTTCTAGTGTATTCCATGACAAGTTCTCTTCTTCCGCCCGCATAATTTTAGGGTGTTCGGTTCCAGTAACAAACTCCCCAATCATTAACTCTTCATACAGCTTTTCGCCAGGCCTAAGCCCAGTGTATTCTATAGGTATGTCGCCACGATACGAGTTACTATCTTTAATGTCGTAGCCCATTAAGTGAATCATTTTCTTCGCCAAATCAATAATTCGGATTGGCTCGTGCATATCCAGCACGAATACATCACCACCCGTAGCCATTGACCCTGCCTGAATCACCAATTGGGCTGCCTCTTGAACAGTCATAAAATAACGTGTCACTTCCGGATGAGTCACCGTAACGGGACCCCCGCTAGTTATTTGGTTACGAAACAAAGGAACGACGGATCCGGATGATCCTAAGACATTCCCAAACCTCACCATACTAAATTTAGTACCTTCACCCTTCTGCGCTATAGCCTGAAGAACTTGCTCCGAAAATCTCTTTGTAGCTCCCATAAAGTTAGTAGGTCGTACAGCTTTGTCGGTAGATATTAGTACGAAATTTTTAACTTCAAACTTTTTAGCAGCTTCAGCTGCGACCAAAGTGCCAAATATATTATTCTGCACGCCTTCGAGGATATTTTTCTCTACCATGGGAACTTGCTTGTAAGCCGCCGCATGATAAACAGTATCTACATTAAAATTCCGTATTGTATTTTCCATATATCCGCTATTACAAACAGAACCTAGCAATGCAACGATTTCTATTTTTCCCACTCCCTCAATCGTTAATATCTTTTCCTTTAGCTCTCTTTCAATTTCGTAAAGCCCATATTCAAAGCTATCCAGCAGAATAACTCTAGCAGGATTCATATTAACAATTTGCCTACACAGCTCCGAACCTATTGATCCTCCCGCCCCCGTAACCATAACGGATTTTCCACCTACACAAGCACTCAATAATTCAGGATTTGGAGGAACGATCTCACGCCCAAGAAGATCTTCTATATCAATGTCACGCACTTCATCCACACCCGACTTGCCAGAAACCACATCAAACAAATCCGGAACAGTTTTCACATGAACAGGCAAATGCTCTAACCGATTAATAATTTCTTTTCGCTCAGAACTTGTGGCCGAAGGAATAGCAAGTAAAATTTGTCTTACCGAATATTTTTCTATGAGCTCAAATAATGAATTAGGGCTGTAAACTCGTATTCCATGTATAGTACTTCCCAGCATACTGTGACTATCGTCAACAAAGGCCACTGGCAAATGTTGATCTCCATTCTGAAGTGCTATAACTAATTGCATGCCAGAACTTCCCGCTCCATAAATAATCACAGGCTGCCTAGGGCGAAAATTTCTTATCAGGCTCTGCAACATTACTTTTGCTATGAATCGGGTACCGCCAATGAATAATAATGCAATCATCCAAAAAATAGGTAATATCGAAAAGTCCGAAGGCTCAGGTTTCTGAGACAAATAATATGAAAGCATAAGAAAGCAACTAGAAACTGTTACACCTTGCAGTAAGATGAATCCAGACTGTAAGCCCATATATAAAACTATTTCACGGTACAATCCAATCCGAACCAACACCAAAATACTTAAAATAATCGCAACAGTACCATAGAGATAAAACACCTGTTCTTGCCCTAAAAATTGCATTCCTAATAAGGCGAAAGAAAAGCCAAGGGCCAATATGATCATGACGCCATCAAAAAGCATCATGATTGCTTGTTTGATTGAACGAGATAGCTGAATTACATGCTCATGCATACTTATTCCTTATCACGCATTTCCTTCCAAATGCATATGCTTAGTTTGAAATTTGCCGTTATTTCCTTGATATATCGAATTATACCCCTTTTACCTATATTTACTGTAAAAATCAGAGCTTTAGCTTTAATAAATAGCCGTTTTATCTCTAAAAATTCTTTAGCCTCCGGTTAATACGGGCTTACCGGCCTTAAACTTTATTGCAAGAACAACGAGAGGCAACAAAGCAAATAAACAAAGATAGAAGCCAGTTTCCGGGTACCTAACCGAGAGCCAACCCCATGGTGCCAACCAAAAAATATTTATCATTGATACTGTTATCGTTACTTTCCCGTGACTTTTATAGTACCGAGCCGCATTTTGATAAGCGTGAGACGAATGGCTTTCATGCCATATATTACCTCTAAGCATGCGAACTAGGAGCGTTAGCGTAGCATCTACCACGAAAACACCGAGTAAAATAAACCAAGTCCACACGGTCATATTACCGTGGTGCATCGTTAGTAAAGCAAAAACCCCTAATGTATATCCAATAAAACTGCTGCCTACATCTCCCATAAATATTTTTGCTGGAGGCCAATTCCAAACTAGAAACCCCGCCGTTGCGGCTGCTAAAACAGCGGACAAAAAACCAATAGCAGAATTTTCGCTATTCATTACAAATATGGATGTCATTACATTTACAAAAATTAGTTCAGCGCCAGCGATCGCATCAATTCCATCCATAAAATTATATAGATTTGAGAGCCAAACTATTGCAAATACTCCTAACAAAGCTAAGAGCCCAGGTGATGATAATTTGAAGAAGGAAAAATCTATAATTGGCACACCTCCTAACCAATACACAGCCCAAATCGCAACGAGAAATTGAAGGGTAAGACGTTGGCGTAGAGGCAGTGAAGACACATCATCAGCGAAGCCCATCGCGGCAATAACTAAAGCCCCAAGTATAGCTAGGTACTCATTTCTCGTGACGCTTCCGTTTATATAAACTAAGTACGCAAAGATTAGAAATAAAACCGTAATGGCTACACCACCACCACTTGATATAGGTGTCGAATGCGCGCTTCGATCTACAGGTGTATCAATCAAACTAAATATCGAGCCGAATTTTTTTATAAGTCCAGTCATGCCTAGTGCGATTAAAAATACCCCAAAAAATATTATAAACATCGACATAAATCTTAATTCAGACCAGTTATTGCCGAGTTAAACTCAATGAGTGAATTTAAAGGAGACTCTGAGCGAGTAATGGGCCTACCAATGACCAGATAGTCGCTACCGTTTCTAATAGCCTCAACCGGGCCCACAACCCTTTTTTGGTCATCAACTACATCGTCTATTCGACGTATTCCTGGTGTAACTAGACAAAATTCTTTCGGCATTTTAGCTCTTAATAACTTTGCTTCTGAAGCTGAGCATACAACTCCATCTAACCCAGAGTCCCTAGCCAAAAGAGCCAACGAAATCACATGATCTTCTACGTCTTGCCTAATACTAATTTGTAATAAATCCTCTTTGGAGAGACTAGTTAATACTGTAACTCCCACTAACAAAGGTGTCACAGCACCATGAGCATCAAGTGCTTTTTTCGCAGCTTCCATCATCACCACTCCGCCTGAGATATGTACATTGACCATCCAAACACCAAGGTCCGCCGCTACACTAACGGCTTTGGCAACAGTGTTTGGTATATCGTGAAACTTCAGGTCCAGAAAGACATCAAATCCCTTAGATATTATTTCTTTAATAAGTTTAGGACCACTAGCCGTGAATAATTCTTTTCCGACTTTCACTCTACACAGGTTTGGATCAAGATTATCAACCAAATCCAAGGCTTGTCTTGCGTTATTAAAATCCAGGGCTATTATTAATCTTTTTTCTACCACTATCGACCTCTTGAATAAACTATAGCATCTTCTTTAAAAAACCATATTGACTCATTCGGATAATTCTTCACTGAAGAAAAATGCCTGAAAGCGAGCATATAAATTACCGCTTAATACTCTTTAATTCATTAGTTAGTCTAACCACTTTCGATTGCAAAGCAATGTTTCGAATCCAACCAAAACTAAAAATCAAACCTAATAACCCGCCCAAAACAAATGCCCCAATAATCCAAAAAGACACAGGGAGCTCAACAAAATCGAACACTCCTATCGTAATTATTACTGGGGTTGGGTTCAAATAAATAAAAGCAATACTGGTTACAAAGACAGAGACTAAAATCAAGGCAGTGAGCAATCTTCTAATCGATCGCATTTATTAACCTCCAGCAGAAAACTCCTGGTACTATTTGGTATGATTTTCTTTATGTAAAGACGGCACTAATAAGTAGTTATAACGTTATTTCGCAGGTTAACAAATTAACTAGAAACTTTCCGTACGCAGAAGGCTACTATTAACTCGATCTCTTAGCTCTTTGCCCGGCTTGAAATGAGGCACATATTTTCCGCTTAAAGAAACTGGAGCACCTGTTTTAGGATTGCGTCCAATACGAGGCACCCTGTAGTGCAGAGAAAAACTGCCAAAGCCGCGAATCTCAATTCTCCCGCCTTCAGACAACATTTGAGACATATATTCAAGGATTGACTTTACTGTCAACTCAACATCTTTTGACGACAACTGAGATTGCTTGCCTGCGATACGCTCTATAAGTTCAGACTTAGTCATATTAATTGCCTATACCTACGTTATACAAAAAAGATTTCTGAAGTATTAACACATTTTAGCCAATGAAGCCTACAATAATCTGAAGTGTACATTGCGGATTATTTCTTATCTAGCTCTGCCTTTATCAGATCACCAATCGTTCCTGGCGATACATCACTTCCTTCTTGTTCTTTATGTTCTTTTATTGCAGCTTTTTCATCATCAATCTCAACCGCTTTGATTGACAACGTAATTGCTCTATTCTTGAGGTCTACATTTGTAATTTTAACTTCTATTTCTTCACCCTCTTTTAGAACAGTTCGTATATCCTCTATTTTATCTCGACTAATTTCAGAAGATCGCAATGCACCCTCAACTCCTTCATCCAAAATTATTACTGCTGATTTAGTATCCATTCCAGCAACTTTTCCTTTAACAATACTCCCTTTTTCAAACTGCGAAACATAGTTCATAAAAGGGTCATCTTCTAACTGCTTAATCCCCAGAGAAATACGTTCTCGCTCTGGGTCGATTGAAAGAATTACGGTCTCGAGCTCATCCCCTTTAGTATAATTGCGGACTGCTTCCTCTCCTGACTCATCCCAAGAAATATCTGAAAGATGAACAAGTCCATCTATATTCCCATCAAGTCCAATGAATATCCCAAAATCTGTTATGGACTTAATATTTCCAGAAATTTTATCTCCCTTCTTAAAACTTTCGGCAAATCCATCCCAAGGATTTTGATAGCACTGTTTAATCCCCAGTGATATCCGACGACGTTCTTCGTCGATATCTAAAACCATCACATCAACTTCATCGCCCAACTGAACCACTTTCGAAGGATGTATATTTTTATTAGTCCAATCCATTTCAGAAACATGAACTAATCCTTCTACTCCAGTCTCTAATTCCGCAAAACAGCCATAATCTGTCAAGTTAGTTACAATAGCTTTAACTTTGCTATTTTCGGGATATCTCTGCTTAATCGCTTGCCATGGATCTTCTCCGAGCTGCTTTAATCCTAACGAAACTCGATTCCTTTCACGATCATATTTGAGGACTTTAACGTCAATCTCATCACCGACGTTTACAATTTCACTAGGATGCTTGATTCTTCTCCAAGACATGTCTGTAATATGCAACAAACCATCAACACCACCTAAATCAACAAAAGCACCATAATCTGTAAGATTTTTGACAATTCCCTTTGCAGACATACCTTCTTGTAGCTTTTCTAATAATGCGTCTCGCTCTTCAGTACTAACCGTTTCTAGAACTGCTCTACGAGAAACCACTACATTGTTACGTTTTTTATCAAGTTTAATAAGCCGAAATTCTAATTGCTGTCCTTCTAAATGAGCCGTATCTCGCAACGGGCGCACATCGACAAGTGACCCTGGAAGAAAAGCTCGAATATCATTAAGATCAACCGTGAAGCCGCCTTTTACTTTGCCATTTATCAATCCTGTAACAATTTCATTCTTTTCGTATGCCGCTTCTAACTCCATCCACGACTCCGCTCGCTTTGCTTTCTCGCGAGAAAGTCGGGTTTCACCGAAGCCATCTTCTACACTTTCTAGCGCTACTTTTACTTCATCTCCCACATCCAAGGTTAAATTACCTTGTTCATCGAGAAATTGGATCCTAGGAATAACGCCCTCCGATTTAAGTCCAGCGTGAACCGTAACCCAATCAGCGTCAATTTCTATTATTGTGCCGGTCACAATAGAACCGGGGGTCATATCTATTTCATTTAAGCTTTGTTCGAAGAGATCTGCAAAAGATTCGCTCATTATTTAATCCAATTAAAACAATGTTTTATAGAATATATTAAAAGTACTATAAAACTCCGCAATCCAGTTCTTACGGGCCAATTAATATTTCTTCTCAGGCTGTTATTACTGGTCGCACAAACTGAGAAACCTTACCTTTGTAGAGATTTTTTAATCACAGTCGAAAATAATGATAGAACCTGATCTACCACTGTTTGGATCGACAAATCAGTTGAGTCTATAGTCACCGCTTCTTCAGCTGGTTTAAGAGGAGATACTATACGTTCCATATCACGCTTGTCCCGCTCTTTTAGGTCTCGCAAAAGGTCGGGAAGAATAGCATCAATACCCTTATCAATCAACTGCTTATATCGCCTCTCCGCTCTTTCTTGAACGCTTGCTGTCAAGAAGATTTTTAGCAATGCATCAGGAAAAATAACTGTACCCATATCTCTACCATCAGCCACTAATCCTGGCCCATCGCGAAACGCTAGTTGCATGTCGAACAATGCTTTTCGTGCCTCGGGAATAGCCCCAATTTTCGACGCCATTTTCCCACCAAGTTCTGAGCGGACCATTAGGGTTATGTCCTCTCCATTCAAGAGCACTGTTCCGGGCCCGTTAGCACCAAACTTTATTTCAATATTTTTCATTAATTCAGTTATTTGGATACTTTCATTAAGGTCTATTTTTAAATTATATGCAGCTATACCAAGTGCCCTATATAAAGCCCCACTATCCAAAAGCCGAAAACCTAGATGCTCAGCCACTCGGGCTGAAATGGTTCCTTTACCAGAACCGGAGTGTCCATCAATAGTAATTACGGGCGTTATGCTCATTTTTTAGGCATCACTATATTTCTAAAATATTCAAACCTATAGAAGCAGCGAGAGAAACGAATCCAGGGAATGATGTTCCAACATTTGCACAATTTTTAATTAATACCTTGTCATTAGCCCTTACAGAAGAAACAGCAAAGGCCATAGCAACACGGTGATCTGAGTAGCTATCTACTTCACCCCCCCTGATAACCCCGCCCTCAATTTCCATACCATCGCTAAAAGTTCGTACACTAATCCCGAGATTTCGTAATCCTAGGGCCATAGACTCTATCCGGTCACTCTCTTTTACACGCAATTCCTCAGCACCACGCAATATCGTTGTTCCTTCAGCACAAGCCGCGGCGACACAAAATACTGGGAACTCGTCGATTGCTAATGGCACGAGCTCCATAGGAACCGTAATAGCCTTAATATTAGAAGACCTGACTGTGATGTCCGCAACAGGCTCACCGCCAATTTCACGTCTATTTGATATTTCTATATCTACTCCCATTAAATTTAAGAGGCTTAATATGCCAGTTCTAGTTGGATTTATACCTACATCACGAAGCTTTATCTCACCAGATTGGGAAATTGCAGCAGCTACCATAAAGAAGGCAGCAGATGAAATATCGGCCGGAATGTCTATCTTTGTTCCAACTAAATTTCCTCCTCCCTCAATACTAATTTTACCGGACTCATCATCTCGCGTAACTGGATAAGCGAAAGCCTTAAGCATACGTTCTGTATGATCTCTAGAAGGGATCGACTCTGTTATAGATGTCTTGCCCGTCGCATAAATTCCAGCAATCAAAAGGCATGATTTTACCTGCGCACTTGCGACTTCCATGTCATAGTGCTTCCCATTTAATTTAGCACCATTTATATGTAAGGGAGGATTACCCCCCGGAGCCATCTTAATTTCAGCCCCGAACTCACACAAAGGATTCACTATTCGCTTCATTGGTCTTTTACTCAATGACTCATCTCCAGATAACTGAGACTCAAATTTTTGCCCAGCAAGAACGCCCGCTACTAAACGCATAGCAGTGCCAGAGTTTCCCATATATAAAGCCACACGCGGTTGTCTTAAACCATTCACTCCTACCCCGTAAATAATTACCTTACCATTGTCAGGCCCGATTATCGTTACACCCATTTCTTGAAATGCAGCTAATGTTTTTAATGTATCTTCTCCTTCTAAAAATCCATTTATTTCGGTGACTCCATCAGCTATTGAGCCGAAAATAATTCCACGATGAGAAATTGACTTATCGCCAGGCACTTTAATTGAGCCTTCGATTTTTTTACTCGGTTCTACGGAATAGCTTATTGTTCTCATATGATTTTCATTCGCTTCATTCGATTTATAAAGATTCTCAATAAAGTTATCTCTTGAAATCTTTGCAGTACTAAATTTGCTCATTAGCTCGCTGCGGTTCTCAGCTTTTATTAGCTCTTTAAATTCCAAAAGTTTGTGAATGTAAGTATCTAAAATTTGCTCTGTTTTTACCGCATTTGAAATAAATATATCGGCCCACATAATAGGGTTGCTGGATGCAAGTCTACTAAAATCGGCGAAACCGCCAGCCGCGTAACGAAATATATCACCACCTTTATTTTGCTCTACAAGAACATCCACTAAACTATAAGCGAGTAGATGCGGGAGATGGCTTGTTGCGGCCAGTATCGAATCATGCCTTTCTAAATTTAGGCCCAAAATATTTGCGCCCAACAAGCGCCATAATTCATTTACTTTCGCCACAGATGATGACAAAACCTCTTTACTCGGAGTCAGTATAATATTCCGGTCAAGAAATAAACTTTCACTTGCCGCGTGATAGCCACTTTTTTCTGAGCCTGCTATTGGATGTCCTAAGACAAACCTAGATTGAAAATCTTTCGGAGTAGTATTTAGTGCTTCGTTAATAACATTTTTAACACTCGCCACATCAGTAATAACAGCATGCTCATTTACTAAATTCGGTAACAACGGGATGATTTCAGCAACTAATAGGGGAGGTAGTGCCAAAATGATTATATCTGCATCCTCGACACACTCCTTTAGGTCACCAGTTTTGTCAATAACTCCTTCTGAGACTGCTAGATCCAAGTTATCCTGATTGATATCGCTTGCAAATAGTGTAATTCCAGGAACTCGAATTTTTAAGGCTCGAGCGATACTCCCTCCGATCAACCCAAGGCCAATAATCGCAACAGACGAATTAGTAAGATTTGGCAATTCAAATTACCTAGCATTATTTATTAATAGATTAAATTTCAAACGCAGGATAAGAACCTAATATTTTAAGTTCCGCAGTACATTTTTTTAATCGAATGAACAACTCTTGAATAAGTTTGTCCTTTAAATGACCCTCAAAATCAATGAAAAAGACATAAGCCCACGCTTCGCTCTTAGAAGGTCTTGTTTCGATTTTAGTTAAACTAATTTGCAGCTTTTCGAATGGTTCCAGGATTCTAAACAAAGAGCCTGGCTTATTCTCTGCATAAATTAAAACGCTAGTTTTGTCATTTCCAGTTGGCTGTGTTTCTTTATTAGCCAATACTAAAAACCGCGTACTATTATGACTTTGATCTTGTATTTTTCGCGCAATCGGAACTAATCCATATGTTTTCTCTGCCAGCGTTCCTGCTATCGCCCCGATATTGATATTAGTTGCGGCCAACTTCGCAGCCTCGGCATTACTAGCGCATTCCAAGAGCTCTAAATGAGGGTAATTTTTGAGAAGCCATTTTCGACATTGAGCTAAAGACTGCTTATGTGATGCTATTTTAACCAAGACGTTAGCGGAATCACTTGAGGAGGCCAATAAATGATGTTCGACGGTTACGACTACTTCACCAACTATATTAACCATGCTATCAATTAAGCAATCTTGTGTATTGTTTACAGCCCCTTCCGTTGAGTTCTCGATAGGGGCTATTCCATACGCAGTTACTTCTTGCTCAACAAGAGCAAACACATCGTCAATCGTTGCACAAGCTTTAAGATCGCCCTTGCCGTTAAAATAGTTGAGGGCTGCTACTTGAGTGAATGTTCCTTCGGGTCCAAGAAACGCTATCGTATTTGAAGTATTCAAGATACATTCCTATCGCACATACAATTATCAATTTTGCAAAGCCCATTTTATAAGATAACCATAGAGCTATGACACAGGGTTTTCTTCAATAAGCTCAGAATCGTCTCCAGCAGGCTCTTCAACTTGCTCTAAACCAACTAATTTCTCTCCTTGTCTTAAGCGTATTAATCGAACGCCTTGGGTGTTTCTTCCTTGGACTGATACTTCGTCAACACGAGTCCGAACTAAAGTACCTTTATCCGATATAAGCATAATTTCATCATTTTCTTTGACTTGGACTGCACCGACTACATTTCCATTTCTATCACTTGTTTGCATACCGATTACGCCTTGCCCACCCCTACCATAGACAGGATAATCTTCAATTTTAGTTCTCTTTCCATAACCATTTTCGCTGACAGTAAGAATTTGTTTGTCCATGCCGGGGATTATAAGCGAAATCATACTATACCTCTCAGCCATTTTTATACCCCGTACTCCTTTAGCCGTACGACCCATCGGTCTCACATCAGATTCGTTAAACCGAATTGTTTTTCCACTATTACTTACTAACATCACATCCCGACCACCGTCAGTAATAGCTGTACCGATAAGCTCATCCCCCTCTTCTAATTCAATTGCTCGCAATCCAACGCTCCGTTGGCGAGCAAATTTACTTAGCTCAGTTTTCTTGACAGTACCATTACTAGTCGCCATAAAAACGAAATGCTCATCATCATACTCTTTAACCGGCAACATACTCGTAATTCTTTCGTCCTCTTCTAAAGGCAATATATTGACTATTGGCTTGCCTCGCGAAGTTCTGCTTGCAACTGGGATATGAAATACCTTTAGCCAATAAACCTTACCCACACTACTAAAACACAATAGTGTGTCGTGTGTACTCGCAATCAGCAAATGTTCCACAAAATCTTCATCTTTCACCGAAGCCGCTGCTTTTCCCGTCCCGCCACGGCGCTGTGCCTTGTAGTCTGCTAGAGGCTGCGTCTTAGCATAGCCAGTATTTGAAATAGTAACGACTCGATCTTCTTCGGAGATCAAATCTTCCATCGTTAGGTCTTGCTGTGACCCAATAATTTCCGTTCGCCGATCATCTCCATATTCTTTTTGGGTTTCTACCAATTCATTTCTTACAACACCAATCAACCTTTCTTTGTTATTAAGAATATCTAGATAATCAGAAATCTGAATTAACAGCTCTTTGTAGTCGTTAATTAATTTCTCGTGCTCCAAACCAGTAAGACGATGTAAGCGCAATTCTAAAATAGCCTGAGCCTGTTCTGGCGACAAAAAATATTCAGAGTCTTTCAGCCCATACCTTTCTTCAAGATCTGCCGGTCTGCAGGCGTCAGAGCCGGCTTCTCCGAGCATCTCTAAGACATTATCAGATTTCCAGGACCTCTCCAAAAGCTTAACTTTAGCTTCAGCAGAAGTAGGAGACTTTTTGATAAGCTCAATTACAGCGTCTATATTAGCTAATGCCACAGCTAACCCTTCAAGTATATGGCCTCTTTCTCTTGCTTTACGCAATAAATAAGTAGTCCTTCTTGAAACGACTTCTCTTCGGTGCCGAATAAATGAATCTAGAACTTGCTTAAGATTAAGTAGTCGTGGCTGACCATCCACCAACGCAACCATGTTAATGCCAAAAACTGACTGCATTTGTGTTTGCGCATATAAATTGTTTAAAACAACATCGCCCACTTCCCCACGCCTAAGCTCAATAACTATTCTCAAACCATCTTTGTCAGACTCATCACGTAGCTCCGAAATACCCTCTAGCTTCTTATCTTTGACCAATTCAGCTATACGCTCAATCAACTTTGATTTATTAAGCTGGTAAGGAATTTCTGTGACGATAATACTTTGTCTTCCACCTTTTTGATCCGTATTTATCTCAGCTTTAGCTCTTACATATATACGCCCACGGCCTTCTCTATAGGCCTGAATGATTCCCGCTCTACCATTTATTATTCCAGCAGTTGGAAAGTCTGGCCCCTGTATATCCTCCATCAACGCGTCGATCTCAAGGTCAGGGTTGTCTAGTAAAGCCAAAGAAGCACTAATAACTTCTTTTAAATTATGTGGAGGTATATTCGTCGCCATACCAACAGCTATACCAGAAGAGCCATTAACCAAAAGATTAGGAACTAATGTGGGCAAAACATCAGGGATATGTTCAGTCCCATCATAATTAGGTGAAAAGTCGACAGTTTCCTTATCGAGGTCTGCCAAAAGGTCATGTGCTATCTTGGCCATGCGTATCTCTGTATAACGCATCGCGGCAGCGGCATCTCCATCGATGGAACCAAAATTACCTTGTCCATCAACAAGTGGATATCTCAGCGAAAAATCTTGAGCCATTCTGACGATAGTATCGTAAACTGCATTATCGCCGTGTGGGTGATACTTACCTATAACATCGCCTACAACTCGAGCAGATTTTTTATAAGGTTTATTATAGTCGTTCGAAAGAACATTCATTGCGAATAGCACCCGCCTGTGGACCGGCTTCAAACCATCCCGCACATCAGGCAAAGCACGACCAACGATGACACTCATAGCATAAGCCAAATAAGACTCACGCATTTCACTTTCTAATGCCACAGGCATAAGCTGTTTAGCAAATTCGGACATGTTCTAAATTATTCCTAAATCAATGGAATTGCAGGATGAAATTTATTGAAGGCGTCTTTATGATTTCTGAAAGTATTTTGTTTCTTTTCATTAAAAATTTAACGGCATATTCAATGAATTTTTGACCCAAATATTTGGCTAATCTTAACATAAATGACACTTAAAAAGACACAATATTTGCCAAATTTTTAATTAATTATTTCTATATATATCAAATAGTTGAAATGCTTATTATTGACTCCATTTAGGTGCGCTATTTTATTCAATTATGGTTATAATAAACTGCGTTTCTATGACCAAAAGCTGTGTCATAAAGGTAGCGTTCTGTGATCATTTCTTTGGCCTAACGGCTCGGCAATACTTGAGGATTATTATGAAAGTAGATCTCATCATAAAATCTAAATGGATCGCACCAGTGATACCTAAGGCTACCTTACTAGAAGACTCCGCTGTAATAGTCAAAGATAAAAGAATTGTAGACTTATGCCCTCAAGAAGAACTAAAAACTCAATACATTGCCGAAAATACTGTCCATTTATCGAATCATATATTGATACCTGGCCTAGTGAATTCCCATGGTCACGCAGCTATGGCATTACTCCGTGGAGTTGCCGACGATTTATCCTTAAACGAATGGCTGGAAAATAGGATTTGGCCAATTGAACAAGGGATAGTAAATAGGGATTTCGTTCTAGAAGGAACAAATCTAGCTATAGCTGAAATGATTGCATCTGGCACTACCTGCTTCGCAGACATGTATTTTTTCCCAGACGAAGTTGCCAAGGCAGCTATTTCCGCTAATATTCGTGTACAAACAGCAAGTCCAATACTAGATTTTTCAACTATTTGGGCGGATACCGCAGATGAATACATTTTAAAAGCGACAAAAATACATGACCAGTACCGGAATGACGAATTGGTTTACACCGCATTTGGGCCCCATGCCCCTTATTCAATTTCAGACGAACCACTTAAAAAAATTAGAGTACTTGCAGACGAACTCGATATTCCAATACACATGCATATACATGAAACAAAGAAAGAAATAGAAGATTCGATAGCAGAATTTGGCTGCCGGCCGTTTGAAAGGCTACACAATCTAGGATTAATTACACCAAAATTAAATTCGATTCATTCCACCCAACTACTAAGTAATGAGATTTCTATTATGGGGGCGCTTGGTACAAATGTTATTCACTGCCCCAGCTCTAATATGAAATTGGCAAGCGGTTTTTGTGACGTAAATAGTCTTATCCACCAAGGCGTAAATGTCGCCCTAGGCACAGATGGTGCTGCAAGTAATAATAGCCTGAATATGTTTAATGAAATGCGTACAGCTGCTCTCTTAGCAAAGGCAGTAAGTGATGATGCTGCCGCACTTCCTTCTTATCAAGCACTAGAGATGGCGACGATTAACGGTGCCAAAGCATTAGGTATTGACGAACTAATTGGGAGCTTAGAACCAGAAAAATTTGCAGATATAACCGCTGTATCGCTGAATGAATGTAACACGCTACCGGTTAATAACCCCATTTCTCACTTAGTTTACGCAGCAAATTCAAGTCAAGTAACGCATGTTTGGGTAAGCGGCGAGAGCATCTACAATGAAGGCGTTTTGATCACTATGAACAAGAATCAAATTCTGGATTCTGCTTTAAAATGGCAGGATCGAATACCGAAGGAACTAGCATTATAAAATGAAAAATGTTGATGAATCAGAAATTAAAAAATTCGAAAACTTAGCGTCTCGTTGGTGGGATCAAAATAGTGAATTTAAACCTCTCCATGAAATTAATCCTATACGCGTTAACTATATCTCGAAAGTGATAAATCTTGCGGAGAAAAAGGTTCTTGATATTGGTTGTGGAGGTGGAATATTAGCAGAAGCCTTGGCGCACCATGGAGCGATTGTGACCGCTATAGATCTAGCAAGCACTTCACTCGCGGTCGCAAAACTCCACAACTTAGAAAGTAAATTGGACATAGATTACCGCCAAATTTCAGCGGAAGATCTAGCAGAAAAAGAATCACAAGCTTATGATGTCATCACTTGTTTAGAAATGTTAGAACATGTACCAAAGCCAGCTTCAATTGTTAAATCTTGTTTTGATTTAGTTAAACCAGGAGGATTGGTTTTCTTTTCCACAATAAATAGAAACCCAAAATCCTACTTATTCGCCATTCTGGGCGCAGAATATATTTTTAACCTTTTGCCAAAAGGGACTCATGAGTATGTCAAATTTATACGCCCTTCTGAATTAGCAACCTGGTGCAGAGAATCAAAACTAGAACTACAAGAACAAATTGGAATGGGATATAACCCTTTAACAAAAAACTATTATCTGCAAGATAGCCTGGACGTCAATTACATTGCTTATTACGAAAGACCCAAATAACAATTAATTTTAAGACTTTTAATGAATTTAAAAACCTCTATAGAATGCGTATTATTTGATCTTGACGGGACCCTCATCGATACTGCTCCAGATTTTGTTTTTGCTGTTAATCAATTACTGGCTGAGTATAGTAAGCCTGGCATCGAGTCAAGTCTCATCTATCAGACAGTATCAGATGGTGCTAGAGCTCTTATTAAGCTCGCCTTCGACATTGAAGAAGAGCATAAAGATTTCTCTAAATTAAACTCTCGGTTATTAGAACTCTATGCAGAAAAACTTGAAACAACCGAATCGCTCTTATATCCGGGTATAGATCTACTTCTTCTTGAGTTGGAAAAGTCAGGAATTTCTTGGGGAATCGTTACGAACAAACCAGAATTATATTCTAAAAAACTGCTCTCTCAGATGGATTTATTGGGTCGATGTTCTGTTCTAGTTTGCCCTGATCATGTTGAAAACCCTAAACCACATCCAGAGGCAATACTGTTAGCATGCCAGGTATTGAATTGCGATATAGGAAAAACCATATTTATAGGAGATCATTTCAGGGATATTCAAGCAGCTAAGAACGCCGAGGTAATAGCTGTAGCGGCAGAATATGGCTACGTCTCCCCAGACACGAAAATTGAAGATTGGTATGCTGATTTTATCGTCAAAAAATCTATAAAAATTCTTCCTCTTTTAAATACGCTGAAATTTACTTAAAGCTAATGTTCACATTTAATCCGCCCCACAATATGCTAAAAAACAAAAATATCTTGATTACAGGGGCTAGCGATGGAATTGGAAAATGTTGTGCTGAAACGTTCGCTAGTTATGGAGCAACACTAGTTTTACTGGGTCGTTCACAAGAAAAACTAGAAAAGCTTTATGACTCGATTGAACAAAAATACCCAAATAAAGTCATTATTCAACCACTGAATTTTGAGTCGGCCGTCGAAGCAGACTACAAAGTATTAGCAGATTCAATCTCTGATCAACTTAGCTCATTAGATGGTATTATTCATAACGCAGGAATACTTGGCGCCCGAAGCCCTATCGAATTTTATTCGGCTGAAGATTGGAACAAAACAATACAAGTCAATGTATCTGCTCCGTTTCTACTCACAAAGGTGCTCTTAGAATGCCTGAAAGAATCTGCAGATGCGAGGGTGCTTTTTACATCTTCGAGCGTAGGAAGAAAGGGTAAGGCGAATTGGGGGGGCTATGCAGTCTCAAAATTTGCCTTAGAAGGCTTTATGCAAACCTTAGCAGATGAATTGAAAAATACCTCAAAAGTTAAGATAAATAGTATTAACCCAGGGGGAATTAGAACCGCTATGCGACGAGCTGCATATCCAGCGGAAAATCCAGACTCCCAGCCAGAACCAAAGGTACTAATGCCCCTTTATCTTTACTTATTTAGTAAGGAAGCTGCAAACATACATGGGGAAACTCTCAGCTTTCAAGATTTTAATCCACTTGATTATCCACATAGTTATAAATAACCATCAGTGGGTGACGCGAAATTTCATAAAAAATTAGCTTCTATACTTTTATTGATTTAATGAGCTTTTCAATCTCATT
This sequence comes from Gammaproteobacteria bacterium, assembly GCA_029242705.1. Taxonomy (GTDB): domain Bacteria; phylum Pseudomonadota; class Gammaproteobacteria; order Pseudomonadales; family Pseudohongiellaceae; genus UBA9145. The sequence goes on along the minus strand of JAQWTK010000037.1, from coordinate 4,073 downwards.
CTTCGACAGTTCTATAAATTGACCTCGCCTTACAGAACTCGGGATAAAATTAGAGCCAAACCTAACACGCTTTAATCGGCTAACTTTAAGTCCTTGAGACTCCCAGAGTCTTCTTACTTCTCTATTTTTTCCTCCGAAGAGAACCACGTGATACCATTGATTTATTCCCTCCCCAGCATAATATTGAATATCGGTAAAACGACACAAATCATCATCAATTATAACTCCTTTGTGCATATTCTGAATCATGACGGGGGTAACCTCACCCATAACTCTTACAGCATATTCTCTTTCGATCATGGAGCTTGGATGTGCTAACTGGTTGGCTAATTCTCCATCCGTCGTAAATAATAATAAACCGCTAGTATTTATATCCAGCCTACCAACCGAGACCCACCTGCCGTGTTTTAAAGGTGGCAGTTTATCAAATACAGTTGGCCGACCCTCCGGATCTTTCCGAGTACAAATTTCATTTTCAGGCTTGTTGTACAAAATCACACGTCGTTCTCGTTTGATTTTTTTTTGCGATGCAAGCTTTTTACCATCTACTAAAATTTTATCTTTATCATCAACACGATCACCAATAATAGCAACCTTACCATTGACTCTGATTCTTCCCCGTATAATCCAATTCTCGATTTCACGGCGAGAACCGAAGCCAGCTCGAGCTAATACTTTTTGTAATTTTTCCGACATGCTTATTTTCTGTGAAAGGATATAGCTTTGATTATTTTATCTTACTCAGGGTATTTCTTGAAACCATAAAAAGAAACACACTTTGAAAAGATTTTGTAATTTATAATTTTCACTCTAATCAGGATCTTTGTTTTTGATATTTTTTAGGTCTCTGCAGAGCTAATATTATCAAGTCGCTTAAGTAAGCAGCGCCATAGGATATATTTTGGCTAACCTGACTCAGCGGTGTTTTCAAAACCATTAGCCTCAAAATCGGTATCTTCTTTTATTTCTTCTTGTAAATCTTCAGGCATTCCGATTTTTAATATTTCGTCTAGAGGTTTTTTAGAAAGCTCAACAGCAGCTTCTTCCGTTAATGCTTCGTCTTCTAACGTTGTTATATTTTCACTTTCTACATCGTCTTCTAACTCAGGCATCTCCAGAATGCGACTTTGTGATAACTCAGCATTTAAATCTAGCTCGTCACTTGATTGTTCCAGTTCTTTAATTTCTGAAAGTGGCGGAAGATCTTGTAAGCTTTTTAAATTAAAATAATTAAGAAACCGTTTTGTCGTTGCGAACATTGCTGGTTTACCAGGCACATCTCTATGACCAACCACACGCACCCATTCTCGATCAATTAATGTTCTAATAATATTTGGGCTCACACTGACCCCTCTAATTTCCTCGATATCTCCGCGAGTAATTGGTTGTTTATATGCAATCAAAGCAAGAATTTCTAGCAATGCTCTAGTGTAACGAGGCGGTTTCTCTTCCCAAAGCCGCCCTATCCATTCAGATAACTCTTGCTTAACTTGAAACCTATAACCAGATGCCACTTCTTTAAGCTCAAACCCACGGTCATTACATTCCTCCGATATGGCCTGCATTATCGCCTTTAATTCCTCACTATCGGGCCTTTCCTTTTTATCAAAGACATTTGCTATATTAGATATTGTTAAAGGTCTACCTGAAGAAAGTAATAAGCCTTCAACTACCATCTTTACCTTATTGTCGATAGGGCTCATTCCTTCTCCTTAACTTCTAGACTTAACATGAATAGGGCCAAAATCATCTGTTTGTACAATTTCAATTAATGAATCTTTCATTAATTCCATAACCGCGAGAAAAGTAACTACGACTCCTAAGCGCCCTTCATTTTTTTTGAGCAAAGAACCTAATGGAACAAATTTTTCACCTGAAAGGTGAATCAGTATTTCGGACATTTTCTCTCTCGTTGAGAGAGTCTCGAATTGAATATGATGATGCCCAAACATATCAACACGCTTCAATACGTTGGCCAACGATAAAAGAACTTCATCCAAATTGACTTCAGGGTCTGAAGTAATACGCTCTATCTTTGGCAATGCTGCACTAGCGTGATAAAAATCCCGGTCCAATCTAGGCAAAGAATTTAAATCTTCAGCGGCTTTCTTATACCTTTCGTACTCTTGTAATCTGCGAATTAACTCCATCCGCGGATCGGTTTCTTCTTCTTCCTCTTTTTCTCTAGGTAGCAGGATACGCGACTTTATTTCTGCGAGCATCGCAGCCATAACAAGATACTCAGCAGCTAGCTCAAATTGACCAGATTCCATCAAATCCACGTAAGCCATATACTGATTTGTGATATCTGCTACATTTATATCAAGGATATCGATATTTTGTTTCTTAATAAGATATAACAATAAATCTAGAGGGCCTTCAAAAGTCTCAAGGAATATTTCTAATGCATCCGGCGGTATATATAAATCCTTAGGAACTTTAGTTAAAGGCTGACCTTTAACGACGGCAAAAGCCAACTCTCTTTGCTCTATATAAGAATTATCGGTATTTTTCTTAACCTCAAGATCTAGAGGAAGATTTTCTAAAGGGGAGTCAGACTCTCCAGTCTTTTCAAGGATATGTGCTTCAGGGTCAGTACCAATAGTTGTCAATCCGATGGTCCCTGCATTAATTGGTTTATATCTACAATACTAACGTATTTAGTCAGAAAAATCTCTCTTCAAAAATCGTATTGAAATTAGTTTTTTATTGGAAGCTCTTAATTCCAACCGCATCACGGACATCTTTTAATGTTATCGACGCTGCTTGTCTGGCCTTAACCGAGCCTTCAATGAGGGTATTTTCTAAATAGCCTTTTTCTTTAATAATCTCAGAATACTTCTCCCTAAATGGCTTTATTTTTTCCTCAACAAGAGAAAATAAAATATCTTTTGCTTCACCCCAACCTATACCATCACCATATCTAACTTCCATCTCCTCAATCTGTGAAATAGAGGCAAACGCTTTGTATAGTTGAAATACTGTACAAGTTTCTGGATCTTTCGGAACACCCGGCTCTAAAGAATTAGTTTTAATCTTTCGTATAGCTTTTAGTAGGGCTTTTTCGTCCAGAAAAATAGGAATAGTGTTATTGTAACTTTTACTCATTTTTCGTCCGTCAATTCCCGGCAATATACCTGCTTCTGAACTTATTACTGCGTCTGGAAGATTAAAAACATCACCATAAATATGGTTAAATCTAGCTGCTATATCTCTAGTCATTTCAATATGTTGCTTCTGATCTTGGCCCACCGGAACTTGGTCCGCGTTAAATGCCAAAATATCCGCAGCCATTAAGACTGGGTAATTAAATAACCCCATCGTTACACTCTTATCTAAATCCGAAGTTCCTTGTTCAAAGTTTATGTTTGTAGCCGCTTTGTAGGCATGGGCACGATTCATAAGACCTTTTGCTGTAACACAAGATAAGATCCAAGCTAATTCCATTATTTCTGGGACGTCAGATTGTCGATAAAAAGTCACCTCATTAGGATTTAGGCCACATGCTAACCACGACGCGGCGATCTCAAAACTTGAATTATGCGTTAGTTCGGGGTCTTGTGATTTAATCAGAGAGTGATAATCCGCAAGAAATAGAAAAGAGGATATTCCTGGGCGGTTACTTGCAATAATTGCCGGGAGGATAGCACCGACCAAATTTCCAAGATGTGGGATCCCGCTAGTTGTTATCCCTGTTAAAACTTTTTTCCCCATAATTAAAAAAATCCCCTTACCCTTTAATTCGACAAAGCGTCGATGAACTCAATTTCAAATGCATGCTTGATATCCCTGGTGGCTCAATGGGGCTAGCATTTCTTTGCTGATCTTAACAACCTTCGACATTTTTCCTATTATATTAACTCATGTCGAATGAACTAGCTCATTAGGATAGCTATCTAATATGAGATCGACCAATTTCCCGATCTTTGAACATATTTTTTCATAATCCAAAAGAAGTTCTAGGTTATTCAACCACCTGGAGATTATGGCGTTCATTATACGCTGATTAACAAAGCAGACAGATACCTTTAAATAATTTAAGATGGCGCCAATAATCTGAAATTTGAAAAGTG
>JAQWTK010000036.1 GCA_029242705.1 Gammaproteobacteria bacterium | reverse complement strand
ATTTGGGTATAGATATGCAGCGATCATAATGCCTACCCCTATGGCGCCAACTAAAAGCCCAATGCCTTCAAAGAAAGATCCCAGAGCAACGACTCCAAGAAGATAGATGCCAATACCGACAAAAATCGTTATTACTCCGCCTCTACCTCTATGATAATCCGCGTGCTCTTTTTTTCTTTCTTGAAAGATGCCTAGTAGTTCCTCAACTTTAGAAGGATCTTCCAAGTGCCTAGCTATCTCCAGAGCAGCATCTCTCTTGCCCTTGCCTTCATAATACAGCCAGATAAATACTGATATCGGAATCATGATTCCTGCCAGGATTCCAAAAATTGGTATTAATAGATCCATCGGATTCTTCGACCTTGTGTATGTGACGCAAACTTATCATTAAATACAAGAGAAGTAAAGGTTACATTGAAGAAAGGATGGTATCGATCGATCGTGGTAAGATGCTAATAAGTTGTTTAAGCAGATCGGGGAAAGCTAATAGAAACTATTCCATTATACCAAGTCGATGCTTTCGCGGATAAAGTATTTTCTGGGAACCCCGCAGCAGTGTGCCTGCTAAATGAATGGTTATCTGACGAGGTAATGTTATCGATAGCGTCAGAAAATAATCTATCAGAAACTGCTTTTGTTAATATAAATTCGAATCCTATTTTCATACGCTGGTTTACTCCAACGCTCGAAGTTGACTTGTGCGGACATGCGACACTTGCAACGGCAAGAATCCTCTTCGATGAGTATCTTCCTAAAAATACGAGTGAAATAATTTTTAACTCTCGCAGCGGAGAATTAAAAGCATTTAGAAGAAATGGATTAATCTATTTAGATTTTCCGAGAGACGAGCCTAAAAGAATTGAGAATAACTCTTTAATTGTTGAAGGGGTTGGTATTCAGCCCAAAGAATTATTTAAGGGTAAGGACGATTTCTTGGCTATTTTCGAATCTGAGCAAGTTATAAGAGCGATGAATCCAGACTTTAAAAAGATTTCAGGATTAAAATCTAGAGGTTTGATCGTAAGTGCGCAGGGCCGTCACGAGGACTTTGTATCAAGGTGTTTTTATCCTCAAACCGGAGTTGATGAAGATTCGGTAACGGGTTCTGCTCACACCTTGATGGTTCCTTATTGGCAAAAAATTCTTGGAAAGGATGTGTTGACCGCCCGCCAATGCTCTTTAAGAGGCGGCTATCTTAAGTGCCAGTTACACCAAGATAGGGTGCTTATTGGTGGCTCGACCGTTAGGTTTATGGAAGGAAAGATAACTCTTGAAGATTATTAAACCACTAACGCCAAGTATTTTTTTGGTGGGATACTAATGTCTTAAGCAGGAAAATCAATAAGATCACAAACTAGAAATGAAAAATTTCCAGAATCATGTTCCAATTATTCAAGCCCCTATGGCGGGAGGCATTACTACGCCAGAACTAGTGGCCGCTGTATCAAATACAGGTGCCATAGGTAGTTTCGGTTTTGCATACAGTAGTGCGGGAAAAATTGATTCAGATTTATGTGAGGTTCGTAAACTTACCGATAAATCTATTAATGCAAATTTCTTTGTTTTTACCGAAATGGATGCCCCGCCAGACAAGGACTGCAAAATTGCGATAGAAATTTTGGAAAGTTTACCCCTAAAAGCGGTTATATCAGATTCTTCATTATCCGCGCCATTCTTCCTTTCGCTGGAGCATCAATTAGAACCAATCTGGAAGCATAAGCCGGAAATGCTGACATTTCATTTTGGCTTGCCACCCAAACATATTTTACAAAAAGCGCAGTCTTTAGGTATGTATGTTGGCATCACCGCGACCTCTTTAGGAGAGGCAGAGGCGATTCAGAATCATGGCGCGGATTTTGTTGTTGCGCAGGGTATAGAAGCTGGGGGGCACAGGGGGACATTTTCCGCTGATGGCAAGGGAGATGAAAAACTTTCCACCTTTGAGTTGCTTAGAGTTTTAAAAGGGGAGTGTTTATTACCAATTGTTTGTGCAGGTGGAATTATGAGTGGTGAAGATATCGTCACCTATCTGAGCGAGGGGGCAGCTGCCGTTCAGTTGGGCACGTCTTTTCTTTGTTGCAATGAGGCAGGTACAAACCCAATACATAAAAATTATATCCTAGAGGAGCGGGAGCGGGAGACTGTGTATACGAAAGGTTTTTCAGGTCGGTGGGCTCAATCCATTCAAAATGAATTTACTTCATTAATGGAAAACGAATACGTCCTTCCGTTCCCAGTGCAATATACTCTCAGTAGCTCTTTGAGAAAACATGCAGTAAAAACTGGGAATGGAGAATATCAAAGCCTTTGGGCTGGAACAGAATTTAAAAAGGCTCGAGCCCTGCCCGTAGCCAAACTAATTTCTGAATTGATGTCTGAAATGGACTCATATAAACGTAAGCAGGGAGACAAAACTAAATGAGGAAAGTAATTTATTGGGTCGGCGGAATAATTGTACTGGTGGCGGTATTAGGATTTTTTACTCGTAATTATCTCGGGATGATTGTAATTTCCTTTTTTATAGAGCCGCGCCACTCCTTTGAAGATCAGCCAGTACCTGAGGCACCAGACTATTTCAAAGAAGAACACTGGGCAGCGCTTCCCGACCGTGAAGATTACGCAGATGTGACGCGAGCCCCTGATATTATTGATAACCAAGCTAGTGCTGGCGTCGATGTCTTTTTTGTTCATCCGACTACTTACGTTAGCAGTGAAAGCTGGAATCAGCCTCTGGATAACGAAAACGCTAACACGCTGACCGACGCATGGGTCATGCGTGATCAAGCCAGTGTATTTAATGATTGTTGTAAAATTTACGCGCCCCGATACCGGCAGGCGACCCTCCATAGTTTCCAAGATCAATCGGGGAGCGGTGAAGATGCGTTAAATTTAGCTTACGAAGATGTCAAATCTGCATTTAAATTTTTTATTCAAAATTATAATCAAGGAAGGCCATTTATATTGGCAAGTCATAGCCAAGGTTCTAGGCATGCAGACAGGTTATTAGAAGAACAGATTGTCTCGACTGGACTTTTTCCGCGGTTGATTGCTGCTTACCTAATAGGTTTTTCTGTGGATGCGTCAAATAATGCACCAGTCTGTGAGAGATTTGACCAGGTTAATTGTCAAGTTTCTTGGAATGCCAGTACGGAAGATGCACTCGTTAAACTCGCTCAGCCGGGCGATATATGTGTAAATCCACTTAGTTGGAGAGCAGATACTAATTTAGTTTCGGCGTCGGAAAATTTAGGCAGTGTCACTTTTTCAAGCGAGGGAGGTATTGATAGGGGAGTGGCGGATGCGAGGTGCAGTGATGGCTCATTATTTGTATCTGAAGTGGGTTCGGATAGATATACTAATAATATGCCCTTTGGGCCAGGGAATTATCATATGCACGATTATAGTTTTTTCTATATGAACATTCGTGAGAACGCCGAAAAGCGAATCGCTAATTTTCAGGGACTTAGCCGTTTGTAAAAGAAAATCGATATCGTTTTTTCTTTATTACGGACGGACAAAATTATGAAGAGGACAGATATTCGCGAATGAAAATCATCGGCATTCTTGGCGGCATGTCTGCCGCTTCCACTCAGATTTATTACAATAAATTATGCGCAATGACTACTGCGCGCCTCGGAGGATTGCACTCCCCTGATTTAATTATTCGCTCCCTAGATTTTTCTGACATTGAGGAACTTCAAAGTCAGGGTGAATGGATTCAAGCCGGCGAACGCCTCAATAAAGAAGCTAAGAACTTAGAGGCTTGTGGAGCCGAAGTCTTAGTGCTAGCGACTAATACAATGCATAAACTTAGTGACTCGATGATGAAGGGAGTAGGTATTCCGATGGTCCATATTGCTGATGCTACGGCAGAGGCCATAGTTAAATCAGGATTAAAATCGCCTGGGCTTATGGCTACAAAATTTACTATGGAGCATTTTTTTTATACTGATCGCCTTGCTGCCTCGGGATTGAATCCAATTTTACCCGGCGTGGCTAACCGCCAAATTATCCATGACATTATCTACAATGAGTTATGTCTAAACATTAAGACTGATTCTAGTGAGAGAATTTTCAAGGAGATCGCTCGTAATTTAGTGGAAGAGGGCGCAGATTCTCTAATTCTAGGCTGTACAGAAGTTTGTATACTTCTCGATCAGGATAATGTTGATGTTCCCGTTTTTGATACTACGTCTATTCATTGTGAGAGTGCTTTAAATATTGCTCTTTTAGATAAAAGTGATGAATAAATTTGGTTAGTTTATTTACTATAGCGTGTGACTTACTAACAGCAGCTGTTATGGAATTTTCATGATAAAAATTCGTCCATTGATTGAAGACGATTATGTTAAATGGTTGGAGGTCTATCGATACTATGCAGAGCACTATGAAGTGTCCTTAACAGATGCTGGTATAAAGGCGACATGGAGTTGGCTGATGGAGCCTAATCATCCGCTAAATGGAATTGTTGCTGAAATCGAGTCAATAGTAGGTCTAGCCCATTACAGGGCAATGCCAAGTCCACTAAGAGGTATGCATATCGGATTTTTGGACGATTTGATCGTAAAGCCATCTGCTAGAGGAAGTGGTGCCGCTAGACTGCTATTGGATGAGCTTAAAGTAATCGCTAAGAGAGAGGAATGGCCAGCTTTTCGATGGATAACAAGAGATGATAATTATCGCGCCCGCTCTCTTTACGATAAAGTCGCGTCGAAAACTGACTGGAATGTGTATGAAATGACTTTAGAGGATTAATTTATCGCGTTTGATTCTGTGATTTCAAGTAAAGGGAAGGTGACGGTTTGTCCAATATGAACACCGTCGAAATCTATCCCGGGATTGTACTGTCTTACAAGCCAAAGCGGGGCAGAATAGCGATTTTGAGCGAGGCGATTGATATTATCAAAACGCTGTATTCGGTATTCCTCGGCACCTCTTATTCGGTAATCCTCAAAAAAATTCTTTTGTAATTCTGAATGGAAGTTACGGCGTCGGACTTCAAAATTTTCTCTGGATACCCTATCGAAGTCTAATTGAATTTGTCGACCGATAATTATCTGATCACGAAAAGTCATATTATTTAGCTGTCTAATATCCCAAGCGGGCATATCTAACCAATTAGCAAGGTGGCCTATGGTTTCCGAGGCTTGCACTTCTATAGTTCCATTGGTTGCTACTGAATAGTTGGATGGGTCTGTATCAAGAATGCTTGCTAGATCAATCTCATTAACCGTTACGTTTATGGCTGGTGCTTGACCATTATTTAAAGAAGTTGATGGATTTGTTAAAGAAACCGGATTATCAAATGATCTTACCGATGGGCCAGTAGTGATTTCCTCTCGGCTAACAACTACTGGATTAGTTGGTGTTGAGCTAGAGATCGCATTATCGGCATTAGTATTGGGTAATCGCTGCTCGTCAAAAAGAGGAGTGACATCCGGGTCGGGGGGAATGAATATGCTACTGTTTTGAGTATTAGGAGTAATAACCTCTGCTAGATCAATCTGTTCGTCTGAAAAGCCTTCGTTGATTTCAGAGTCTGCACTCTGCGGAAGAAATAGACGTTCTCCTACTTGAATATCATTTCTATCTGGAAGCTGATTTAGTTCAGCAATCTGGCTTATTGTTGTGTCAAATCTGTCAGCAATAATTTGCAAGCTATCCCCCCGTTCTACCTCGTAGTATATGTCCGGCAATTGGTCAGAATATTTGTCGTTAACACTTACTTTAGCGAGTAAGTTTCCGCCATCAGGGAATTGCTCTGCTTTAAGCTTTAGCCTAAATCCCCTAGGTATGCGCTTTACGCCCTGCCACACAACATTACGGAGTGATGGGTTGTCGGTTCGTAGTTGATTTATAGTTGTGCCGATAGATTTGGCAAACTCTTCGGCGCCAATAAATGCATCCAGCCGGACTTCAATAAATTCCGGAGGAGTCGCAAAACGGATATCGTTGAAATATAGATCGGCATCCCTTTCTACCTCATTTACAGCGAGAAATTGAGCATAAAAATTACGGCCGACAAAACGGAAACGAGGACCTTTATAATTGGCGATAATTTCTTCTATGGCAGTTGTCCCAGTTTCGCGAACGGCACGTGACATTCTGCCTACGCCTTGATTGTACGCAGTTAGTGCGAGCGGCCAAGTGCCCAATACTTGGTGGTTGTATTCAAGGAGATCCATAGCCGCGTCAGCAGAAATGTATGGGTCCATACGTTCATCGATAATTTGATCTATTCGCATAAAACGTTGCCCGGTTGGCCGCGTAAATTGCCACATACCTGCTGCATCGGCTGACGAGTAGGCATTAGGGTTAAACGAAGATTCTACATGTGGCAACAATGCCAGTTCTGTTGGTAGGTCTTTACTTTGAAGAATTTCAGTTAAGTATTCACGATATGCACCGGATCTCTGTAGCCCATCTAGGAAAGCATTTGATTGGCCTAGTTGCCAACGAACATTGCTTACCGCGTTTTCTAACCTCTGATTACTGACACCGTCTGGCCAAAGCCTTAATATATTTTCTTGGCTTTCCGTTAAGTTCCTTCTTTCGCCGGAGGCAAGCACTAAAAGATCGTCCTTAATCTGCTGTCGTCGAGATTCAATCTCTTGATTATCACGACCTAATCGGGAATAAATTACCGATAAGTCTTCAGAGTCATGTAAAAAACCGCTGTTAGTGTCCACTTCAGTATAAACCCTAACCCAAAATCTAATTGCAGGCTCTAATGCGGCGGGCCTCGGGAAAAGTGCTGAATCTATTTGTTGTGCATTTGCTAGAGATCCAAAAAAGGCAGATTGTGTGAAAAGAAGAGTGTAAAAAAGTATTTTAAGAATGCTTCTTATAGCGGTGACGCGGGTAGTGAACCGCTTAAAATCCAAATATTTACTTAATTTATCTTTATTTTTCATAAAGTTAACGGGCCTAAGGTTCGTCACATCACTGGCATTTTCTAAAAGTGCTACTTGCTTTAGTTTAATCGGCTTTTCACATCGCTTTTGCAATAAATAGTTATTAGTACAGTCAATACTCTGTATCTTATTGATACAACATGACTTTAGTAATTAATTACTAAAATGTTTTGCATAAGTGACGATTAGGGGCAACGTGGAGCGCTGCTAGAATAAGCCGCAAAGTGTAAGAGCTTCAAACGAGTATTATAATTGTCTAGTTAGTTCTATAGCCAACGTTTAATTTAAAGTTGCTATAATTTAGAAATATCCAGATAAAGAATAAAGGAAGATAAAAATGCCTGATGAAATTGATCGTTCAGTAGAACCCAAACTTGGGGCCGGTGAGAAGAAGAACGAAGAGTTACCTCCAGGAGTTCGCGTGAGAGCGAGAAATAAAAAAGACGCTAGTGTTAAGAAAGACTCGTCGCCTTCCACAAAAAAAAGTACTAAGAGTGATAAATCGAAGGAAGAGAAAAAAACCAGTGCCACTGATCCTAAGTTAGAGAAAACAAATCATACATCCAGTCTTGAGGAAAAGATTTTGGATGTAGAGTTAAAAATTAACTCTCTTTCAGAGAATTTGGTTGATATGGTCAGGGCAATGGAGGAGAGTGGCTCTAAACTGAATGAGCAAGAAAATCAATTCTCTGAATCTATCAATAAATTTGAGGTATACAAAGAATCCCAGAAAAAAGCTTCAACCGTAGTTGTTATTTCTTCTATTGCGGCTATGTTGATCTCGATAATGTTTTTAGTCTATGCGATTTTTAGTTTTTCGACGAAGACTGATTTCTTTGATTCCGTTAGTACTGCGCTTGGAACAAGAATAGTAGATATGAATGATGGTCTAAGTAGCTTT
>JAQWTK010000035.1 GCA_029242705.1 Gammaproteobacteria bacterium | reverse complement strand
GGGTATCACCAGGAATATAAGCGGTGATTTGAGCTTTATCTCGGTTACCACCACCTCCTAGAAAGCGACGTCCAGATTCTCCCGGAAAGTCTAATCGATTGACTGTATGGTGAAGAACGGTGCGATCACCAGGGATAATTTGACTACCTCGGACCCACCGATCCTCTGGCATATCAAATTTGACTTCGACGTTTACGAATACGCCATTTCCGGTAGCGGGGACTTCTGTTGCGGGAATATCGAGAATCAAATCAGGCTCACCAAACGCCCATTTGGACTCCGGCCATACCAAGTTTGCTAAGGGGTCATGGTCACCATCCTTTGGTGCGCCCGCCTCAACCCATGCAATGATATTTCGAATATCCTCATCATCCACAAGTCTGTCATTTATAAACTTACCGATATGACCATCAATTTGGCCTGGCGGCATTCGTCGCGTCATTAACACTTCGCGAATCATTGGAGACCATCCTTGCACCATGGTATGACTATCCATAGCAAACGGTGCAACACCACCTTCGCGATGACAAGTCGCACATTGTTCCGCCAAGACAGGCGCAACATCTGTTACATAGGATGGTGACACTTTGGCGGCGTAGGTAATTACCTTTCCAGCAGTGGTAACGGTTTTAGGCAATATCGCCTCATCAGCAAGAATTTGCTGGATAGCTTTTCCTGCCGAGCCAACCGGCCCACGAAACTCAACAGTGAAACGGCGTGGATCGAAAAGAATAACCTCTTCTATACGCTCTATACCCAAAGCCTCTGAAACTATTCGAGCATCATCCATCAGAACAGGAATTTGAACATCATATTCAGCAACTTTCTGCTTTACGGCCTCTCTATTAGATCGACCCATGGGATTGATCATCATAAATTCTATGCCCGCCTCGTCATACTTAACCTTCAACTCATTGAACTTTAAAACGGTCGCTGCAAATGAATCGCTATCATTAGCCTGAACCAAAAAGGCAATCGCTTTATGATCGTCATACCAACTCATTCCGTGGTGATAACCATCTTGATCCAATAGTGAGAAATCGCCGACTCGATCAGCCGCTGCAACTAAAGCTGGAACCATAAGCAACGCAAATAGAGAATTTTTTACCATGATTAGTCTCCCTCTCACCTTTTTAACCTAAGAATTTATTATGAAGACAAATAGTTTCCATCACTCTACGGGTTAGCGTTAATTGCGTCAATAAACATTATGTCGCTTTACCGCAAGTAAAGATGAGTTAAACTCATGAGATATAAAGGTTTCACGGTTATTCCGCGGCGGTCAAGATGGCCAGAACCTTTGGAAATAAATCTGGGTTAGCGATAAGTAAATCATTTTCATAAAACTGTGTGTCACGACCATTTGGAACTTCAGAAAAATGCCCACACTTCGCGCCTGCTTCTGATGCTATCAGCCGCGCCGCCGCAAAATCCCATAAATTTAGGCTTTCATAATATGCATCCAGACGGCCTGTCGCTAACCAGCAAATATCAAGAGCCGCCGAACCTAGACGCCTTATATCCGCACAATGGCGCAAAATAGCACCCACTCTCTTAATCATTGGTTCAATATTTGATTTTTCATATGGGAATCCTGTTGCAACAATAGCGCGATTTAAATTCGTCTCTTGAGCAACACTTATGGGTTTATCATTTAGAAAAGCTCCCTGCCCCCTCTTCGCAGAAAATAACTCATTAGTGAACGGATTAAGCACTATCCCTAATTCAACATTTCCCCCCTCCACATAAGCAATAGATACAGCTGACTGAATATGGCCATGAGCAAAATTAACCGTGCCGTCAATAGGATCAATTATCCAGAGAGGCGAAGATAAGCCTTCTACCTTTCCAATATCAGGAGAAGATTCTTCCGATAAAATTAAATGGGATGGGAATTTTTGTTTTATTGAATCGCAAATTAACTGGTCAACCGCAAGATCTGCACTAGTAACTAATTCTGTCCCCTCCTTAAAGTCATAAGAGAGTTGGGCTCGGTCACGCTCACTTCGAATAAGCATCCCGGCCTTAATTGCTAGTGCGCTAGCAAAATCATGAATATCATTCAATTTCATTTGCCTCTACTTTTCTGTATTTAAGAAAGGGGGTCGTGAAATACCATTATAACGTTACCCTAACAAATTTAGCATCACCAGCGAGATGATATTGCCGATAATAACTCAATGGGGAACGTTGAAAATATAGGCCTTAAATACACCGGCTTTGCACTGCTCGCTAGCGCTATGAATCTTTTTGTGCAAGAAATAAGCATCCAGATATATTCGGGCAGTTTTGATATTTATGTTGGAATACTAAATGGAACTATTATTGGCCTAATATTTAAGTATAATTTAGATAAGAACTATATTTTTATTTATCACCCAAGAAAAACTACCGACGACTTAAAGACATTTTTAATGTATGGGCTCACCGGTACTGCAACCACCATCATATTTTGGACTACCGAAATCTTATTCCACCTAATCTGGGAAACCAAAATAATGCGCTATAGTGGCGCCGCTATCGGATTAACCTTTGGTTATGCAGCAAAATATGCACTAGATAAACATTTTGTGTTTTTTGACAGAAAAAATTAGGGTAATAAAATGCAACTCCAAGGCTGGGGAAGATTCCCCGATATAGCAGCCAACATAATTGAACCTGTCTCTCTAGAATCTGCTCAGCAACTCTTCAAATCCAGGCAAGGAAAACCCTCAACAATTCCTCGCGGCATGGGCCGTAGTTATGGAGACAGTGCTTTAGCGGCAGAAGTAATCAGCAGTCGATTTTTAGACGGTTTTATATCGCTAGACGAAGAGAACCATAGCATTCGATGTGGCTCCGGCGTAACAATGGAAGACATACTTAAAGTAGTTATACCTAGAGGGTACTTTATCCACGTTCTTCCAGGCACTCAATATGTAAGCCTTGGCGGTGCTATTGCAGCTGATATTCACGGTAAAAACCATCATAAAGTAGGTAGTTTTTGCAGATATGTGTCTGCACTAGATTTAATGTTGGCAAATGGAGAAATTAAGCATTGTAGTGCTACGGAAAACCCTGAGCTATTTATGGCCACCTGCGGCGGCATGGGCCTAACTGGTGTAATTATCGACGCGACAATTTCTTTAAAAAAAGTTTCAAGTGTCTCAATTAAGAAGAAGTCTATAGCGGCGGAAAATCTATTAGAGTGCATGGATCATATCGAAAAAAATGATGCTAGCGAATACTCCGTTGCCTGGATAGATTGCCTAGCAAAAAGAGAAAAACTGGGAAGATCAATTGTTCATTTGGCTGAGCATTGTGAGGAAGGACTTTCTCAATACAATCCTCGCAAAAATCTTTCCATACCTTTCTCTATGCCTTCAATCTTCCTGAACAATTACTCAGTAGGCATTTTTAATACTGTCCGTTATAATTTACTAAAGCGTAAAAATGATTTTTCTATCGTTAATTATAAACCTTATTTCTTCCCGCTAGATCGTGTCAGAAACTGGAATCGCCTTTATGGCACTCAAGGGTTTTTGCAATATCAGTTCGTTATCCCATTAGTCAGTGCTAAGCAAGGAGTTTCCGAGATATTAAAAAAAGTCTCCGAATCTGGTAAAGGCCCTCCCTTATCAGTCCTAAAAAAACTTGGAGAGGGAAATGAAAACTATCTTTCTTTCCCATTAAATGGATATTCACTTGCAATGGACTTCAAAAATGAAAAAAATTTGTTTCCATTGTTAAGCGAACTAGATGAAATAGTTTTAGCCCACGGAGGCAGACTATATCTGGCAAAAGATGCCAGAATGAGTGAAGATGTATTTAAAAAGAGCTATGTAAATTGGGAAAAATTTCAAGCTATAAAATCACAGGTCGACCCGCATAATGTTTTTGCGTCGCTACAGTCGAGTCGCTTGGGGCTCACATAAATTGACAATGTAATTATTCAAGAAGCCATGAAAATTATTATTATCGGCGCAACTTCTGCAATCGCAAGATCAACTGCGCGGCTATACGCAGAGCAAAATTCACAAATTTTTCTTGTAGGTCGAGATGAAAGACGCCTACGAGAACTTAAAGCTGATCTAGAGTTAAGGGGAGCCAATTCTATTGAAAATCTAACTCTTGATATAACTAATATCAATGAACATACTAATGTCATTAATAAATCTATACAGTTTTTAGGGCACATTGACATCGCAATAATCTGCCACGGCTCTTTGCCTGACCAACAAAAATGTGAGAGTAATTTTAAAGAAATAGAAAAAGCCATAAATATAAATGGCTTAACGACTATTTCTTTTTGCACAGAAATTTCCAAGCAACTTGAACTACAAAAAACAGGCACTCTTGCTGTAATAACTTCAGTCGCGGGCGATCGCGGTAGACAACCTAATTTTATATATGGTGCTGCAAAATCTATGGTTTCCACCTACCTTCAGGGGTTGAGAGGAAAACTTTTGCCGTTTGATGTTCATGTAATTGATATAAAGCCTGGATTAGTTGACTCTCCCATGACTGCTAAATTTGAGAAAGGGGCGCTCTGGTCTACTCCAGAATTGGTAGCAATCGACATAGTCTCCGGTATAAAAAAGAAACGGCACACTATTTATACGCCTAGCTATTGGCGGTTTATAATGGCCGCAGTCTGTTCCATTCCAGAAGTTATATTCAAAAAAATGAAGATATAAAAATTGAATAATTCAGTAGCCGATATCCCTCTTTACGTCGACCTAGACGGAACTTTGATAAAGACGGATTTGATGTTTGAGTCTATATTATTATTATTAAAAAAAAATATTTTCTATGCGCTAGCCCTCCCTTTTTGGTTAATTAAAGGCAAAACTCATCTAAAACTGCAACTGGGCATGAGAATCGACCTTCCTGTTTCTAATTTACCATTGAATACAGAGTTTTATAGTTATCTACGAGGTCAAAAAGAAGCAGGGAGAGAGATAATACTTATATCAGGCTCAAGCCAGAGCGCTGTGACTGCAATAAGCGAACATATAAAATTGTTTGATGCATCTTATGGGAGCGATGAAGATACAAATCTTAAAGCGGAAAAGAAATTACAAAAAATAAGAGAGCTCTCTGGTGAAAGAGGTTTCGCCTATGCTGGAAATTCGTTAGATGACATAATAATTTGGCAATCAGCTAGTCAATCAATAGTAGTAAATTGTTACGCCGATATTTCGCAATCGATAGGCTCATCACAGAAACTTAGCTTTGACCAACCCTCATCAGCAACCATAAAACTATTACAAGCAATACGGCCTCACCATTGGCTTAAGAATATTCTTGTGTTCGTCCCTTTGGTCCTATCTCACCAAATACTTAATATAGAGTTATTATCTTTAGCCGCAGTAACCTTTATTAGCTTTTCATTATGCGCATCGAGTGTTTACGTTTTAAATGATCTAATCGACCTAAACAACGATAGGTGTCACTGGAGAAAAAGAAACCGGCCTTTCGCTTCAGGTGACTTACCCTTAATTATTGGATTTATAATTGGTCCGTTATTTTTTATAACAGGCGCCATTATCGCACTGTTTCTGCCACTAGGTTTCCAGCTGATTTTTCTTCTGTATTGGTTTGTTAATTTACTGTATAGCTTTTATTTGAAGCATCTATTTATCGTAGATATTTTTATACTTTCATTTCTTTATAACTTACGAATAATTGCTGGAGCTGAATCAATCTCAATTGAAACTACTAACTGGCTATTGGGTTTCTCTTTTGCATTGTTTCTCGGTCTGGCAATAGTAAAAAGAGTTGCAGAATTGCACAATGCTATTGCCAGAAGAAAAATTGGTATCGAAGGGCGCGCCTACAAACAACGCCATTTAAAATTATTATCCAGCATAGGTATTTTTTTTAGCGCGATCGCAGTAAGCATATTCGCTTTTTACATTTCAGCACCAGAGACTACCGAACTCTATGACGCTCCGTTGATACTATGGGCAATCCTTCCCCTTTTAACATATTTACTATATAGAATATGGTATAACGCGCTCAACCAAAAAATGAACGAAGACCCCATCATATTTGCAGCGACTGATCTCGTCGGACAGTTAATTGTAATTATATGCGGAGTTTTTATCTGGTTAGCTTCATGAAGTCTTTATGGATGTCCGCATGAAACACCAAATGCTGCTCAATAAAACTGGAGATGAAAAAATAACTGTGATCATAGCCTTGCCTATTATTATATGTGAGCGGGTAACCTTTTTCCCCAGCGACATCTAATAACAAATTTGGTTTAAGCTGCTCCTCAAGAAATGGGTCTGCAGAACCCTGGTCTATCAACATAGGAACAGAGGCTTTTGTGCGCTTCATAAGTTCAACTGAATCGTATTCCAGCCAATCATTTTGGTCCTCACCGAGGTAATTTCTAAATGCCTTAATTCCCCATGGACAATTCATAGGCGAAACTATTGGAGCAAATGTCGAGACCGATCTATATTTTTCTGGATTCTTCAATGCAATAGTTATTGCTCCATGACCACCCATGGAATGGCCCATTATAGATTGACAATCAGCATCGATAGGAAATTCATTTTCTAAAAAAGCTGGAAGCTCCGTGACCACGTAGTCATACATTTGGTAATGCTTCTTCCAGGGTTCCTGTTTAGCATTTAGATAAAATCCTGCGCCCAATCCAAAATCATAAGAACACTCTTCGTCGTCGGGAACCTGTTTGCCGCGGGGGCTAGTGTCCGGCGATACGAGAATCAAACCAAGATCGGAAGCAAAGTTTTGTGCCCCCGCCTTTTGCACGAAATTTTCATCTGTGCAGGTCAATCCCGAAAGGTAATAAATTACAGGACACTTTAAGTGACCTTCTTTTGCACGCTCTGGCAGAAATATAGAGAATTTCATTTGGCAATCAAGCGTAGTAGAGAAATGCTCACATCTTAACTGACTACCTCCAAAACATTTAATACTTGATAATTCTTCCATTTATGAT
The DNA here is from genome assembly GCA_029242705.1 of Gammaproteobacteria bacterium. Classification (GTDB taxonomy): domain Bacteria; phylum Pseudomonadota; class Gammaproteobacteria; order Pseudomonadales; family Pseudohongiellaceae; genus UBA9145. Next base: position 17,647 of record JAQWTK010000035.1, on the reverse strand, counting down.
TATTCCTGGTTATTTCTATTCGGCATGACTAAGCCTCCATAATGAAGCTTTTACCAATCGGATTCCATTTGCTTGGCTTACCTATTTGCGTAATTCTTAATCTTTTTGGACTCTTTCTTTCAAAAAGTGGTTTAAATTTCTCAACATCTTGAAAAAAAGGATCTAACCAGTTTTTGGTTATCTCTTCATCATTGGTATCAATCATTAGAGGTATAGATTTTGGATGAATCCCTTTCCATTTTTCCGTTATCGGTGGGCAGGTAATAATTGATGCCGAGTAAACGATCTTAGCAGTCTCGCGATTCAAATACTCTTTAAATAACCCACCAAAAGCAATGGCCGAGTTTTCGACTTCTACTTTGTGATAGGTCTTTTTATCACCTAATCCCTCTAGAAACGCACTTGCTGGAATAATACATCTGGACTCTCGAAACGGGATGTAAGAGATAGACCCCTCAACTGATAGTTTATCGAATCTAGAATTAAAGCTCGCATAACGGTAATTAGGTTTCAATTTCTCTTCTTCAAGGAGCAACCACCAAGTGGCGTTTGATACTTGCCTTACCCCTGCTAAGCTATGGACAATGGCAATATTGGCACCTGGAGCGATATCCGGCTGCATGTGATGCCCCAAAAGCGTCACTCCAATGGTTTCACATAACCGTTGTATTTCTTGGCTATCAATAAGATTGAATCGTCCGCACACAATCTGTAATCTCAGGACTCAATAATTAACTTACAACTTTTAAAAGAACCTAGATATGTCCATTGATCGTCTAAATAAGCTCTTAATCACAATAGTTTTAGGATTTTTCGCAAATAACACCTTCGGTCAAAACATTAACGACGAAGAAGCACGCGATTGTCAGAATTTGAGACAATTAGCCAATCTTAACATTACCTCAGCCGAGATTAGAGAAAACAACCAGTCAACTGACCCTTATTGTTATGTACGCGGCATAATTTCACCAGCAATTCACTTCCACGCTCAACTGCCGCTTGAGAAAAACTGGAACGGGAGATTTGTTCAGTGGGGCGACGGGGGAAAAGACGGGGATCTTGATTTCGCCAACCACCGCGTCGCGGAAGGTTACGCTGTTACTAATAGCAATACCGGGCATGATAATGGCGTAGAGCCGGGCGCTTCATTTGCTTTTAACAATAGGCAGGCTGAAATAGATTTTGGTTATCGCGCAGTACATTTAACGGTTCTGGCTGGCAAGTTACTTGTGAATGAATACTATAAACGAGCGCCAAAATACTCTTACTTCGAAGGCTGCTCGCAAGGTGGACGACAAGGCTTGATGGAAGCTCAACGCTATCCCAACGATTTTGATGGTATCGTTGCTGGTGCTCCGGCCTTCGCCTATCAGGCTTTAAACGCTTCAGGGGTTTGGAATCTGCAACGAATATACCGTAATAATCTAGAAGGCAATCTGGCTGAAGATACCGACGGCAATGGTTCCTATGATAGCTTAAAGCTTATAGACATCTTACATGACCGAGTACTTAAGAAATGTGACGCAATTGATGGAATAACTGATCGCGTAATTGATAATCCAATGGCTTGTAACTTCGACCCCGCAATTGATCTTAACGATTTGATGTGCCCATCCAGTGAATCTTCCGACGAATGCTTCAGTGAATCACAACTTCAAACAATAACCGAATTTTATGAAGGGCCTGTTGATGATTCGGGTCGACAAGTATATCCGGGAAAAGCTTTTGGCTCAGAACCTCGTTGGGTAAATTATTATATCCCGCATGAAGCCAATAATATGGGCCCTTCAAAATTGATCGGAGTGGCCGGGGACCATATGAATTATTTGTTTTATGAGGACGATCCAGGAATAACTATCCCTAATGTCCGTGATTATGAATATGAAGCAAGGACTGAAGGAGTTTTCCCTGAGTTTCACTGGAAAGATTATGACATTAACGATTTTTACTCTGGGGCTGGGGATCTCATGAAGTCCATAACAGATGCCACGGACACCGACTTAGGGCAGTTTCTAAAAGACCGAGGGGGAAAGCTAATCGTCTATCACGGCTGGGTAGACACATTAATAGTTGCCGAAGATACCTTAGATTATTTCAATGAAATGATCGATACAACTTTCAATGGCGATCTAGTTGAAGCAAGCAACAATGCGCGCCTCTTCATGGCTCCAGGTATGGGTCATTGCCGCGGTGGGCCCGGCCCAAATGACTGGGATAAGCTAACACCAATAGTAGAATGGGTTGAAAATGGTATCGCTCCTGATTTTATACCGGCAGAGCATTCGACTAATGGGCTGGTAGACAATCAACGTCCTGTGTGCGCGTATCCGCAGGAGGCACGGTACATTGGACCCATGGCTGGAGCCAATGATTCTGTTAATTGGATAGCTGAAAATTTCCAATGCAGATAGAGAGTGGATAAGAACAGCATGCATTCTATTTTAGTCCACCCTAGCAATTGGAATCCCAAGCAGTTTACTGGTAGCTTTCACAACAGATCTTCAAATAAATAGAGCCCAGAGGTAATTATGAAACTCGGCCATAAACTCCCATTTGTTTTACTAGTTAGTGTTTTCCTTTATGGAATCAGTGCGCAAGCACAAGAAGTATATCGTGCGCGGTTATCACCCATGCCAACCACCCCACAAACCGTTAGCACAATTTTAGGTGAGGGAGAGGTTATCTTGACCCTGAATGGCAACTCATTAGTCATAGATGGCAGCTTTGAAGGCATGAGCTCTGTAGCAACTGGCGCTCATATTCATAATGGCCCACCTGCCCAGCCGGGACCAGTTATTCACACATTAGAAGTGACAAACGCTACAAATGGATCGCTTAACGGAACGTTAACGTTATCGGATGAACAAGTTGAAGCACTAAAAAATAACGAATTTTATATACAAATCCATACGGAAAGTAATCCGCCTGGTGAATTACGAGGGTGGGTATTTCTGCGTAGCCATTTTGAACGACGCTAATAAGCAAGGATAGTAATCCGGGAATTGAATATGAAGTTAATTGTTGCAACAAAAAAGAGACAACTGATACTTATAACTCTTATTTTAGTCAGCCTGAGTACTTGCGGGAATGAAACGCCGACGACTAATGACAACCCTTCATTAGCTTCGATAGAAATGGCTCCTAATACTTTTGGGACTCAGGCTGAGGAAGGATCCAACTTATTTGCCACAAACTGCGCCGCATGCCACGGAGCCAATTTGGAGGGCACCACATTGGGGCCTCTGCTATCGGGCCGTTCTTTCGTGCAAAGATGGGGGACACAGACTCCCGCACTATTATTGGGCAATATCCAAGCAAACATGCCGCCAGGCGGAAACGATAACTTATCGCAATCAGATTATCTTAGTATCGTTGCTCATATTTTAAGCACCAACGGCGTTGATTCTTCGAGCGAGCCATTAACAGTAAGCACAGACTTTAATATCGCAGAAAACATCTCAGAAATAGTTGCTCAACGCCAAAGACCGGAACCACCTTCACCTGAAGGCTTAACTGTAGCAGGCAATACAGAAGACTTTGTTGAATTCATCCCGCTTACCGAGGAAATGTTGCGAGATCCTGATCCCGCTGACTGGCCAATGCATCGACGTAATTTTTATGGTCATAGTTATAGCCCTCTAGATGAAATTAATACTAATAACGTAAAAAATCTGCGCCTCGAATGGGTTTGGAATATGCACGAAGGTGATTCAGAGCCAGCGCCTTTGGTATACAACGGGATTATTTATCTGATCAACCCCGGCAACGTTATCCAAGCGTTAGACGGAAAAACAGGTGAACTTATCTGGGAACACTGGTCCGGACCGGCGAATCGCCAAGATATGCGTAATATAGCGATGTACAAGGACAAAATAATTCAAGCTACTACCGACGCCAGACTCGTAGCTTTAGACGCACGCTCCGGAGAACAAGTTTGGGAAACCCAGGTGGCAGACAACACTAAGGGTTTTTCTAACTCATCTGGCCCAATCGTCGCTGATGGAAAAGTTATCCAAGGATTGGCTGGTTGCGCCCGATATATTCCGGAAGATTGCTACGTAAGCGCATATGATGCTGATACGGGTGACCTCCTGTGGCAGTTTGAAACTATTGCTGAGATTGGAGAACCAGGTGGTGACACTTGGGGAGGTCTTGATAATATTTTTAGAGCCGGTGGCGAAACCTGGATCACCGGTAGTTACGATCCAGACCTAAACCTCACCTATTGGGGTACCGCACAACAAAAACCATGGGTACCAGTATCTCGGCACATGACAATCTTTGATGTGGGCTTGTATACCAACTCAACGATAGCTGTGAATACAAACAGCGGAGAATTGGATTGGTATTTCCAGCATGTCCCAGCCGAAGCACTTGATCTTGATGAAGTGTTTGAGCGAGTTCTGGTCAATCGTGGCAACGATAAATTCGTTTTCTCGTTAGGAAAATATGGAATTCTTTGGAAGAATGATCGCGTCTCTGGGAAATTTGAAGGATTTACGGAAACTGTCTTTCAGAATGCTTTCTCACACATAAACCCCGAAACGGGCGAAGTTACCTATAGACAAGATATTCAGAATGCGCAATTGAATGAATGGACTTCTGCTTGTCCTAGCAGTACAGGCGGTAAAGATTGGCACTCTATGACTTATCATCCTCCCTCAGGTTTAATGATTGCGCCACTTAGCCAAACCTGTCTTGAAAACGCTGCTCGAGAAGTTGCACTTGTTCAAGGGGGAGGCGGGCTAGCGGCTAGTCGCAAGTTTTTCGAAATGCCAGGGACCGATGGAAACTTAGGTAAAGTAGGAGCTTATCATGTAGATACTATGGAAGAGGTCTGGAGCCATCAGCAGCGCGCATCACTTCACACTGGCACAATTTCTACAGCAGGCGATCTAGTTTTTGTTGGTGACCTCGATCGCCGATTCAAAGCTTTTGATGTAAATAATGGCAAAATATTATGGGAAACCCGATTAGGTACTTCCGTGCAGGGGCATCCTGTTTCATTTGCTATTGATGGCAAACAATATGTTGCGGTTACAACCGCGCTAGGTGGCACGAGCCCGCGCGTGGTCCCGGGAGTCATTGCTACCGAAATTACTTATCCTAGGTGGGGTAATGCCATTTATGTTTTTTCACTACCAGAGAACTAATCAAATAATTTCCTGATCAGGTTTAAAACTATGAAAAAAATCAAATCCGTTTTAGGAATATCAGCACTATCTATTTTAACCGCTTGTGGAACCGAAAATAACGATAGCTCTAACATTAATGTTGGAACAGAAATTGAGACTAATACTGAATTAGGGTCAGATACATCTTTTTCTTTTCAGGCAGATTCTGGTGTACAAGCATATGCAACCAACTGTGGAGTATGCCATGGTGGTGAATTACAAGGAACAGCGTTAGGGCCCATGTTAAGCGGGGGAGGTTTTCTTGGAAGTTATGGAAGACAGACCCCCTATGAATTTTTTAATTTCTTGAAAGCAAATATGCCGCCCGGAGGAAATGCAGGTATTGACGACGAAGACTACTGGTCCATTGTCGCTCATATCATGCGTACAAATGGGGTTGCAGATATCAATCCAACTCTTGATGCTACGGCGAATTATGCAATGGCTACAAATATCCCTGGTATCAATCCGGCACTTACTCAACAGCGTGCTGAGCCCGATCGCCCAACAGGGGTTATCGCACCCGGCACAGTAGAAAATTACTCGCCAGTAACTGACGCTATGCTTACCAACCCTTCTCCAAACGATTGGCTTATGTTAAGGGGCAATTATCAAGCATGGAGCTATTCAGAATTGGAACAAATCAATTCCAGCAATGTAAACAATCTTAGGCTAGAGTGGATGTGGAATATGCATGAAGGAGACGGAGAACCGTCCCCACTCGTTTACAATGGAATTATTTACCTGATTAATACTAGCAATATCATCCAAGCGCTGGACGGGAAAACCGGAGAGCTTATATGGGAGCATCATGCAGGCCCGTTCGACAGCGAAGACATGCGAAATATCGCTATCTATGACGATAAAATTATTCATGCAACTACTGACGCGAGGCTCCTAGCACTAGACGCTCGCACCGGAGACAAAGTGTGGGAAGCTGAAATTGCTGACGGCTCCAAGGGCTTTGGTAACTCGAGTGGACCCATTGTTGCGGATGGCAAAGTTATTCAGGGCCTTTTAGGTTGTTCGCGGTTCATAGAGGACGACTGTTATATAAGTGCTCATGATGCCAACACTGGAGAACTGGCATGGCGGTTCAATACAATAGCGGAATCTGGTGATCCGGGAGGAGACACCTGGGGAGGAATAGATGATCTATTTCGTGCAGGCGGCGAAACCTGGATCACAGGTTCTTATGACCCAGAGCTCAAACTAACTTATTGGGGTACAGCGCAACAAAAACCTTGGATGCCAGCAAGTCGTTCGCTCTCTATTTTTGATGCCGGTCTATTCACAAATTCAACTGTTGCAATAAATGTAGATAGTGGAGACCTAAACTGGCACTTCCAACATGTTCCCGCCGAAGCTCTGGACCTTGATGAGGTATTTGAGCGAGTCCTCATCGATCGGGGCGATGAAAAGCTAGTATTCTCGATCGGTAAGCACGGCATTTTATGGAAACATGACCGAGTATCGGGAGAATTTGTCGACTATAAGGAAACCATTTTTCAAAATGCGTTCACCAACATAAACCCAGACACTGGGGAAGTAACATATCGACAAGACATACAAAATGCCCAAATAGACCAGTGGATCTCAGTATGCCCTTCTACAGCAGGTGGCAAAGATTGGCACTCTATGAGCTATCACGAACCCACAGCCTCTTTGATTATTCCACTAAGCCAATCCTGTCTAGAGATTGCGGCACGCGAAGTTCCATTGGTGCATGGCGCAGGTGGGACTGCGGCAAATAGAAGATGGTTTGAAATGCCTGGTTCGGATGGAAATATGGGTAAACTGGCCTCTTACAACGTAGACACAATGGAAGAGGTATGGTCATACGAACAAAGAGCAGCGTTATTAACGGGCGTTCTTTCTACCGCGGGAAATATTGCCTTTGTGGGAGACCTGGACCGTTATTTCAGAGCTCACAACGCAAGCACCGGAGAAATTTTATGGGAAACACGTTTAGGAACATCAGTACAAGGCCATCCGGCGACTTTTAGTATTGATGGCAAACAATATATTGCTGTAACTGCAGCGATGGGCGCCAGAGGTGTTAGCCCAAGAACTGTCCCTCGAGTTGTTGCCCCGGACATCAGACATCCTAGTTCTGGTAACGCACTTTATGTGTTTAGTCTTGGCGACTAAACCACGTAATGGGCCAACTACTATTTGAGAGATGAAAATAAGGTTATAGAATGAGCGAAGACAATGAGGAGCAAGAGAAAGAAAATTCGCCAAGCAAAATTGGGAAAATTGAATGGATCGATCTTACCGTTGATGAAGCATCTAGGATGCGTGATTTTTATTGCTCTGTTGTCGGCTGGTCAAGCACTGAAGAAGATATGGGTAGCTACAGCGACTACAATATTAATCTCCCAGAAACGACAAACAATATAGCAGGCGTGTGCCATGCTCGCGGACCCAACGCCAATTTGCCAGCACAATGGTTAGTTTATGTCCGTGTTAATAGCGTTTCTGAAAGCATTGAGAAGTGCGAGAGGCTTGGAGGTTCAATAATAGATGGGCCGCGGCGCATGGGGAATCAGCGTTTCTGCGTGATTAAAGATCCGGCGGGAGCAGTAATGGCCTTGCTCTCTGATCTTTAAAAAAAGGAAATCGTGGCTTTAGGAAAATACTACCGCCTTTAAAACTTCTATTTAAATCTCTCAACTTAAGTAATAACTTTAATTTCCATCGAAAAGTATAGGACAATATTATGCTGAAATTTCGAACTGTAATCTTTCTCTTCAGCGCATTGTGCTGTCCGTTTCTATTTGCACAAAACGAGAAACCAAATTTCATCGTTGTAATGGCAGATGACTTAGGCTTTGGGGACCTAGGTATCTACGGATCTGCTCTTATAGAAACACCAAACCTAGATCGTATGGCGAAAGAAGGTATCTATTTTAACTCCTTCTATGCGAGCGCCAATGTCTGTACCGCATCGCGGGGGGGCTTACTTACCGGTCGCTATCCTGTGCGATTAAATCTAGTGGCAGATGTGGCAAGGCCATCTAATGAAATTCACTTGTACGAATCAGAAATTACGATCGCGGAAGCGTTAAAAGAGGAAGGCTATAACACAGCCTTGGTTGGCAAATGGCACCTCGGATCACGCATAGACTGGTATCCCCTTAATCATGGTTTTGATGAATTCTATGGTGCTCTACATTCAAATGACATGGCGCCTTTCAAGCTTTATCGTGATGATAAAGTAATTGAAGACCCAGTAGATCAAACCACTATAACTCAGCGCTATACATCAGAAGCACTTAGTTTTATTGAAAAAAACCAAGAAAACCCATTTTTTTTGTACATTCCTCATAGTTTTCCACACGTACCTCTTTTCGTATCAGAAGAATTCGAAGGAAAATCAGAAGCAGGGCTTTACGGTGATGTAGTGGAAACAATAGATTGGAGCATGGGTGAAATCTTAAATAAGCTGGAAGACCTCGGTCTTGACGATAATACGATGGTTATATTTACGTCTGACAATGGCCCATGGTTCGAAGGCAGTTCGGGGCAATATCGCGACCGAAAAGGCAGTAGCTGGGAGGGAGGGCTTCGAGTTCCCTTTATCTCGCGCTGGCCCTCTGTAATCCCTGGTGGGCAACATACCTCAGCCGCTGCGATGAACATAGATATACTCCCAACTATTTTGGATTTCGCAAAAATTCAGCAACCTACTGATCGACCTATCGATGGAAAAAGTCTGAGGGAAATTCTCACCAATAATGGAAATACTCCCCATGAAGTTTTGTATTTGTTTAATAATGATCGTATAGCAGGTGTGCGCAAAGGAAAGTGGAAATTAGTCGTGGAAAGTTTTTATCGATCATCTTTACCCAGCTTTGACAATACTGATTCCTACTATGGGCCTAATGGTCTGCTTTTTGATTTAGAAAAAGACCCTGGCGAAACTTATAGCTATACTCGCGAACATCCAAACATAGTTAACGAATTGCGCGCCTTACTGGAACAAGGCCAGACGGAACTGAACTCCGGCATCTTGCCAAATATGTGGAATAGACTTTAGTACTTAAGACCCCAAAAAAATACGAAGGTACGCTTGATGAAAACGATTAAAGGCCCTGGAATCTTCTTAGCACAATTTGCTGATGATAAATCACCATTTAATTCCCTTGAAGAAATAGGCGAATGGGCATCAAAATTGGGATTCAAAGGCGTTCAAATTCCTAGCTGGGATAACAGACTTTTCGATCTTAAAAAAGCAGCGGAAAGCCAAACTTATTGCGACGAAATCAAAGGGGTGCTTGCACAATATGAGATAGAGATCACTGAGCTTTCTACCCATCTACAAGGCCAATTAGTTGCAGTGCACCCGGCTTATGACTCAATGTTCGATGGTTTTGCACCACCTGAAGTGCAAAATAATCCAACTGCTCGCCAAGATTGGGCGATAAATCAACTTAAGTATGCTGCTCAAGCTTCACAGAATCTGGGCTTGAAAACTCACGCGAGCTTTCCTGGAGCTTTAGCCTGGCCCTATTTTTATCCATGGCCTCAAAGACCTGCCGGGCTGATAGAGCTAGCTTTTGATGAACTTGCAAAACGCTGGCACCCTATACTCGATGCCTTTGACGAAGCCGGTGTCGATATCGGTTTTGAGATTCATCCGGGAGAAGATTTACACGATGGCATCACTTTTGAAATGTTCCTGGAACGAGTAAACAACCATCAACGCTGCAATATTCTCTTCGACCCTAGTCATTTAATACTGCAACAACTTGATTATCTCGCGTTCATGGATGAGTATAAAGAACGGATTAAATTGGTTCATATTAAGGACGCTGAATTTAATCCAACTGGCAAGCAAGGCATTTATGGCGGTTATCAATCTTGGGTTGATCGCGCCGGCCGATTTCGCTCTCTAGGCGACGGACAAGTAGATTTCAAGGGTATCTTCTCGAAACTTGCTGCATATGACTTCGAAGGTTGGGCTGTGTTGGAATGGGAGTGCTGTCTAAAACATCAAGAAGATGGCGCAAAGGAAGGTGCCAAATTTATCAACGACCATATTATTCGTGTTACTGATAAAGCTTTTGATGACTTTGCGGATACCGGTGCAAGTGATGAGATAAACAAGAAAATTCTTGGTATCAGTTAATTTAATCTCGACGTCTTTCTCGAAATCAATCGCTTTAAACATATCTAAAGGCTAGTAAGGTAGAGACAGCATATGATTGCGAAACAGATAAAAGAGACACAAAAGAATGCAAAGAATTAGGCTAGGCATGGTTGGTGGCGGCAAAGGCGCTTTTATTGGCGAAGTGCACAGGATGGCCGCCCGGCTAGATAATCGTTATGAGTTAGTTGCAGGGTCTCTAAGCAGTAGCCCAAAAATAGCCGCGGCTTCCGCTGCTGAGCTCAATATAGCCAAGAGCCGAAGCTACAATTCTTTCGAAACAATGGCCAAAAAAGAGAGAAGCCTGAAAGAGGGAATAGACGCGGTCGCAATTGTTACACCAAATCATTTGCATGCCCCTGCGGCTAAGGCTTTCCTAAAAGAAGGCATCCACGTAATCTGTGACAAACCCCTAACAACAGAACTTTCTGATGCCGAAGAACTAAAGACGCTCGCAAAAGAGTCTGGCTTGGTGTTTGCAGTGACATACAATTACAGCGGTTACCCTATGGTTCGTCAGGCAAAGCAAATGATAGCTAATGGTGAATTAGGTAACGTGCGAGTTATTCAACTAGAATATGCCCAAGATTGGCTGGCCGAAGATATTGAGAAAACCGGTCAAAAACAAGCGGCATGGAGAACTAATCCTAAATACGCGGGCAAAGGAGGTGCTATAGGTGACATCGGCAGCCATGCTTTCCATTTAGCAGAGTTCATGACAGGGCTTGAAACCAGTGCTTTATTGGCAGATCTTGATTCTTTCGTAACTGGGCGAACTTTAGATGACAATGCAAGTATCTTATTGCGCTACAAAAACGGTGCAAAAGGCATGTTATGGGTCAGCCAAGTCGCTAGCGGCAAAGAAAATGGCTTACAGATAAAGATCTATGGCGATAAAGCGGGATTGGAATGGTCGCAAGAAGACCCGAATTACTTACGATATACTCCCTTAGGCGATTCAATGAAAATAATTACCCGAGCGGGAGCGGGCGCAGAGCAATTATCGAATGACGCTTCTAGATTACCGAGTGGACACCCTGAAGGATTTATTGAAGGTTTCGCAAACATTTATCGCGACACGGCTGATTTAATTAATGCGCACAAAAATGACGGGCAAGTTGATTCTCTGGTACCAGGTATAGAGGATGGATGTAGAGGCGTTCTCTTTATTGAGAAAGCCGTTGCTTCAAATCAATCGGGATCTATCTGGCTGTCGTTGGATCATTAACATCCCTTAGCTGTTACATTGGTCGACGATCCGCTAAACTTATTTCCTCAATCAGGAGAAGAATGAATGATCAATCTTTCCCAGTCTCGCCGCCAATTTTTAAAGAAATCATCTGTTGCCAGCCTAATGGTTTTTCTACCGACAGCAGCTATTCAAGCTCAAGATCGAAAAGTTAATCGTATTGGCCTTCAGCTATACTCCCTTCGCAATGAAATGGCTTCAGACTTTGATGGCACTTTACAAAAAGTTGCAGATCTTGGTTATACAGAAATGCAGTTCGCAGGCTACCACGGAAGATCGCCAGAGCAGGTTAAAAAGATATTGGATCAATTGGGGCTTGAATCACCAGCCGCTCACGTATCACTAGAACTAATAAAAGAAGATCTTGATAACCAAATCGATATCGCGCAAAAAATAGGTCAGAAATATCTAGTAGTACCATCTATCCCAGCCGATGAAAGGACTCTTAGTCATTATGAAAAACATGCCGAAACGCTTAATATGGCTGGAGAAAAATGCAAGGATGCTGGATTAACTATTGCTTATCATAATCATAGTTTCGAATTCGAAACGCAAAATAACGAAACTGGTTATGAGTATTTATTGTCTCTTACAGATACAAGCCTAGTGTCATTTGAATTAGACCTTTACTGGGCGATTAATGCTAACGTCGATCCTATATCAATTTTTAAGAAAAATCCCGGCCGCTTTCCAATGGTCCATGTCAAAGATCGAAATACTGAAGGCCAGATGGTCGATGTAGGCAGAGGAGTAATCGATTTTTCTGAGATTTTTTCGCATTCTGAAACGGCTGGTATTCAGCACTATTTTGTTGAACATGATTATCCTGATGACGGAATCAATTCAATCGCCTACAGCTATGAAACTGTAAGCAATATTAATTTCTAATAAGGATCTTTTAGCGTGAACAAATTTATAACATTCTTTGTAGCTGCGATCTTATCTACATACTCTATTGCTCAAGATCCAATTCTTGGTGATCCGTCGGAGCCGGTCCCGACTATAGTAACCGGCGTAGTCGATGGAAAACCGCCTTCGGATGCGATAATTCTTTTCGATGGGAACAATATGGATAGTTGGGAGCACGTTCGCACAGGTGAACCGTCTAAGTGGCATATAGATAACGGCATATTAACGGTTGCAAACGGGACCGGTACTCTCGTCAGCAAACAGTCTTTCTCTGACATACAGATGCATATCGAATGGAGACCAAGTGCTGAAATCGTTGGTGCAGGTCAAAGTCGAGGCAATAGCGGAATCTTTATGCAGTCCTTGTTTGAGATACAGATGTTAGACAGCTGGGATAATCCCACCTATGTAAACGGACAAGCTGGGTCAGTTTATCACCAGTATCCTCCCTTGGTTAATGCCTCGAATCCTCCGGGAGAGTGGCAAAACTATGATCTTGTTTTCAAGGCCCCAGTATACAATCGCGAAGGTCAGTTGGAAGCTCCCGCCTACATAACACTCTTCCATAATGGAGTATTGGTTCTAAACCACGTTGAGGTGCTCGGCAGTACTTTCCCTCGAGTACCCGAATACAGAGCTGTATGTGAACCTTACGAGATCGGTGAAATCATGGACTGCACAGGTAAGCTACCTCTCTTGTTGCAAGATCATGGGCAAGTGATGTCTTTTCGAAATATTTGGCTTCGAGAGCTTTAGCTAATTTTAAACATTTCTTTAAGATTCTGGCCCTGTGATCGACCAAAATATTTCCGCAGCCTCGTAAAGCTAACGCGGATAAGCATCCAAAATCTAACCGAAAAAAGATAATTCCGAGCGTTCAAACTATATAGTAAAGTAAATACTTTATTATAATATTAATTAGATTAATATATCTGATTTTCCGCAATGTTAAATATCAGAAAACTCCGGAAATCTCGTGTCACTGCACCTTGTTAACGTCTATATGTAGTGCTAGTATCCCACTCGAACCACAGCATAATGGTCTGATGTGGTTCACTCCTACTTGCGACAGAGGTCAAAGAAACTTACCTTATGATCGCAGGGCTTCTAGAGCTTCCCGCCTTCTACTGAATCGTAGAGGGCTGGGAATCTCGCTTTTTTAGCGAGAAATTTACTAAAACCAAGCCACAAAAAAAGGAAGGCTAAGGCCTTCCTTTTTAGTTTTATTAGTCGGTAATAACTAACTTCGATTTTCTAGCTGAACTCCCCTAGCCAAAATAGAGTATTCTTTTATTTCTCCATGCAATTCCACCGTGGATTTTGCTCCTGCATCTTGCGCAAAATGCTGAGCTTGCTCTCCAGAAAGGGTCCGCTCGCTTAGCTGCCCATAGATAACGGAACGCTGCATACTAGTTTCTATTGGAACAAAAAACCCATAATTCTCGAACGTTACCCTTGCGTAAGTATCTCCATCTACGAGAATCATCCAACACCCTTTAGCCTGACAGACCTCAGTCACTTGGCCCTCGATCTTTAAAAAACTATCAGTATCTTCGCCTAGGCTCAATATTGCCTCCTTAAGCGTCAATGCTTCCCCTTCCGAGGGAACCTCTCCGCCAAAGGTTTGGTCAATTCGAAATGTATTGTCGGCTTGCACCGCCATGACAACGCTAGCTACCAAGCAAGCCAGAGCTTTTAATAAATTTCGCATATTACTTCCTCGTTTTTTAACAACTTAAAACTTCAGATAAGCTAAAACAAATATTTATTATTAATTAATCATATTTTAACCAAATCCTAAAATAAGTCACTATGTTGTCTTTCGGTTTATGACGATCCTTTATTTGAAATTCTAAAAATTTAGCTCGGCCTCCAAAATTGCATGAAAGGTCATGGTAAATTGCACTGGAATGTAGGGCGTCATATCATCAAACCCTAATCGCATCTTTTGTATGTATCACAGTAAAGGATAATAAAAATGATTGTTTATGGTGTCGCCTTACTTTCAGGGTGCCTAATTCTAGGCATGCTAATTGGAGAAGCATTTGGAGTAGCACTTAACGTTGAAGCAAACGTTGGTGGTGTTGGTATTGCCATGCTATTTCTAGTGTTCGCCAGTAATTCCCAGAAATTTAAATCATTAACAGAGGGTGCTGCTAGCGATGGCATCAAATTTTGGAGCGCGATGTACATTCCGATAGTCGTTGCCATGGCCGCAAGGCAAGATGTGGCTGGAGCGACTGAGGGCGGCCTTCTTGCAGTAGTTGCTGGAACAGCAGCTGTCGCAGTCAGTTTTGCTTTGGTGCCCATACTCAGCAAAGTAGGCAATAGCACTTCAACGAAAGACAACTAAAATAAGGAGGCATCGTGGTGGATATTATTGAGACAGTATTTGTTCGAAATAACCTAGTTGTTGCTTTCGCTGTAGTTGGTTTAACAATTTGGATCTCTTATTTGCTCGCAGATAAGCTAACGGCAGGTCGTATTCATGGATCTGCAATTGCGATCGCTTTGGGCTTGATAGCGGCTTATTTCGGTGGTATCACAACAGGGGGAAGGACTGGGGTTGCAGATATTGCTCTGCTAGGAGGCATTGGCCTTATGGGCGGAGGCATGATGCGAGATTTTGCAATAGTAGCAACCGCTTTCGGTGTCCAGTTAAGTGAATTAAAAAAAGCGGGGCTCGCCGGCGTTGTATCAATCTTTGCGGGGGTAATAGTTTCTTTTGTCGTGGGAGCTTCTGTAGCAATTCTTTTCGGTTACACTGATGCGGCTGCTATCACTACAATTGGTTCTGGAGCTGTAACATATATTGTAGGACCAGTTACAGGAGAAGCAATCGGCGCATCCGACACAGTAATAACTCTAAGCGTAGCCGCGGGTCTAATTAAATCGATACTAGTAATGATCGGGACCCCCTTAGTCGCAAAATATATTGGCCTAAACAATCCGCAATCAGCTATGGTATTTGGAGGGCTGATGGGCACGACCAGCGGTGTAGCTGCGGGCTTGGCAGCCACCGATCCCAAACTCGTCCATTATGGAGCAATGACCGCAACTTTCTACACAGGTGTTGGTTGTTTGTTGGGGCCATCTGTACTGTTTTTCGTAGTAAGCACCATCTATTGAAATATGATCAAATTAATATACCGCCAACAAGGATACTCTAGTGACAATTTATCAGATCCCTTTCCCGTACTTACAAAATAATAGTGAAAGAATAGCTCTTGTAGAGGGAGAAAAAAAACACACATATCGAGAAGTTAATAATCGAATCAATCAATTTGCCACAGGGCTTCTCCGTAGCAAAACAGATTTACAGGAAGAACGTATTGCTTTTTTTATGCCAGCTAGTTTGGACTATGTCACTACAATGCATGGCGTTTGGCGAGCCGGCGGCATTGCAGTTCCTCTTAATGTTGCTTCGGCGGTTTCAGAACTTGATCACTATCTTACTTGCGCCAATGTGACTCGCATGGTGGCGGGCGATGAATATCAAGATTCGCTGCGTGAACTTTGTGCCTCTTTGAATATAGACCTTGTGTCCGTTGAAGATGTTTTAAGCGAAGAGAGTATTGCCCTTCCAGAAATTTCTGCGGAAAGGCGGGCGATGATGTTATTCACTTCTGGTACTACCAATAAACCAAAAGGCGTTGTAAGCACGCATAAAACAATAAGCGCACAAATAACTACCTTAATAGAAGCTTGGGAATGGTCTGAAAGTGATGTCATACCATTATTTCTGCCCCTTCACCATATACATGGAATAGTAAATATTCTGAGTTGCGGGTTATGGGCTGGAGCTACCGTGCATTTATATGGCAAATTTGATATTCCTAGAATTTCAAAACAAATTGTTGCAGGAACTTATAATGTTTTTATGGCAGTTCCGACTATATATGTGAAACTAATTCAATACTTTGAAAGCATTGACGAAGGAGAAGTAGAAAAAATTTGTAACGGCTTCAATGCTATGCGACTTAATATCTCTGGTTCTGCTGCCTGCCCAGTGAAATTGTTCAAACAATGGAAAGAATTAACAGGGCAAGTGCTATTAGAAAGATATGGTATGACAGAAATAGGCATGGGTATTTCCAACCCCTACAATGGGGAACGCCGAGCCGGAGCCGTAGGGCAGCCACTCCCTGGCGTTGAGTGTCAACTTTTTGATGAAGATAACAACCCTATTACTGACGAAGCCGTGTCAGGGGAAATCCGCATCAAAGGAGATAATGTATTTCTTGAATACTGGGATAACGAAGCCGCAACAAGAGAATCCTTCAAAGATGGCTGGTTTTGCACTGGAGACGTAGCCGTTGTTGAAGACGGCTATTATCGCATCATGGGTCGATCTTCGGTCGACATCATTAAATCCGGAGGCTATAAACTGTCTGCCCTAGAGATAGAAGGCGTTTTACTCACCCATGAAATGATTGCCGAAGTCGCGGTTATCGGAGTTGAAGACGATACTTGGGGGGAGGCAGTAACAGCAGTCGTTGCTATAAAGAACGGGAAAAGCCTAGATTACGATTCTCTTAAGTCATGGTGTGAAGGAAAAATGTCATCCTACAAAATACCTAAGCGCCTAAAAATCGTTGATGCATTGCCACGAAACGCTATGGGTAAGGTGACCAAACCTTCACTAAAAGAAATGCTGCGACTTGTTGGTAAGTCGTAATCAGCATCCGTTAATCGGATTTTAGCGACAATTGTTAAGTTAATTCTTAATACATTAAGTTTCTTCTTCATATATTAAAGCTCAATTAGTGCGTTCATCCCTATTAAGCTTTAAAATGCTAAACTGAAACTATTATTCAGCTTAGTAGCCAAATAAATTGAAAACAGAGTTCTTAGGCAAAACACTTTCTGGTCCCTTTACAGTTCCTTCCGGCATAGTTACCTGCTCAGCAAACATTATTCAGCGATTTTTTGCACTCATTCCAGAAGTTGGAGTGTTAACGACAAAAAGTATTGGCCCGGAGACTCGTTTAGGCTATCGGGAACCAATTCTTACTCAATATGAGCCTGGATATTTTGCCAATGCAGTGGGTCTTACCAACCCTGGCGCAGACCAAGCAGCTAAGTTATTGTCAGAGGTCACAATCCCAGAAGATCGATTTTTACTGATCTCGATTTTCGGTGGAAGTGTCAATGAATATGTTG
>JAQWTK010000022.1 GCA_029242705.1 Gammaproteobacteria bacterium | reverse complement strand
CATAGGAGAGTAGTCTGTAGCGACCATATATTTGCGTTCGATCCCGCCAAGTATTTGACCATTTCTGTTGGATTCTTCAGCGACTGCCTCCCACTCCGGGTCTGCTATAAATGCTTGCCAAGAAGCATCGGCCGCATCTTGATTATCGTGGGAAAGAAGATAAACCAATGTATCATCTCGCTCTTCCTCACTGATTGGCGACCAGTATCCTACGACTTCCATGCCATGCTTTCGGAAAATACGCGTAGTGTGGTCACGAAACCGAGCATGTAAATTATCTAAATTACCGGGCGTCGCTTGGTACGTGCGAAGCTCGAATACCTTATGGTCTTGTGCTGAAGTCGAAAAAAATATGCCTGCGCCTAATCCTATTATTAAAGAGATGATTGAGGTTGCGAAGGCTTTAAAAAATTTATTCACAGTATTCTCCTGATGAGTGTTTTATCCAATATTAAGTAAGCTTAGTATAATCAACGTTTCTATGGATTACACGGAGAAAAGTTACTTGCAGTTGCTTGTGAGATCGAGATAATGCTCTGAGGTTGTAATATTTCAAACAATGTTTTTGACAAGAAACGCTCAGAATTTTGATAGAGCGATCGACTTATGCGTTGCCAAGCGCCTAGATGCTTCAGGCAATCAACAAGAAATTTTGGAAAGGAGAGTTAAGCGATTCCGGTATCGGCCGAAACTAATACAGGGGCGGCCGCAACAATCAGAGGTTATTCTGGAATATAAAATGGCGCCGGCACGATAGGATAATATATTTAGCGGAATACACTTCTAGCATGTTAGATATGTGCCGTTTATCTTAATAGTTTGACGGTGGAAATTGACTCTTTTGAAGAATTAGCTTATGACAAATATACTAACCCAGGGCATAGAGCTTGCTACTTTTGGTATGCTAACGGTATTTTCTTTTTTGACGTTGCTTATCTTGGTTACTCGATTAATGTCAAAATTTGTTTCCCGTTTTGATGCACGGGAAAAATTAGTTGAAAAAATTGCAATTGTTCCGGCTCGAGGCCCCCTGCTTATAGCTATAATTTCTTCGGCTATTCGTCAACATGTTGATAAAAAATAGATATACTGTACTAGCTCTCAATACTTTCTTTATAAGTTCAAGTAGATAATAACTATGAGTGAAATGAAAAAGCCTCTAGGGCTGACAGATGTGGTTCTTAGAGACGCACATCAGTCTCTCTTTGCTACTAGAATGCGCATAGAAGATATGCTTCCAATCGCGGATAAACTCGACAAGGTTGGATTTTGGTCGCTGGAATCTTGGGGTGGAGCGACCTTCGATGCTTGTATTCGATACCTTGGTGAGGATCCTTGGGAACGCATTCGCAAGTTTAAAAAAGCAATGCCAAACACCCCTCAGCAAATGTTGTTAAGAGGGCAGAATATTCTTGGCTATAGACATTATGCGGATGACTTGGTTGATAAATTCGTTGAACGTGCGGCAGATAATGGTGTCGATGTTTTTCGCATATTTGATGCAATGAATGATATGAGAAATCTGGAGACAGCGATTAAATCTGTCCGCAAATATGGTGGGCACGCTCAGGGCACCATGTCTTACACAATTAGCCCAGTCTATACGTTAGATAGTTGGCTGAATATGGGTACTAAGATTGAAAGTATGGGAGCAGATTCATTATGTATTAAAGACATGGCTGGACTTCTTAACCCTTATGTCGCTTACGATCTTATTTCCGAATTGAAGAAAACTATCTCGATTCCGATACATATGCAATGTCATGCTACAACGGGTCTTTCGACAGCTACTTACTTGAAAGCAATAGAGGCTGGAATAGATAATTTAGACACCTCTATTTCTTCAATGAGTATGACTTATGGCCATTCTCCTACAGAATCTATAGTCTCAATTCTTGACTCTACGGAACGCAGTACGGGATTGGATATTAAACTCTTAGAAGAAATAGCAAGTTATTTCCGGGAAGTTAGAAAGAAGTATGTAAAATTTGAAGGGAAACTAAAAGGAGTAGATTCGCGAATTTTGGTGGCGCAGGTGCCGGGTGGAATGCTTACTAACCTAGAGAATCAGTTACGAGAACAAAATGCTAGTGATAAGCTGGACGATGTTTTAGAAGAAATACCTAAAGTGAGAGAAGATCTTGGATTTATTCCGCTAGTTACCCCGACGTCACAAATAGTGGGTACTCAAGCTGTGTTAAATATATTAGCAGGGGAGCGTTATAAAAATATTACGAAGGAGACGGAAGGAGTGCTAAAAGGGGCTTATGGTGCAACGCCAGCTCCGGTAAATTCAGAACTACAGGAAAAGGTTCTCAAGGGTGAAACTCCTATCGATTGTCGTCCAGCTGATCAGCTAGCTCCAGAATTTGAAAGACAAAAAGCCGATTTATTGTCTTTAGCAAAAACAGAAGGCGTAACGCTACTTAGCGAAGAAGAAGATACCTTAACGTATGCTTTATTTCCTCAGGTAGGTTGGAGGTTTCTTAAAAATCGAAATGATCCTTCTGTGTTCGAGCCTATGCCGAATGGTGATGGTATAGTTTCAGAAAATTCTGTGCAGAATACCAAAACATCAGGAATTTATACCGTGGATGTAGAAGGGAAGTCCTATACGGTAATGGTTAGAGAAGGTGGAGATCTTACGGGCATAGAAGAAGTTAAAACTGTTGCAGATAAGAGTTCAGATTCCGAGACGGGTGCGCAACAAAAATCGCGGCCTATTGAGATTACCGCACCACTTGCGGGTAATGTATTCACTGTAAAGGTTAATATCGGGGACCAAGTAACGAAAGGCGATACAATTCTAGTCCTTGAAGCAATGAAAATGGAAACAGATATTAGGGCAAATTCGTCAGGTAGGGTATCAGCTATTAGTGTGGATAATGGAGACTCAGTAAAAGTAGGCGATCTTTTATTAACTCTCATCTAGTCGGAACATTACATGAATCAGTTTTTGGCATTTTGGCAGTCCACTGGGATCTATCAAATTACTTTCGTGCAGTTTGTAATGATCTTAATCGGACTATTGCTTCTATACTTAGCTATAGTAAAGCAGTTTGAGCCTTTATTACTCATTCCAATAGGTTTCGGGGGTATTCTTTCTAATATTCCGGGTGTCGATATAGCAGTTGGAAATGGAGTCTTAGCACAATTTTCGGCTATGGGTTTGGACACAGGGATTTTCCCCTTGTTGGTGTTTATGGGAATCGGCGCAATGACCGATTTTGGTCCGTTGTTAGCTAACCCTAAGACAATGCTTTTAGGCGCTGCAGCACAGTTTGGTATATTTTCGACTCTTCTTGGCGCGATCGCTATGACTGAAATCGGAATTTTTGATTTTAGTCTCGCCCAAGCTGCAGCGATAGGGATAATAGGTGGCGCCGATGGGCCAACCGCGATTTATGTTTCAAGTGTATTGGCGCCTGAATTATTGGGAGCTATCGCGGTCGCAGCATATTCCTATATGGCTCTAGTACCTTTAATTCAGCCACCCATAATGAGGGCACTTACGACAAATGATGAACGCAAGATTCGGATGAGAATTTTGAGAGAAGTTTCTCCAACTGAGAAAGTTCTCTTTCCATTAGTCCTTCTCATTCTTGTTGCACTGATCGTGCCCGGGGCTACACCTCTTTTGGGAATGTTTTGTTTCGGAAACTTAATGAAGGAATGCAGGGTTGTCGCTCGTCTATCCGATACGGCTCAAAATGCGTTGATAAATATTGCAACAATATTTCTTGGGTTATCTGTGGGCTCTAAACTTATTGCTGATGAATTTTTAGTCGCTGAAACCTTAGGTATTTTGGCACTAGGTATTGTGGCTTTTGCTATAGGCACCGCTACTGGAGTACTGATGGCTAAGTTGATGAACTATTTTTCACTTAACAAGATTAATCCTTTGATAGGAGCAGCCGGTGTTTCTGCGGTGCCAATGGCGGCGAGAGTCGCTAATAAAGTAGGAATTGAAGCTGATCCTGATAATTATTTAATTATGCATGCGATGGGCCCCAATGTAGCAGGCGTGATTGGGTCCACTATCGCTGCAGGTGTGCTAATCCAATTCGCTAGCGGATAGCTAGACTAGAAAATCTATAACTTTGTGTGCAAGGTTTATATTCTTTGTTGCTGTTAATATTTCTCGGATTAACCTATCTACTTCTTAAGCTCGGGTTTGTCTTCCAAAAAATTTTGCTGCATGGTTTCTGCAGGTGAGAGTGAGGCGGGTTTTCCCGCCACTCTGGCTGGTACGCCTACGACCGTTGTATGAGCTTTAACATCGTTCAATACTACACTGCCCGCACCTATTTTTGCTCCTTCACCTATTTCAATATTTCCTAAAACTTTGGCGCCAGTTGAAATTAAAACTCCTGATCGTATTTTCGGATGTCGATTACCTTGATCATTCCCAGTACCACCGAGAGTAACTTGCTGCATAATTGAAACATTATCCTCGATTATACTAGTCTCACCGATTACTATTCCTGTGGCATGATCAAACATAATCCCTTTGCCCATTTCGCAACCTGGGTGTATGTCGACTGAAAAAATTTCTGCATTTCGACTTTGAATAAATAGTGCTATTTCCTGTTTTTTGTGATGCCATAGAAAATTAGCTAGTCGATGGACTTGAATTGATTGGTATCCCTTTAAATGAAGAATAGCCGTGAGATAACTGCATACTGCGGGGTCTCTTTCATAAGCAGCCTTAACGTCATGCGCTGCACTTTCAATTATTATTGGAGAAGAACAGAACGCATCGATAAATAATTTTTCGATCTCATGTAAAGGTACGAAATCAGTAGATATTTTTTGGGCTAGAATAAAGCTTAAAGAAGATTCGAAAGAGTCATGACTTAAGACACAACTAGTAACATAATTTGCCAATAAAGATTCATTTTGGCATGCATCTTTAGCTTCCTTGGTAACTTGGTCCCAAAGTTTTCTTATCATTAGAATATCCACTAATTTTGGGGAGAAGGTGGATTATAAAGCCTGTAAAACTTGATACAACCAACTTTGATAAAATTCTTGCATAGCAAATATTTCTCATATTCAATCGCTTTTTTGAATATATTGAGGCAAATTTCTGAGCAAGTAAAAAATATCCCAAGTAGTATCCATGAGTTAGAATAAGGATTACTATTTAGTTACTGCCATTATAATTAATAGAATTTTAAAAAAATGA
>JAQWTK010000018.1 GCA_029242705.1 Gammaproteobacteria bacterium | reverse complement strand
GGAGGATGCTATGGCTGGGAAATGGGAATACTTTGTCAGTACGATAATAGTTGAGGAAAAAGAAAGAAGTAAAACGGCTGACAAATTAGAAGCGATGATGAACAACAAAGGTGTGGCTGGTTGGGAACTAATAAATATAGTCCCTATAGGTAGCAGCGCCCTCTATGCAGTCTACAAAAGGCCTCTAAATTAAAAGGCTTTGTCAAAGTCGAGTAAAATTAAGGCAAATCGCAAAGGAAAGCAGCATATCAAAATGCGCTGATGGTTGTGCGGTGCAGGAGTCTTTCGTGCCCTTCATATCCACCAGTAGCTTTATGTAAAACTGCGCGATTGTCCCACATAACGAGCATTTGCGGCTCCCATTTGTGCCTATACACAAATTCTTCTCTTCCTTGCCATTCGAGAAGGTCTCTTAACAAAATGGTAGACTCCTCTTGTGGTCTACCCTCGAAACCAACGATATACCCAAGACAACTAAAAATACCCTTTTGGCCAGTTTCGGGGTGATCAATTATAAGAGGGTGCCTTTGCATTCTTACCGCGCTTTCTGAAGGGCGAATATCCATACTTCGATTGGTAAGCTGCTCTCGCGCCCCATAAGTACCGTCTAACGAATACGCCTTTTTAGCCGAGTGAATAGCGATTAAATCTCGGTATTTAAGTTGCATCTGCTCTGGCATCTCTTTCCAAGCTTTTTGCTGATTGGCAAAAAGAGTATCTCCACCACTAGGCGGAATATTTATACCAAACAAGCAAGTCCCTGCAGGAGGTTTCTCTTGAAAACTCCAGTCAGTATGCCAGTTTTCGGCGAACAACTTAGTAGTTTCATCCGCTTTTCTTTGTACAGCAATAATATTTTTCCGCCCCGGTATTGGAGCTATAAACGGATCATCCCCAAACTCACCAAAATACAAAGTAAAGCGCTCCAGATCATCATCTGACATATGCTGACCAGGAAAACTAAGAACTTTATGCTCAAGCCAAGCTGTTCTAATTTGAGTAACTACTTCAGTACTTAACTCACTCGTAAGATCAACACCATTTACAGAGGCGCCACAAGACTGTCCAGAAGGTTTTATTATAATCTCCATACACCACTCCTCCGATCAATCTATCAACAAGCAAGTATTATATATAACCGCACGAAGCGTGCAGTTTACTGCCCATCTTCAGATACAATTTTTATTTCTTTGGTTTTCTAGCTAACGGTAAATCTTTTACGTCATGGCCTCTTTGAGGGCATCAATTGCTCGGTCCACATGTTCCATCGTATTGTATATTGCCGGGCACAATCGTATTCCTCCTGTTGCTGCCCCAGAAATCCCATAATTTTCATATAATTTGTTTGTTATATCACTCCTCTCGCTGACAGGAGCCTCAACAATACATACGCCGTGGCTTAAATTTGACTCAATAGGTGTCACTAGTTCTAATCCTAAGCCAGTGACTCCCTCTTTTAGATAGCTAGATAAATTAACTATTCTCTTTTCAATTCTTTCGAGACCTATTAGATCTAATTGATGCGCAGTCGTCGCGATCCCCGCTAGTGCTGCATCATCCCTTTGACCCAAAGATTCAAACTTTCTAGCACCTTCAAGTTGCGTATCAGATTGATTACCCCATCCTGCAGCAATTACGTTTGGCCAAAAATGATCGATATTTTGCTGTTTTATATAAAGTACCCCTACTTCTTTAGGCCCCATAAACCACTTATGAGAACTCGCCGAAAAAGAATCTATGTCAAGCTCAGTCAGATCTAACGACATCGCACCCCAAGCCTGTGCCCCATCAACATGCACATAAATTCCTCTTGCGTGCGCAGCACTTGCCAGTTCCTTAATGGGGAGTTTAATTCCACTGACATTTGAAACATGAGTCAAGGCGAGAACTTTAGTCTTAGTTGTAAATTGCGAAACGAAGACATCGATTAGCTCCTGATCATCGTTAGGCTTAACTGGAGTACTAACTTTTTTAACCAAAAAACCTTTCCTCGCAGCACGCACTTCCCATGCCACATTATTTGTTGGGTGATTTTGATCCCAAATTAAAACCTCATCATCCTGAGATAAATCTATACCATTGTTAATGATGTTGTTGGCTTCACTCGTATTTCTAACTAACGCTATTTCATTTTTTCCTACATTCAACTGCGCAGCAACAATGCTTCTAGAATTTTCAAGAAATCGATTAAATTTAGAACGATTATTAAAGGAGCAGTCTTTGTCTATATCATGTGTTAGTGATGAAACAACTTCTGAAACTGATCTAAATGAAGGACACAAATTAGCAGCGTTCATCGGAATCTTAGATTCATCGAATGAAAATTGTGAACGCACTAGATCCCAATATGTCTCATCATCCGAATCTGAATACCTCTGCGCAAGCGCATTTTGGTTATTGACTACGGAGCCGGAAAAAAACAAAGCTCCTGCGCTTCCTAAAAATTGACGACGTGATGTAAGATTTTTCACAATGAGCCCCTAAGACACCTTAATTTATCTAAACTAGAGATATTTACAAATCCAGTTTACAGAATAGAATGAATTACTAAAGAAATTATTGGCATTTCTAACCCATTCATCTTGATTACAACATCTACGTTAGTTTTACTGAGCTTATTACTCAGCCGAAAAATTAAAAAATTCAAATAATGCATTGACTCTTAGCTATCGAACCTGTATGTTTTGCGCAGCTTGAAACTAAGCATAATATTTATTTTCCCATTTCGATGTTTTATCAGTATCACCTCGTCCTGTAGTCTATAAGTAACGGCCCAATTTCTAGCTTAAACCCATCATCAGCTTAGAGCTTAACTTTAGTCTGTTGGTGAAATTATTTTATTTAAGGATTTTTTTATGTCTGACAAAATTACGGGAACCGTTAAATGGTTCAATGAAAACAAAGGTTTCGGTTTTATAGAACGTGAAGGCGGCCCGGATGTATTCGCCCATTTCAGTGCTATCCAGAGCTCTGGATACAAAACTTTAGCCGAAGGCCAGCGAGTAGAGTTCAAAGTTACTCAAGGAGAAAAAGGACCGCAAGCTGAGGAAATCATAGCGATCTAAGCTCAAAGTCGCAAAAGGGCCTTCTGGCCCTTTTGTTCACCTTAATATCGAAAAAAAAAGAAACAAATAACTCCCTGACCGTTTCTCCTAAAACCCAAGATGCGATACCCCTCAAAGATTCCTATAAAGATCAGCTAGAAAATATATTACACGGCAATATAACGATGAATTTTAACAATGTTTGATCGCGCTACTCGATCAGAAAACTTCAATTGTATTGCATACATGGTGATTGCAATGGCAGGTTTTGCCATTGAAGATGCCATAATTAAGCAATTGTCACTTACCATGCCCATTTCAGAAATTCTGGCGCTCATCGGTTTCGGTGGCTTACTTACTTTTTTTTCACTAGCAAAAGTTCGGGCGGTCCCGCTACTCACTCCCCAACTAAAAAAACCTTGGTTCGTAGTGCGGACCTTATCTGAGCTTATCGCAGCAATATGCTTTGTCACAGCCATCGTATATGCGTCACTCTCAACCTCATCGGCCATCATACAAGCGACTCCGCTAGCGGTAGTGCTAGGCGGCGCGATATTTCTTAAGCAACAAGTTTCTATAACTCGATGGATACTTATTTTAATTGGATTTCTCGGCGTTTTATTAGTAGTCCAACCAGGCCTCGAAACCTTCAAGCCTTCAGCATTACTGGCTATAGCAGCCGTTCTTTTTCTAGCTTTAAGGGATACGATTACGCGCGCAATATCCGTATCCATTCCAGCCATCACAATTTCATTCTGGGCTTTTTTTGCATCATTCCTAGCAGGAATTGCAACAATACCCTTCTTCAGTCCTTTTCGATCCATCGCAGCGAGTGACCTGATACTACTTATTACTGCCGTTTCCGCAGGATCTGGCGCGTATCTAGCAGTTGTTTTAGCAACCCGCGCGGGCGATATTGCTATAGTTGCGCCATTTAGGTATACACGTTTGATATTTGCATTAGGACTTTCCGTTATTATCTTTAAGGAACCCGTGAATGCAATGATGCTCATAGGTAGCAGCATGATAGTAGCATCTGGGATAGTAATGTTGATTCTTAGAGATTGACAGTAAAAACGATTATTACGCATTACGATCAGCTTGGTTTAACTATTATTATAGATATGCTTCAATCTTGGTCTAAAAATTAAATCAAAATATTCAATGTTTATTAGCTTCAATCAAAATTTATTAAAATCATTTTCTGCTGTTATAGCGGGATTTTTCTTTATTTATGTTGGCGTCTTACACTTTATTGATACAGCATGGTTTGAACCTATCGTACCTCCTATATTTGGCTCTGCTACATTTTGGGTATTAGCAAGCGGGGTTGCTGAAATTGCGATCGGGATTGGATTGCTAGCCCCTAAAACTCGAGAGAATGCTGGGTATGGTAGCGCCCTACTTTTAATTGCAGTTTATCCCGCAAATTTGTATATGTGGATTTATAATATAGAATTGGGCGACGGCTCATCGTTAACTCCGATAGGACACATAATAAGACTATGTCTCCAGGTCCTAGGAGTATTTATTAGCCTATGGATAGCAGGCGGAATTGCGAAAATTAAGGCTGATAATTCATAAAAGATAATGACATGGTCACTTCACCATTAATAACCAGTTTTTGATGGCCGATATTCTAAATACCCAGAAAATAATAGAGTAGCTTTATCATGCGAAAATTTATACCCAGCACACTGCTTGCATTTTTTGTTTTCTTCGTAACTTTCCTATATGTCGGGAGATGGGCGGGAGGCGAAACATTTTTAATGGCCCTCATCTTAGGGATATTAACATTTATAATTACCTTTATGCTCTCCACTGGAAAAATTACTAATTAGAAAGCTGTTACACATTCTTTCTTCTATAGCGCCAGTACTTTGAATTTTCTACAACTAACTAATAGCGCTCAGTAAAATCTTTTAAATATTAATTGGGCAAGCTAGCGAAATGCAAATCGAACGAATTATCAATGTTGTTGGGGTCTTCAGTCTAGTAGCCGGGCTAATCTTTGTAGGCCTGGAATTACGGCAATCTCAAAGATTAGCATTAGCAGCCCAGCAGCAAGAAAGAGCTGCGCTAACTAATGACATGGTGCTGGGACTAACTGAAGCCAATGTGGACTTTCAGTCCGTATACTACGAAAGAAATTTTGAATATAACCTGTCTACCGAAAAAATTGCCTATCGGAATTTTATACATTTAACCTGGTTCCTCTATGAAAATGACTATTATCAATATACTCGTCGCTTAATGGAGGAATCGACGTGGAGGGCAAAGCTTGAAGGAATTATCTTGATTTATAATGATTGTGAAAATCGGAATATTTACACCAGTAGAGCACCAGTTTTCTCTCAAGGATTCAGAGAGATTGTTCAATCACTTCCAGACATATGCGGGGAATAGCTATCGCTACCATCGTTCGATCCTAAGTAATAAAAAGATTATAGGCTTCTAGGCCAATAACACCTTTCCATTTTCCAATGATTAATTCTTGTAGTATCTTCTACACATGAGCATAAAAAAGCTGAAAAATGAAAATGATCTATTAAAGGAGGCTCTCCGAGTTGGGGCTCGTTATTTCGAGGCTCGAGGAGCAGGAAAATTTGAACCTACCGACCACATTGATATGAAAATTCGTGCAATTTACCTTCTCTTAGTCAAAGATAAAGTAATTCAGCCACTGGCTAATGATGACGATAATATTATTAACATGCGACATAAATTAGCTATATGGATTTCCAAGAACCTTCCAAATGACCATCCGCTACTCCAGTAGATTAATTCCCAAAATATTTCTGTTATGAAAAAGTTAACGATAGCAATTACACTTGTTTTGCTCTCCGCGGCCGCCAGCGCAAATGTAGTGTATATCTGCGAAAATAAAGCTAAAACAACGCTAGACATGTTTGGCGCTGAAAAATCTAATATTGAGACTGCAAGCCTCGACTCCAAAAGCTGGATTGTTGATACAGCTAAAGGTTGGCGTCGCTCGGACAACCCAGTATATAGAGGAAAATGCAGACTAGAAAAAGGGTATACCGTATGTAAGGCTGAAGCCACTTTTGGGGAGGCCACTTTTTCGATACATCCAGATGATTCAGGGTTTTTGCTCGTATATATTGATTACGGTCTCGATCTTTTAGCATTTACTGGAAATTGCACTAAAGGGTAATTACTCAATATCTAAGTATTACCCCTAAGCAGATCTAAAAGATATTCTAATCACCGAAATGATAAGAAATAAACATTTTGAATTGCTGATACTTACCAAGTAATGGTCGATAAGAATAGTATCTAAAAGGAGTTTATTTCCGTGAAAAAGATTATTATTTTTCTTGTTGGGGTTGTCGCATGGCTAGTCTTAGTAAATGTCTTGGTTAGTTTTGGAGATGAGTTTATAAATTCTGACGCGATCGTAAGTTCTAAAGAAAACCCGGACAGCTCCGCTGAAAGGCTAACCCCTCGCAACAGCATTCTGAGCATTCGAATGAGAGGAGATTAGGATGTCATGGTACGATGATGAAGCAAACACTAGCGCTTCAAAAATGAGCTGTTGATACCGCAGATTTAATTTCTATTTATGATGCACTAATATAGGAATACGTCGTGCACGAGAAGTTTAAAAAAACAACTAAGATCTATTAGATAACCATTAGATATTTGCGCCTTTTGCTTAGTGCCTTTAGCAGTTTAACTATCAACATAAAGAAAATTATAATTTTCTGTGTAAAACGTCCCTGTAGTTTATAAATTTATTTCGGGACATTCCCAGACGAATCGTTTTAAAATAGTAAAAGACTACATCAACTTAAGATTCCTAGATGCCTAATAATTAGCAGTAATAACTCCTCTAGAACGAACTTAACGGTACTATAATGAAACTACTTAAATCTTGGTCATTTGTTTTTATAATCCTATTTTTAACTACTTGCTCTCCAGACTCAAAACTATCTATAAACGCTAGCTCTGAACTCAAGACACAAGTATCCGACAAAATGAATAGCAACGAGGTTAGTATCCGTTGGACATCCCACGGGATTCCTCATATAAAAGCGGATAGTTGGCAAGCTTTGGGATATGGTTTTGCCCATGCGATAGCGACAAATACTATTTGTGTGCTCGCTAGAGAATTTGTGACTGTACGAGGAGAGCAAGCTAAATATTTTGGAGCCACTGATTTAAATATTAACTCCGATGCCTTTCATAAAGCATTGTTACACCCTAAGAAAATTGAGGACTACATTGCATACGCCTCTGATCACTCTACTAAAATAGACGAAGGTTATGTAGCGGGTTACAACCATTTTATCGAGACAAATGCGGGCAATATGCCAGCTTCTTGTAACAACGCCTCATGGATCACACCAATAACACAGCAAGACCTAGCCAAGTTATCCATCGGGGTGGGTATTAGATACGGCTTGGGCAGAGTTACTAACGAAATAGTTACTGCGGAACCAAGCTTAGAATTAGCGCAGCTGAACAAACTTGACCTCTTCGTTGACCCAGAGATGATTGGTAGCAACGCCATCGGTATCGGCAAGGATCTTACCGACAATGGCCGAGGGATACTTTTCGGAAACCCTCACTATCCTTGGCACGGCCCTTCTCGTTTCCATATAGCACACGTAACTTTGCCTGGTGAAATAAATGTTATGGGTGCCAGCCTGATAACAACAAATAGGATCGCAGTCGGCTTTACCGAAAAAATCGCATGGTCCCACACAGTTTCTACAGCCTTAAGATTTACCATGTTTAAATTAGATCTTTTAGACGGAAATCCGATGGCTTATAGATTAGGAGATGAATCTCGAGAAATTGAAGCAATAAACGTCGGAATCGATACCGACCAGGGCTTAGCAGATCGGACGGTCTATATGACGCATCTTGGGCCTGTGGTTACAAGCGCAACAACACCTTGGACTGATAGTTATGTCTATGTCATGCGCGATGTAAACTACGAAAATTACCGTTCTGGCGATCAATATATGGCGATAAATAAAGCTAAAAATGTTACGGAACTGCGAAATGCACTTGCCGAGCATCAGGGAGCCGCTTTCGTTAACACTGTGGCTGCAGATATTGATGGCGGTGCGCTCTATGCTGATATGTCTGCTATACCTAACGTATCATCTGAGTTAATTAATCGCTGCGCTGTAGATACTGAGAACACCTCTCGCGTTATTACGTTAAATGGTTCTGATCCTTCTTGTAACTGGGAAATAGACCCTGCGGCAGCTTATCCAGGATTAATGCCTCCTAGCGAACAACCCAGCCTAATCACAAATACCTATGTAAGTAATAGCAATGACTCTTATTGGTTGTCTAATCCCCAAAATAAACTGGAAGGCTTCTCACCCATCATAGGCAACGAGAAAAAAATAAGATCACTCAGAACACGTGCGGGGCTCAATCTTATTGAGGAAATCCTACAGTCACAACAAAAGTTCTCACAAGATAGAGTCCAAAACCTTTTGTCCAACCATCGACACTACGGCGCGGAAATTTTTCTGGATGATATTCTTTCTGTGTGCAACGAAAACACTCATCTTGTCGAAGCTTGCAACATCCTTTCCAACTGGGATCGTCAGCAGAATGTTAACAGCGTGGGTGCCGTTGTTTTTAATCGATTCTGGGAGATCGCACGAGGACTCAGTTCACACTACGAAGAACCTTTTAATGAAAACAACCCTATTCATACCCCTAAAGGCTTAACCATTGATAATGACAATACCAAAAACTTTATAGCTGAGTCTTTAAATCAGGCTGTTGCCTCCCTTAGTGAGGCAGGCATAGCACTAGACACTAAATGGGGGGATGCTCAATTCGTTATGCGTAATAACCAGAAAATTGGAATTCCAGGAGGCGCTGGAGGACAAGGTATGTTTAGTGTAATAACTTCGCGATTTAATGCAGAAAATGGTGGCTATAGTCCGATTATTCATGGAAATAGCTATATTCAAACTGTCACATGGAATGATGACTCTACTCCAAACGCCAGGGCTATGCTTACGTATTCTCAGTCGCCTGAGCCGGACTCAGATTTCTATTCAGACTTAACTGAACTCTATTCTCAAGATCACTGGATTGATCTTCCATTTTCAGAGGAAGAAATCTCGGCTGATTTAGTTAGGGAGGAAATTCTTCGATTTTGATATGCAGAATATTTTAAAGAATCTGCTTCTCTTCGAACCCAACTGATTTATGTATAAATAAAAACCGGTGCGCTTTAGGTGTTTTTAGACGTCAAATCTAGTATTTTACGTTCAATGCCATGAAAAATATTCCCCTTATTATATCCCTTACTCTCCTTCTTAGTTGCAGCCCAGCTGCGAATGACTTAGATAACAATTCAAAAGCTGACTGGAAACACGCTGGCGGTGATCATAGCTCAGCAAAGTACTCACCGCTTTCTCAAATTAACGCAAGCAATTTCACCTCTTTAGAGCTTGCCTGGCGTTGGAAATCAGCAGATATACTTCTCCCGGAAGGGGTAGGCTATGGCACAGCTGATTATCGCGCTATACCTTTGGTCATTAATGGCACTATGTATATCAACACCAATCATGGCTTGGTCGCAGCTTTAGATCCAAAATCAGGTGAAGAGCTGTGGTTATTTGACCCTGAAAGTTATCGGAGTGGACCGCCTATTCAAACAAATATAATGATCCGCGGTATTGAATATTGGACCGACGGCGAGATTGAGCGTATTTTTGTTGCCACGCTAGGGAAACAACTTTTTTCTATTGACGTGGCGACCGGCCAACCTGATCCTAATTTCGGTGAAGACGGTTTTATCGATCTTAGTCAAAACCTTGGTCGTCTCGAATTTGAATCTAATTTCATAACAGCCGGTGCTGCTCCAATAGCAATTGGCGACTCTTTAATTGTGGGTTCGAAAATATTTGATTATGGAATGTACAACCGCTCGCCGCCCGGCCACGTTAGAGCCTTCAATACATATACTGGCGAGTTAAAATGGCGCTTCAATACCATCCCCCAAGAAGGGGAAGAATTCACGGAGACCTGGGAAAATGACGCATGGCGGACCGCTGGGAATACTAATGTATGGACATTCATGTCGGCAGATGATGAGGCAGGGATAGTTTATTTACCAACATCCACCCCAACCAATGATTATTGGGGAGGCATGCGGCTTGGCGAAAATTTATTTGCAGAAGCTCTCGTTGCGCTTGATGCAGATACCGGAGAAAGACTTTGGCATTTCCAAACTGTCCATCATGGGTTATGGGATTACGATATAGGGTCTGCTCCAAATCTGGTAGACATAGTTGTCGACGGACAGCCTGTTAAGGCGGTAGCGCAGGTTTCCAAAACCGCATTTACTTATGTCTTTGATCGCATAACAGGCGAGCCGGTCTGGCCTATATTAGAACAAACCGTTCCGGCTAGCACCGTTCCGGGTGAACGCGCACATCCAACGCAACCATTTCCGACCAAACCTGCGCCTTTTGATCGCCAAGGAGTAACCGAAGAGGATTTAATTGATTTTACTCCAGAGATTGCTGCTGAAGCTCGCGAAATAGCGAGTAAATTTGTGTTGGGACCAATTTTTACACCACCTATCGTTCGAGAAGATAACGACAAACTCGCAACTTTCGTAGTACCCGGTGCGGGTGGCGGAGCAAATTTTCCAGGAGCAAGTCTTGATCCAGAAACAGGAATTCTCTATATCCCTTCAGCAACAAGACCCCATGGAATGTC
The DNA here is from genome assembly GCA_029242705.1 of Gammaproteobacteria bacterium. Taxonomy (GTDB): domain Bacteria; phylum Pseudomonadota; class Gammaproteobacteria; order Pseudomonadales; family Pseudohongiellaceae; genus UBA9145. The sequence continues at coordinate 34,054 of JAQWTK010000018.1, read as the reverse complement.
ACTAATAGAACCACCTCAAGAAGCATCCGACTGGCCCTATGTCATACAAATGGAAAGACAAATCGGGCCCTTTGGTTTACCTTTGTTAAAACCTCCTTACCGACGAATTACCGCTATAAACCTGAATACTGGTGATCATGTATGGCAAATACCATTTGGAAAAGGACCTACCAATCACCCCATGCTAGAACATTTAAACCTTCCTCCTCTAGGAAGTGTTTATGATGATGTTATTGCAGAAGGAGGCATTCTAGTAACAAAAACGTTACTTATCTCTTTTCTCGCACAGAAAGATGAAATAGACCCTGACGCTCATGGTTCTGTCCTAATAGCATTAGATAAAAATAGCGGGGAAACAGTCGGAGAAGTCATAGTTCAACAACGCCTGCACGGTCCTCCAATCACCTACGAGCATGAAGGAACACAGTATATCGCAGTAGCTGGCGGCGGGAGAAACAATGACGACGAGCTTCTAGTTTTCAGACTACCAGACTAGTTCTGGAAAACTTCCTAAACAAAAATGCCATTAAGATAATTTTATAATTTTTTTTATAGATCGCTTTTCTATATAGATAGACTACCTAGCCTTCCAGAAAAAGACTTCAAACTCCCTTAAGGGAGCTGCCCCTTCGTATAGCGAATCATCTAGAGTTATACCAACCATGGCCGCCCATTGCTCCATCATCGATATTCGTTCCTCGCCAAAAATTTCGATAGCTTCCATTGCATAAGTCGCGTCCCCGATACGTAACCACCCATCACCATTACGATCCCTTACTCGTTGAGCCCATAATGCCCCATCTGGATGAGTTGCTGTAATTACGCCTCCTCTAGTGCCAACCCAGGAGAGGTAATTAACAAAAGGAGGAAAACCCTGTTGCTTCATAAGTAACGGACCTGGGAAATTTTCGAAAAGAGAACTAAAATCATCAGGAGATGCGGTTGGTTCCCCCCCAAGAATTATCCCGGGTGCGCGAGCAAGGCCTTCATTACCAAGGTATGGTGCAGTGAAAAGCCATCCCAAAAATCCAACCAAAAATAATCCGCCTAAGCCACTTAATAGTCCTATTCTACTCATAGCACGCCATCCCTTAACTTAAATTCTATTCGCTATTTAACTCATATTTTCTATATTTTTTCGCATATTTTACCAATTCCATCCTATATTCCTTCACACTAGTGCAGAGCTCTTCAAAAGTTAAGAAGTACAACTTCCCCTCCGATAATGCATAATAGCCGCCAACCTCCAATTTCTCCATTTTGGCATAGGTATCTTTAATCCCGTGCTGAGCATGAAGAGCAGATACTATTGAATTTGAATGATCATCATTCATATGCTCAATAATTTGATTAGAGGCATTCTCTAACCATTCATTCGATATTTTTTCATCTTTTGATGGCTCACTCATAGATCCTTCCTAATAGAACCAAACTAGTCATAAAGCGACTGAGCACAAATTAATCCTAGTGAAAGTAGCTTCTAGATTCTAAAAAATGCACTTAAGATTTACACATAAATTCTTTTAATAAGGCTAACTAACAACTGATCGCTATATTTTCAAATTATTGGCAATAGTCTTAAAGAATTTATACCACAGTCTCCTCAAGGTGCATTACATAAAGTTAAGAGGTGGATATGACACGCACTAGCTATTACAATCGCCTTAATGTGCATTAGCTCCTTTTTGTGGATTATGGTTCAATTCCGTGATTTTATAGAGATATTTATGAACTTAAGTGGCATCAAAAATAATAAGAGTTTAACTTCTACCGGAACCAACATAGGGAGATGGCATTTATTGCTGTGCGGTCTTGTTCCCTTTCTTACTAGCTGCCAATTAGAAATTCCTGATTTAAATGTGGTAGACCAGGTAATAGAATCTGACATAGTGTCAGGAATAAGGAATTTGCCAGCACGAGCTTTCCCTGACGAATTCGAGAAAATCGCATATATCGATCGAGATTTTAATGTTCCAAATGCCGAAATTTCTAATGACGGGGAATTTGTAGTTGTAAAGACATATTTCGCTACAAACCGAAACTATAAGCAGGCAGAACCAGCTTATCAGATGTTCAATGAAAGCATATCTAACAGTATTACTTTTGGTAAGAACTACACGATTTTATTGAGAGAGCCTGAACTACGAGCAATCGAGCCAATATCTATTCAGGCGCTCGATATATCTGATACTAGCGATCCACCTTTATTGTCTCAAAATAATATTCTGTCTCCGAAAGAATTTTCAGAAAGCGTTATGTCAGATATCAATCAATTCAATAATAATGATGCGTTAATATATATACATGGATTTAACGATAGCTATGAAGATGCAGTAATTCGCGCAGCTCAAGTTAGCTATGATTTAGGTTTTTCAGGACCAACATTCCTTTTCAGCTGGCCCGCACGCGATAGTACAACAACATATTTAGGTGATTTAGAACGAGCTCAGGCATCTAAGAAACATTTTGAATTCATGATGGAACAAATTTTGTCGACAACTGCTATCGATAAGATTTATCTAATAACTCATACCACGGGGGCTAGGATCGGCATTAGTGTGTTAAGAGATTTGTTTACTATACGGCCAAGTGCTAGAGCACGCTTTCGAGAAATAATACTAATCGCGCCAGATATAAATTCTCAAGAGTTTACAACTGAATATGCTCCGATTCTGGGAAGCAATAATTCACCGGTAACCTTATATGCTTCGAGCAACAGCTCCTCTCTAGATATTCCCAAAAGATTTAGTACCTCCAAGTTAGCCGGAGATTCAATAAGCGGCGCACTTATAACGGGGAGAGTAGAAACAATTGACGCTGGAGTAACTGACCTTAACCTGGACGGTCATTCAAACTATTCAGATACAAATTCGATATTAGCTGATATTCGAGATCTAATTAGAAATGGTACTCGGGCTAATTCACGAAGCAAGTTAGCAATCAAATATTCGCCTGCAGGAGTTTATTGGGAATATCCGCGCTAGAATTTCTTACTAGGTTATCGATAAACGAAAATAGTGAAATTATTTTTATTTTGGCTATCTTTCATATCTATTTTTGAAGTAAGTGTGCGGCAAAATTCAAATATCTTACTCGAAGAATAAGGCATTAAAATTCCATCTTCAAAGTCTACATTTTTTAAAATGTTCAATCCCAACCCTACTCTACAAGAGTCAAATAATTTATTAATCATTTGATAAATATTATCAGGTTCGGACACTCGATAATTCAAACCTCCACAGCAAATAACATAATCGCACATTGGCAGTAAGCAGGACTGGAAGTCCCCGCGTAAAAACTTAGTATTAGGGTCTTTACCATACCTCGTCACGGCGATCTTTAGAAATGTATCTTCTTGATCAAGGCCCGTATACACTAATTCTGGATAGTTGTCTTTTACGGATCCATAGAAATCTCCATGGCCGCAACCCACATCCAGCAGGGTTCTACGATTTAAATTTCCTATTTGTGCGATCTCCCGAAATCTTTCACTCTGAGCGTCGGCGTGTTTCCAACCTAATGCTTCAGCTGACTCCTCGCCAAATCTTGATATACGCTCGCTATGGTAAGCCCGAACTGTAGCAATATCCTTAGGCTCCATGACTACCACTAGTTAGGTTTCGCATACTCCTATAAATTTTTGTTCGAACTCTTCGTAATCCGCGCGATTTTTGTCGTTTTAGTTGCCTAGACAAATATTTATTGCCAGAAAGGTTAACACTCACGGAAGGTGCAGAATGTTGAAATGAACCGGCTATAACCCAGACCAATATGGGAGCTAAAAAGAAAGCAACTCTCACCCAACTTATATAAGGATCGATCCATATTTTTAAACTTAACATCAGAAAAAATAATATATAGACCCCGACCCAACGCGAAATACCGAGAATGATCTTATTTGTTGGCTCAAAAATCGAAACAGAGTAAGCGAAAAATGATAGCAAAGAGAATAGCGTCATCAGGAAGATAATTAATTGGCGATGAGGAAAGTAAAATGTTCGCACCCCTCTTTGATATGTATTTACCGTATCGTCGACCATAGCGCTTAAAAATGCCGCCTCTATCTTTCTATCTATTTCAGCAGGATCGGAAACTGTGTCACCACTTAATATTACAACTTCTCCTGACTCCGAAGGTCCTTCTTCAGCCTCTAAAGTTGCAGAACCCAATGGCAAAGGCCAGATCCCGGCACCACCGTTAACACCAAAAAGTGCCCTTAGCCCCCTAAGGTCACTTGCTAGCGATGAAAACCGACCGTCTTGATCCATCGCAGGAATTAAAATTGGATTAATTTTTCTTAATATAATAGATGCGCTATTACCGTCGTCAAATACGCTTCTGACTGACTGCAATAAATTTTGACTGGAATTAAGCGTATCTTGCTCAAGAAATACTAAAATTCTTGATACAAAATGATCAGGGCGCTCATCCGTACCAACTAATATCGATCGTAATTCCTGTAACACTTCTTCAGTATTTTCAGTTTTAAAATCAAGCATCAGATTAATTGGAGTCGTATCAGCTCCAAAGCTCGAATCGAGATTATCAGCTAACTCTGTTACTAAATCGATAATCTTATTTAGTTCCCTAACCTCTCCAGTATATGGATCTTCCAGATTATTAAAATATAGAGTTATTCCATCTCCCATCGTATCTCTAGTAATGACTTCAGATACAGTTGGGCCTACGGGAGAAAAGGGGCGGCCAGATATCAAACTTTGATCGTCTAAGGGTATAGAAAGCTTATCAACGATATTAGCGGAAGCTATTTCTATTTTATCGTGACTAAATTCATTCCAATTTGGAGAATAGATCGCAAGATCTACTCGTGTGTTCCGCAAGTGGGCTTTCGATATGAATTCATTCATTACCCCCCCAGTCGCCCACAAAGCATCATCCGACACATCACCGTTCGCACCTAAAGTTAACCCGTAATATGCAATCCTATCGTAGAAACGCAAATCGATTTCTTGCCTCTCCATTGTAGTAGGTAGAGAATGCGTCGGGTAGAAACCATAGATCACATTGCCTTCTTCAATATCACAACCACAACCGAGGAAGTTCCAAATCTCATTAGTACTTGAAGCTATCGCATCACTAAGTAAATTATTACCCTCGATAGTTTCGATTGAGTCCATTACTGCATTAACTAGAAATAAAAATTGCCAGTCAGTTAACTGAATTTCTTCTGCAGTACTGCCCGGTGTATAATTTTCAAGAGCCGTTAGAGTAGACGAAAAAAGTAGTCGTAAATTAGGGTATTCGATATTTTCGATCAATCTAAGTTGCTGCCTAACATCTAAAAGAAAATTAGGGTCTAATATAGCTAGCTCTAAATTCGTAAAGTTCTGTTTCTCCACATTGATTTCTTCGATAACGCTCAACAGTTGTAGCATGACGTTTGCAATAAATGTCTGACTTCCATCGATTTCCTCAAGGAAATCATCACCTAGGGCTATCGGAGAATCCCCAGGTAGTGATGGTCTCTGTTCCACATAGGCTAAGAACTGAGCTTCAATAGCTAGCAAGCTAGCTAAGCGATCATTTTTGAAATTAGAAAGCTGCTCCTGAAGAACATTCGTGTAGTCTATCGTTGAATCTTCGAACGAATCTATGAAGGGTATAACGAAATGCTCTATGCCTGTGATAGCTATATGCTGCCTCAATAGACGCAAACTATCAGTCTCCGATAATTCATCAAATTGTTGGATTAATCCCGAATTATTAGTTGCCGTAACGGAATCTACTACCATACTACTATCTGACTCTGACCCCTCAGATTCAGACGAAAATTCTATCTCCGCTGGATTAGGAGCAGGGATTACCTCGGCAGAACCACCACTTAATATTTCACCGAAATCTGCTTGTAACATAACGCCAATAGTTTCGGTTACATAGGCATTGTATGTATCGATAAACTCTTCATCAGTGAGACTAGTAATATATTGGTTAAATGTATCGAAATATCTTTCATGGTCAACATTCAACCTTCCCGTAGCCAGAGATTCGCTGTAATCCTCACCTAATATTTTTTCGAGCTCTTCATTAGAATCGAGCAAGTTACTAAGCTCTTGTTCAGAAGCGGAAGAGATATAAAAACTCCATAACGAAGTAATGTAGTCACGAAATAAATTAGAATATTCCTCTTCGGAAAGGTCCAGCACAGAAGACAAGAGATATTGAATGAAATCTTGGGTTGTCAGATCAGCTGGTCTATTTACGAAATCAACAGTAATTTGACCTAAAAATTGTCTATATATTGACCCAAAGTCCTCAGGACTCATCCCTTCAACAAATGCTTTATAATATGGCTCCATATCCCCACTAATTGCAGCTTCTGCTTGTTCGACTGATAGGCTACCGGCGTAACGCGTAATCATTCGTGAAAATTCACGCGTAGTAAGTTTTGGCATAAAACTTTCTACGGTTTCATCCTCTAGGTCTTCTTCTTCCGACCTAGTGCTTAACAATTCTTGCTCGATTCTTTGGCCTAGGACAGTTAGAGACCCACTAGAAACAACATAATGAGTCTTAATACTGGCAGTAGAGTTTTCAGCCGCATTAACCTTAAAATGAAATCCAAAAATAATGAGATTTATCCCAATTAAATACGATATAAACTTTAATCTTTTAAAAATATGATCGCTAACAGTACTCATATTTGAGCCCACCTCATGCAGTTTTGCCTTCTTTCTGTAATTCTTTAGTGATACCTTCTACGAGATCTTCTTGGGACATTTCTGACCGATCCATTTGTAACGAATTTATTGCGCCGTATCTAATGACATTAGTCATTGCACCACCAGATAATTCATAGTTTTCTGCTAGTTTTTCGAGCGAAATATCGAGAGAAAGATTTTTAGTATTGCCAAGAATTCGCTTCCAAAGAAGAAGGCGATGTTCATTATCTGGCATAGGAAAGTATACTATTGACTGAAAGCGTCTCGAAAAGGCTTCGTCAATATTTGCTTTAATATTTGAAGCTAAAATGACTACTCCTGGAAAATCCTCTACTCTTTGCAATAAATAAGATATTTCTTGATTTGCGTAACGGTCGTTAGACGTTGACGCTTGGGTTCGTTTTCCAAACAAAGCGTCTGCCTCGTCAAAGAAAAGTATCCAATTCTTGGATTCAGCCTGATCGAAAACATTCGCTAGATTTTTTTCGGTCTCACCAATATATTTAGAAACCACCATTGAAAGATCAATTCGATATACATCAGCACCGACCATTGAGCCAATAAGACTTGCCGTAAGTGTTTTACCAGTGCCAGGGGGGCCATAAAATAGGCTTCTATAACCTGGTTTTATGACCCGTTCTAACCCCCAATCTTCCATTATTACCTTAGAGTTTTTAATCCAAGTAATGATATTCTCTATTTCTTCTTCAACTTCCGCCGGTAACACCAAATCTTCCCAAGATAACTTGGTAGTTATTAATTTTGCGGGGAAGTTCATACTGTAATCAGGTTTATGGTAAACACCTGAGGTAAGTTTATTTAGGTATTCATTACTGATTTTCAGAGCTGCGCTCATAAATGGCTCACCGGAAGATTTATGTTCCAATGAAAGAATATTGCTTATTATCAATCTCCCCTCCCCCTCAAAATAGCGAATCAGCTTAAATCTCTTAGACAGATCATCACCTGCAATAATGAATGCAGCAGTTTCACAAGTAGGTATAAATCCACCATGACTTTCGCCTTTCCAACCTCCGAATTGAGTAAACCCTCTATCAAAATTTTTATTCCTAGTAAAAAGTAGGTCTAATAAATCAGGCTTAATATGTGGAACCAGTGTTAGTATCAGCAAAATACGCTCATCAAAATCTAGATTTAGATCCGACACAACTGATGCGTAAAGAGAGTCATCCCCTGTAAAATCGGGCGATATAATTTCTTCTATTTTTTGAGAGGCCCTCTGTGTCTCTTCTTCCGATTGGTCGTGCTCAAAATACAAAGCAATACGCGCGTCCATAATTGAATTAAACCAATCTAATTCTCTTTCAAGAGTAATTGCATTTGAGTCACTATATTCCATAATCATCGCCAATCTACATTTATTAAACTATCCATCCATGGATGTTTTACTGTTTTGTAATTCCAAGGAATGCCATCTAGCAATATATCAAACCCTTTGGATTCAACTAATAAGTGCCAAGCATTTTCTTTTAATTGAAAATGCGCCTGTCTTTGCAGAAAAGACTCCTTCAAGCCATCTATCGAAGTATTTTTAAGCGCTGGCCAATTAACAATGATCCCGCGTAACAGGCTCTCTGATAATTCTTCCTCTTCCTGAGAAATTTCTATACCGCTAATTATAGGCAACCCCGTTTTTATTCCGCACAGAACTTTATTTAGAACCAAGAGATATTCGGCACTATTGGTATTCCCATTAACCATATATTGAAGCAAATGAGCACCGCGCTCAGCAGCATCCTTACCCTTAAATTTTTGATTCTCAAGCAACCCTAGAGTTTCAAAGTAACGTGGCAAATAGGGCGCTAATAAAACTAGGCCAGCATTTTCCACATAAATATCTTCTTGAATATCTTCTTCCTCATCAAAAATATTATGCGGCGAACCCAAAGCAGCAACATTAAACTCTGCTCCTTTTTCGCTTTCGATTTGATTTTTAGAAGTCACAGAAATGCTTAAATTACTGTATGCCTCCTTTCGAGACTCTAATTTTGAAGAATCTAAATTTCTAGAAATCGAATTAGAGAGAATCATCGCTACCCTTGCGCTAGCAACATGAGTACTTGAGATTTTGGTGGCAGTAATTCCCTCTACAAGCTCGTGAAGAAAATATGCTTGATCTTTTATTTTCATTTTTTTAACTAAAAAATCAACGAATAGTTTAGTGAAACTGACTTCATTGAAACTTCGACCTTCGACAATTAAATAATTAAATATGAACTCCCATTTTAGGGAGTGTATTGTACTAATATTTATTCCTATCTTCCTTCGACCTTCTATATAAGCCACAACAATCAAGTCTGTATAAATCATTGCTTTAACATGTTCTTTAGCTCGCATTAACAGTAAAACTTTGGCAAGCAGGCTTTCAGACAGTAAAGAGACCAAACGACGAGCGCATTCTTTATCAAATATTGTTTCACCAAGGAGAGCTCTTAAAGTTTCGGGATGAGCACTCAATATACGCTCCAGTACATTTGCTAATAAGCGAGAGTTTCTTGAATCCAGTTCTAAATTTCCATAGAGATAAGCTCTAACAAGATCGTAGGTTCTTTGGTTTAGTGGCAACGAATCGTTTGTAATTCTTCCCTCATTAGCTTTGTTTGAATCAAAGGTATCGTTCTGATTTTTCTGAAGAATTGTTGATCTTTCAATAATAGAAATATCTTCCTCAAGTTTTTCACTGAGGGGAGCATCTTCTGCAAAGATTGCATCTATGCTAAAGATTTTATCGTTTAGTATCCGATGAAAAATTACTAGGTAATTTATTGCATTATTCGACATCCCTTTTTCATACTTTGATATTTTTTCAACGAATAAATCGATCTCAAAATCAAAATTGCTCTTGAAACTTTCGAAATATGAGAGTAATAATTTCCTCTGCAAAGAAGAAGGTAACTTGGGTATAAAATGAACTAGAGACCATCTGCCCGTATTCAATTCATGATTAAATCGATGAAGCTTCCAGGGGTAACTTTCAAGTAGCTCATGAAATAACCTAATTATATGATATGAAGCTGCAACGCCTCTGGCCTCAGCATTAGATAATTCCTCACATAGCTTTTCATAGAGCATATAAGCCCTAATCAATCCCATCTGCTCATTGTCCTTATCAGTTGATTTTTTCGTCGCAGGCGAATCAGACTTATCGTCTTGAGTACGCAGATCCGCAGCAAGATTTTTATCTGTATAGTTTTTGGCTTCTAGATTGATGGCCTTTTGGGCATCATCCTGAAAATTTGAATTTACTTCTTGGATTTCATAATGAAAATCTGAACCAATTTCCTTTAGTAAATCGATAAAATTTTGGTAAGAAGCGCTAGGTTTTTTATGTATTAAGAATGAATTGATTATATTCTCGTACATCGCACGAGCAGAAATATTCTCCCTCGCTGAAAGCTGCCTTATAACGCTTGATAGATAAGATCTTTTATTAAATCTACTACCGCGTTCAACTAACAATTAAGCAAATGTAAATTCCCAGATCGTCTCTCTTGAAATATGTATGTTTTGCTCTTGCGCGATTCCAACTCTTTTAACATCCGCGTCTGATCGTATCATTTGATCTGACGTTATCGATTTAATTGAGTCAAAGATAAACCCACTATTTCCGGGCTCCAACCGCTCTACTATTTCCATGAGCATCGGATCCTTAAATGTTTTTGAAATATTTCTTCTAATTTCTTGGTGTTGCCCAAGCCTACGCAATGTCTCAAGAAACCAATCGCCATAGAATTTTAAAATGTCCGCCCATATAGGTTCGATTAAGCCAAGTTTCCCTTGACGAACTGCCTGATAGAAAGCGTCAATGGTTGATTTATCTGGCTCGTCGCCATTCTTTTCGTAAAATTCGACCTTATTTTCTCTCTTTTTTGAAGAATACTCCGAGTCTTGAGCTTGTGATTCTTTTGTAGGTACAGATAATGACTTAATTTTAGGGTCAATTTCGCCTTTTAGCTCCACTAACAATTCCATTAATTCAGCACTCATAACATTACTATTTGAAACAGGATCAAGAAGTGTCATCAAACTTTCATATAAATCTATAAGATCAACATTAGTATGGGCTGCCATTTGATGCATAACACTTGATATGTAGGACTTTCGATTGAACCGACTCCCTCGTTCTACTATCAAGTAGGTTAATGTAAATTCCCACAACGATTTCTTTGCATTAGATTCTTCTATCTCTAATTCTTGTTCCGCCTGGAGAAATAATTTTGGTTCAGAAATCATTTTCTCGATGAAAGAATAATGGGTAGGCTCAAGTAATTTTACAATTTGTACAATTAACGGCTCTGGAAATTTCCATGCGATATTCTTTCGAGCCTCTTTTTTTTGGCCCAAGGTATACAGTACTTCTTCTGTTGTTACAGAATATTTCCGAAATAGTTCACTCCAGTAAGGGAGTATTTTTCCAGCAAAACCTGTATTTATCGCCTCGACAAGCCTAGCTCTAAGAGCCAATACTTGAGATCGCTCCGCGTCTCTCGATTGATCGTTACTAGAATTTAAACCATCCGAGGTTAGATAGTCGTCTATTGGTAGATGTGCTTCCTCTTTTTCTTGTATTTCTGCGTTATAATCCTTGAGTATTTTTTCTAAAAATCGCGTTAGTCGCGGATTAGTTTGGACAACCTTTGCATGCGAAAGTAATTTATTGTGAACTAGTGTGGGTGAAAATTTTGTTTGAGAAGATATAGTCCCTAATATCGCAAGTATTACGTCCTCTACTCTGAATGCACTCACCTTATCTAATATCGCCAACTGAAAGATTTCAAGCCAAGCTCTTTGCGCTAAATCTCGTCTTGTCAGCTCAAATCTTTCTGCTCCCAGAGAAATAATCCAATCAATCGCATTTTCTAACTCACGAGAATCTATTTGAACCATAAGGCCGAATAGCGAACTAAGGGATGATGAATCAAATTGCGTTGCCAACCTGTATATTATTTCTTTCCTTTTATTTGTATTCGACAAAAATTTTACCAATGCCAAGCCTTCATTCTCTATCACTGATTTCAATAATTTCTTGAGAGAAACTTTACCTGAAAGGCTAGCATTCCAGCGTAAGCTACCGTGCTCAAGGAAACTGCAGATAAGCTCTAGCTCAGACTGAGAATGTGTGACTTTACGTAATTTCTCGTTAGGGTATTGGCTGTAATATGCCAGCTCATTTTCAATACTTTCTCGCAGCTTTGATCTTAATTTCGATTCGAATTCTGAGTACGAATGTGAGGTTGATATTACACCCAAGTCCATTTCCAACTTCTCAATCGAATAAATTGTGTTTTCTTCAGAGAACTCGTCGAAAACATCACTTATTGCCAAAAACATTTTTTTTCGGACAAAAGATTCGAACAAGCCATGCTGGGATAAAGCTAATTGCTCGTTAGGGAAAGCAATTTCCACGATAGCAGACTCTATTTGATGTGCTTTATTCATCATACGTCGTTAACACTGCTCTGCACTGACTTCCAATTACTAATATTGTTGGTTATATCACTCGATTTTTTTAACAGTTTTAAGTACGTCTCTAATCGATTAGTGGCTACCCCTAATCCCACATTACTCGCTACTGAATTGTTCCTTAAGGTATTCCAGTTAGAGTAGAGCGAGACAAACGCTTCGAAGTCGAAAGGGATTAGCCAATGGCACTCTATCGTTACGCTGGAGTCGAGCTTTTCTCGTAATTCACTCTCGACCACAGATTTAAAGGCCTGAAAATAAGTTTTACCCGTGCTCTTTCGTCGAAACGAACTAATCTTTGGCAGGATGACACTAACCGAGGAGATATAAGAGTCCCAACTCTCATCTACGTGAGAATTTCTCGGCAGGAGGCGCACGTGCTCCACGAGATAGACTTTCATACGCCGAATTTCGGCCTGAAAGAGCTCTATTTCTTGCAAATAGAGCTCTTCGATATCCTGATTCCTTCTTGGACAATTCACCAATTCTTCATGCCTACTTAATAGTACGTTCGAGTAATTCATACCTCGCGATTTAATATTACTCTCTATTTCTTTTTGAAAAACTTCGTCATCTGGGTAGGCTAAGTCAAATTTTTTAGACACAAGGAATCTAATTAACGTTAGGCTATATTGATCAAGCGCATCAGACTTATTGTATGTTCTTTTAACTCTGATTAATTCACACCAGTTATTGTACATTACTTCAAATTCACACATTGATTTGAAGTCGAGCCAATAAATATCTGGACGAATATGGGCCGGACAATTTTCTCTGACCAATTCTTCAGCCCAAGCACGAAAATCCGGATCACAGCAACGCGCCGTCCATGCAGGAAAAATTACACTTACCCGATTAGCAAAAAATTTCTTAAGTGAAACAGGAATCTTCTTGAGATCCTTCGGGCGTAGCAATATGTGCTCCACTATATGCATACCTTCACTTTCGATACTGATATGAATTAATAGTCGGCGCAAAAATTTGGAGAATTTAGCGGCATCGGCTTCTTCAATAGATGACAATAACTCAAGCATCCCTTTTTCATTGGAAGCTTTACTATAACTCTTAAGACTTAGACTTAAGCTCTTATTTTTCTTATCATATATATAATTATTTACATTAACTCCACATTCTATTAACGCCGTGCTTAAAAAATTATTTCTCATTGGTTCAATAGTTTTATACATATTACGAGCTATTCTGTAATATCGCTCGTCAGACTCATTGAACACCTCTTTTGGAAAGAGCTTCTTTGCTAGATGGATCTCTTCATTACTGATTATATAATCTTCACTATCCAGAGCAGCATACTCCTTGACAAAGGAGTCATGTGGAATAATACACAAATCATGATCGAATATAATCTGAATAAGCGACCTTGATCTAAGCCTTTTGAAACCTAAAAATAAGCCGACTCTATACTGCAATCCAGAAATTGAAATAGAGTCCTCAATCTTGCCCTCATTACTTCCTAAAGAGTTTTCTATTCTCAGCTTCATATTTACAGTAGTTTCAGCTGACCCTCTATCGCCACTAGCGGACTGAATATTGTTGATTAGACGCACTTTGTTTAAAACAATTTCTCGCTCTAATTCATTCGCACTGAAATAGCAATTGAAAATTCGGCACTGTTCATGATTTAAATCTTCACCATAGAGAGCCAGCAAATAATCTAGCAGCCGATTCTTTCGGCCAAAAAAGTCATCTACTTTGATTAAGATATCTTCTAATAATTCCTTGGCATTCTCAGGGTATATCTTTTGAAGACTAGATATTTCATCTTTATCTAAGATTCCACTAAAGTATGTTGACTCAGTAGTGGTATCTATCGAAAAGAGACGACTAATCGAATTCAAGTTAACCAAATAATTCGACATTATTTGCTCGAAAAGTAACAAATATGACTTCAGCTGCAAGGCTTGTGCTTTTCTCTCTTCCGGATAGTTTTCTGGGATTCCAAGCTGATTTATTCCATAAGTTGCGGGGAATTGATTTTGAACTGATTGGTAAATATTTAGGCTTCGGTAATTTCCCATTATAGGCTTAGATAAATATATATCTTCATCTAAATTATAGGTCTGACTTTCCTTAATCAGTTTGTGTTTATCAAAATTTATTTTAAATTCCGCAAAAGAAATATTAATCTGCTTTCCAGCCACCTTAATATAAATCGAAGACAATTGTTCGCTACTAATAGGATCAATTAATCGTAGCCTACCTTCAGAATTATTCTCTGCTCCCGCATCTTTCAATCGCAAATAAGTCACATACTCTATACCAACAACTTTTTGGGTGCTCGCCAATATTGTCGACTCGAGAAGACTTTTATCTTTTTCAACGCTAGCATTTAAAATCTCATCGTCGCTTAATATTCCATTTTTTGTAAAGGGACCAGACATAATGTCATCTAAAGACATTCCATGTTCTAAGCCTCTGCTATAACTTGTATAGGAAGCCTCCATTGCTAGTTCTTTTGATGCTAGTAAATAAACTTCAGCAAGCACGCTTTCTGGCTGGAATCCAGCTTTTAAAGTGAAATCTATTTCTAAATAGCAATCGATTTCATTTATAACTTGTATATCTTCGATATCCTCACAAAGATTTCTCATGGAATTAAAATTCTTGTAGGTCTGCTCAATCAGCTCATTATCTGAAAAACTAGTCCCTTTGGTCTGACTTCTTCTTAATTTTAATTTGTAGAGTCCATATTCGGAAGGCATTAACGAATTTTCAGTCAAAAAGCGAACATCACTAACATTATCAGACATGTCGATTAGTGCTTTACGATAGTCTATTTCAGAAGTTGGTCTGGTAAAAAATACATCCTGAGGTGCATGTAATCCTAATTCGGAAGTATTTATTTTTCCACGTTCATCACAGAGATAATCCGTCACATCAAAATTAGAACGATAAATTAAATCAGTTAAAGCAAAACAGATTTGCTCTAAAATCGTAACACCCGGGTCGTGATGATTGTAGTCCGTCCATTCTAAACCAGACAGGTTTTGGGCAAACTCAATCCCCTCTTCCCTAAGGCGTGCGAAACCATACGGATTCTCGTCAACGGTTTTTCTTTCTATTATTTTATTATCTTTCATTTAATCTCTTAACTGAATTTCCATTGCCACTTGTTAGTCTTCAACATTTTCAAGGTCACGGTCCACCAAATCATCATCCATTTCCGCGCCTGCGCACCACAATCTGGTAACATGGTAATTAATGTTCACTTCCTCTGGAAATCTGAATGCAGACTTAATACATAAGCGATACTTTGATACCCTTGGAGATTCATCATCTGCAACTGCCTCCCACTTAAGTTTGAGTCTATCCCGAGGGCTGCTGTAATATGATTGATGCACTCGGATACGGTTTCTTCGATTCCAGAAATTTAGTAGCCCTCTGGGTGGATTAAAAGCATTCAATGCGATCGCATGCATAATTGAGAATCTATTGGAGTCTCGCTTTTCGACCTTCGCTACAATCTCCAGGGCCTGAAATCCGAACAAAGTTTCAGTGATCGGATGGAATTGTCCGTTCGCTGGAACGGTGGATTTTTGACTTATACCAACACCAACACGGGCCGGTGCCCGAATCGCACCTCCTACTGACAATTTGATCTGATCACTAATACCTGTAGCTTCCTCAAGATCATCCGAGCTCGCCCCAGGTTCGCTTACACTAATTTTTCCTTCCTTGTCTAAAGACAGGACTGTGGTTTTCTCAGTTCCGGCGGGATTAGTATGAATAAATTGAAGGGCTTCTTCCTTGCCATAATAGCTTATAGACCACGATGGTAATTTGTCGGTTAGCTTACGAAAAAAGCTAATAAGATTACCTGTTTCCTCTTCAGGTTTTTGCGGTGTAATCTCAAAACCAAATTCTTCTGTTTTACTGAAACCTTCATCAGTGACGTTAAGCGAAGAGTCTATCAGATCCGCAAAGTGCTCCTCTGAAGGTAATTTTCCCGCACTAAAAAACCGTTTCAAAGTCTCTCTGTTTTGCTTAGCCATCTACAATATTTCCGTTAATTATGAACGTGCTACCTATTTCCAACTCTCTAATGCCGGTGATATCAGGTTCTCGAGGGTCGACTTCCGTAACTACTTCGATGTTATGTCGGCTAATTGGCATTATTAAGCTCCAAGGATAAAGGGGAGAAATATTAACTATTTCCGACTTCGTTTTCCCTTGTCGAACGGAATCTCCCAAACGATAGAAACCAGAGGAATCACGAGTAATATGCAACATTGAGAATTCAGTCACGTACTTAATATATTCAAGGTTGTATATGTGGGAATATACGTCCTCTTGCTTAATCTTTTGACCATAAACTAATCTATACCCAATCTTATCCCATGGGTTCAAATAGCTTCTAATATCTTGGTTGAGTTGTTCAACATATTTTCCATTACGAGCATATTTTTGGAACATAGCTTTACAGCGTACTTGCACCCATTCAGAGACTGGATTAATAACTTCAATATTCCCAAAGGAAGAACTAAGACTAGAAACATATTCATGGATATCATTTAAGTGCGTTGCACTTAGCTTTGGCGCTTTTCCATAGACATGAAAGGCTTCGCTAATCTTAGGAGTAACCACAATCAATAAATTTCCAGGCAAAGTCTTCAAACTAAACTGAGTACAATTTGGTAAGCATTTGACTTTTCCTACTATAGGAAATTTTTCCAGTATCAAGCGTTCATAATCCCAAGCCACTATAGCGCGAGACCTGTGACGAATGCGTTCACTGACCCGCGTTATTAACTCAGACCTTTTATTTTCTAGTTTGTTACCTAAGAATCCATCGGTCTGCGAAACTTTACTCAAACCGGGTATAGTAGCTATTGCACGCCAATTCATTTCGGAAGGAAGATGGCTAGATGGTTCGAAATTAGCATTATCATCTAGGCTTCTTTTTAACTTAAGAGCGTGCGTCTTTACATTTCTTAAACTACAAAAATTGGATGAATCAGCACTTGTAGAAATCTTTAACCAATAAAGATTTCCCGGCATACTTTTATGTTGATTAGAGATGTCTTCAGGGATATCAATTATTATGATTCCAGATCGCAGGAAGCCTTTGGTTTCATCCGATACTATTCTGTTTTTAGAAAGCTCCGCCCATCCACTGGATGAAAGGTATGTCCACTGTAACTCTATAGTCTCGCCCGAACTAATTCTTTCAGAATCATCTGATAGCGAAAAAGAGAGGGTAAGAAGATCTTTCAATTCGGATGCAGATATTCCTAAGAATAAATGGCCGTCAAAATCAACCGGGCGGAAGAGATTAATTGGCTTCCCCGTAGAATTTGGGGTAAGTTCTTCTGCCCCAAATTCATGCAGCCTATAAAGCTTATCTGAAGTCTCTGAGGGCTCATTATTATTTTTCGGTTGCATACTCACTTCGCTAGAAGCAATATAATCAAAAGAAATTTGGTTCAATAAAGGCGTGTATGGGGACTTGGGTAGAGCCTGTTTCTTCCTAACAAAGAATTTAGAATTAGCCTCAATTATCTCAGTCAAACGAAGAGGATATTCTTGGTGCCCAAACGCACCTTCTGGACTATCCAAGGTTAATTTAATAAACCCATTTCGTGTTTTTAATCCAAGATCAAGCTCATTCTCTGCCACATCTATGCCCATTGGTTTTAGCAAGTCCACAGCCTGCACTTCAATCAATTGATTCTCGCTCAGCTTCTTACCTTGATAATTAAAAAGCGGCGCAGTTTGCGAATGCCTCATTGACTGAGGTTGCCAGGAGCCATTACTCAACACATTTAACTTCGCTGTAAAACTATTATTTTTGAATTCGGAAACATAACCTTTATAATGACCGCTAAACCCTTCTTCATCATTGGGAAGCTCTCCCCAATTAAGATTAATCCATAGCTTCTTAACATTCTTCTTAACTAATTCAGGCGAGGTTATTGCAAGATACGCATTTGTAGTTGGTGTCGGGCCAAAAGGATAAAATGGCTTTGAAGGATCTAGCTGACTAATATTATTGTATGCTCGAATATTTCTTAGTCCACTTACACCAACAGTTAATTCGAGATTTTCAATAGAGAAATTCTCTAATAAAGAGTACGGGTTTGTTGAAGCCTGACGGTTAATTCTCAGCTTTAATAATGGCAGCTTTGTTTCCCACCCCTCCCCATGAATATCGGGAAGACAACCAATGATAGCTGGAGCGTCTGAAGATACAATGAGAGCGACTCTAAGGCCTAATCGGTTATCGCTTCGCTCAGTAATATCGAATCTGTCTAGCGAAAACCAACCATCTTCAGTACTTAAGCCTACGTTAAAAGCATTTCCAAAATAATTCTTGAATAGATTATCTCGCCCTAATTTTAATTCTCGCTTTACGGTTTCTAGTGAATTCTCAACCCCTAGCTGAATTGCTTTATTGTCAAGGTCACCATTAAAAATCTCGGAAACAGAACCTTTTTCAATGAGCGTATGAATCATAAATAAACCAAGCCTTTTCCGAAATTTCTTGCCAGAATCTGCAATCAATATATAACTATAAAAAGGCAAGGAACTTGAATTCGGTATACTCGTAGTGCTCAAAAATTCTGTAACCTGAGTCAACATAGATTTGCACGACGATAACCGTAACTTATTATCATCATCGATATCCTCCTCCGTTATGGAAAGCGATTGTAAATCTAACCCCAAAGCTACTTCTTCTAGTTCCTTAAAATCATCGGAAAATAATTCGTCGTTCCAATTATATCTTTCTCCCTCATTAAGCCAGCTGATCATTAGCTCACACAGTATTTCTTTAAATTCTGTCGAACTCGTAGCAGTGCCCAAATTTTGAATGTGGTACGAAATAGGCCTTATTAACCTACTTAATAAAAGATCAATTTCAATCCTACGCTCGCCTTCTTCTAGAAATAAGTCTTTTGACGCTATAGCAAGACCAGTTTCAATCTCGTTATTGGGGCTTTGCTTCTTTGCCTGACCTCCATGCCCAAAAATAGGCAAGCCCTCCTGCTCAAGGTCCGTGGCTTCTTCGGACAACCCTGAAATACTCTGCTTATAGATTCTCGTAATAAAATTCATATCACAAGCTGGAGTAATCATGTCCTCTCTTTGATATCGTAAAGTATGAATCTCTTCTATCTTTGCATCAGTTACTTTTATACAACCAGGAGCTTCAAAAATGACATCCTTAGATTCTTCATCTTTCATACATGTAAATTTGGCGCCTTTTCCTATTGTTAGAGGCTTTGCTTGAGAAGATATTTCGAAATTTAAAATTACACTTTCAGGATTTTTATGCTGGTATTGGGTTTTTAATATATCGCGATAATAGAAATCTAGATGTCGCTGCGTGAAACCATTAATATTATCTTGTGCATGCTTATAAAGGCTTATAAATGAAATGTATAAGCCGACGGCCGGATCATGATTTTGTGTTTTTAATGAGTAGGGCAACAATTCCTTGCAAAAAGTTTTAAGGTGCTCAATTGCATTTAAAAACCCAAATCCTGCATTCATAACAATCGATTGACGATTTAACGTTTCATCTGATAAATTTATCGTTGATTTGGGAAAAATTGCAGTTTCATCCTCTATCAAAATCCCCCAAACTTTATCTAGTTTACGAAAATCAATAAAAGGATACTCTTCCCTCGCCTCATGCGAAGAGGTAGTAATCATTCCTAAATTATGTAAGTTCTCTAAAAGACCGTTTAAGATTATTCTCTCAAATGCAGCAGCCAACTCTTGAGCTGGAACTGAGTTTGATCGCCTTAGGTCTTCTAGCCATGCATTAACTTCGACGATCAACTTAAATATCGTTTTTAGTGATAGAGCTTCAGAATTTTTTAAATGATTACGGAATTCATTGCCAAGTTTTTCAAAATCCTTGTTAATTATAAGCGCCATAATTACGATTTCATTTGATGCAAGGAATGAACTCCAATTTCCTACTGCCTTTAAATTTTTATTGTAATAAGTAAGATGTGATGCAAAATCAACACTAATTTCAACAAGATCTTCAAATGACATTTCGTCTACATTGAAGTATCCCTCTTGAAGCGCAGGTAATAATCGATCTTTTCGATCGATACCATCTGTGTTAACAGCTTTATTTAACTCACTCATATAAATTTCATTTCTTCTAATTCACCCAAAAAAACCTAGATACTGATATCTGTTCCTTCTTGAAAATAGAATGGGTAAACAAAATTACTTCGCGTATTAATTGTCCTAATCGTGTAATCAAGATGGATTTGTATTAGTCCTTTACTCTCGTCATCAACCAACACCTCAAGGTTTTCTAAGGTGATACGCGTTTCGAAAAATAAAATCGCCCTCTCTACCAAATCCGTAATTTTTGTAATCGAACTTTGACTAACGTTGTCAAAGACCAATGCATTGAGCCCGCACCCAAAACTAGGTTGCATTACCCTTTCGCCAGGAAGCGTTGCAAGTAAAATAGCAAGGCTTTCCCGTATATCTTCTTCCAAGGAAACCATTTGTAATTGTAGGACTTCGTCGCTTCGTTCGAATTGTGGCGGAAAACTCCAACCCCGACCTAAGAACGCCTTACTTTGATCGTTAGCCATGGTATCGCACCCTTACCCACCGATATCCACTGTAAAACAACCAAGTATAATCGTCCCATCATGGGCAGTTTTATCGCCCATGCGAGCAGCAGGTTCGCCGCCAATCATCACGGTTTCCGAACCTTCTTTTATTGAGTCCGGCGGGCCAACACAGATGCAATTATCTCCAACAATAGCTGCTGGCATACCTCCTATCATGACTGTTGGAACACCTGGTCCTAATACCGGACCACCCACATGGGGCACAGGACCCGTGCTTTTTTGGCAAGTATGCATATCGTACAATCGCGCAGCTGGTGGCATAAAATCTCCTTCTATTTTTCTTAAGTCATTCGCTAAAATGATAATTAATTGATCATGACCATGGCGCCCTTAACAGTAGTGTTACCGCCCGCAGAAATTTCTGCCGACGCCCCGCCTTTGGCCGTCAAACCAACATTTGCATTGTGTTCTATATTTAATCCAGAGGTTTTAAAATCCGCTTGAGAGGAGATGGAAATTTCGCCCATTGCATCTAACGATATCTTTCCTTGAGCACTAAGGGTTATATCTTTAGGACTATCCATCACTATCCCGCTATCACTGAGCTCAACTTTATTAGCTGACTGATCAGTAATAAGGATTGACTTGTCTTCGTCACTGATAACTATTTTGTTTTCACCAGGCGTAACAATCGTTATAACTTTTTTCTCATCATCAAACTCAACCTTTAGCTCACTCTTAGTGACTATGGCTTTGATAAAGTTATCTGCCGTAAGCGGATACGGGGGTTGTTTTTGTGAACTGTAGAGACTACCCAAAATAATTGGGTGCGCAGGGTCATTATTCAAATAACCAAGAACAACTTCATCACCTATTTCAGGGATAAAAAATTCTCCTATCCCTTCTGATGCATAATAACTAGCAAGCCTCGCCCAAACACCTTCAGTCTCCGCCTGTAACAGAGGTATTTTTACCTGAATCTTATTTTGCCCTTCCGGATCCTCATCGAGTTTCATGACAATTCCGATCTGCAAGCCTTGAACTCCCGGGACTAAACCAGAAGTGATTGGAGCAGACAGGTCTCTCTTTTCCGCAAACCAATCGGCCGACATACCGAATTTCACTTCAGAAATCCAGTTCCCTTCAACTATCTCGTGCACGACTTGACTAACAAAAACATTTCCGCTAAACCGACTTCCTACACCCTCAATCTCAACTAAAGTGCCGGGTTTAACTTTTGCTGAGCCTTGAAACTTCATACTACCTGTAATTCTTGAAAGCCCTGACTTTATTTGTTGGCTTTCTGCCCAGTCTTTTAGTGCGGTGGTTTCCATCATGGTAGGTGTTTGCAATCGAAAACTATCGAGGCCGATTACCTTAGATAGAGTCGCAGAATCAAGGTCACCCTGCTCGTTAAGCGATTCTGATGATGCAACTTGCTCTACTACAGCCTGCGTCCCAGGGTCCCAGCATGCACCTTTGACTTCTTTATATTGATGTCTTGCATCTATCTCGGCATGAAATTCCTTTAGATCCTGTCCGTAGGTAACTTTCAGGACAGATTCTCCATCGACTTCTGGCGGAGCAACACTAACCCCATTATCATCAACTATAACTATTAAACCACTGACTTCAGCTCGCGACAGCATAAAATCCCAGTCAGTACAGTAGTATTGAACCAACTCTTTGTGCTCGGTTGCTGTATCCTCTACGGAAGCGGAGAGGTCGCTGTAGCCGCCTATAAGATCAGTGATTACTTCACTGTCTTTCACTTCTATGAAATTTGAGTTTTTCCTTCCAATGGTCATCGCTACAGCGTTATCGCGGCATTCTATATGCAGCCGCGAATAATTATCGCCAGTGATTTTGACATTATGCTTGACTACGATTCCTTCAAAAATAGTTTCTTCTTTATCTTTATAGCCCGCATTTATTTTTATTTTTTTCCCTGGCGCCAAATCATCTGTATCACTGATTGGAAAATCTTTCTCAGGCATGTCTCCATCAAGTACGGTAAATCTAGCAAGGGGTACCGCGTTAACTGATTTCTGTACGATAACATCAACGATTTTTATTGCATCATCAAGCTTAGAACCTTCACTAAAAATGGTAAGCTTTATAACTCCATCGCTATCTTTATCAGGTGAATTTGCCATAGCTTAGCCCAGCGGTGGGAAAAACAATTTTTGCCCTGGTCGAATATTACGAAAATGATCTAAATCATTAGCTTCAGCAACGGCCAGATAATAAGCGCTGTCGTTATAAACTGTTTCGCATAATAAGGGGAGTGTATCTCCCGCCTTTACTTCAATTGCGTGTGTTAAATCTGGCGAAGACCGGTTAGCCCTTAGCTTCTCTTCTGATTTGCTAAGAAATTCCCCGAATTTTAATGTTACTTTAGCTCTTAGAGGTTCACCGGTTGGAGAAAATAATGTGTATTCAACATTTTGCTCCTCTAATCGGCCATTAACGATTAGAGTGCCCCACAATAGCTCGACAACGTTAGGCTCGTGTTTAGAGCCACTATAGTCATAGATTACCGAATTAAGCTGGTCGAGCTGCTTGGTTACACTAGAGCCTCCCATACCAAAGCCAATCGCCTCACTCATCGGGTCGCTAACAACACCCGTGCCGTCGACTGTAAAACTAAAGTTATATACTTCCGGTGCATACCCTTCAAATTTTTGATCAGAGCCTACCTCTCCAAAACTTTTATTGGACTTGGAATATACGATCTCATATTTACGCTGGTAATTCTCAGGGTTCAATAAAGCTTTAAACACCTTTGAAGAATCGTTAGAAATTTTCCCGCTACTACTAACTGTGCACGCAGTAATTGTTAGTTGCTCTTTTGCTGCGGAAAGCAGGGCAGTAGCAAGTGGCATTAGCGTTCTCTCCCACTTTGCAGAGATTCACTGATAATTTGTTTACATTCAGCCAACAGCTCCTTTTTAAAAGACTTAAGATCAACGTCCAACGTTGAGTGTTTTTCAAAAACGTCTTCGCCGTCAGCCACTCGTGACTTAATTACCAATTGTTTAACTTCAATTGTCATCGGTACTATAAAATCCTATCGAAATAGTTATAGGCAAGTTCAATTTTTTCTATCGCTACTTCATTCTTTGTCGAATTAAAACCTTCCACTTCCCATTTTACGGGGCGCGCATTAACAAAAGACCAAGATCTCGCCGGAGCCCCCGAAGAATCCATGAGTGATACCGTAAGCTCCTGAGTTAAAATAGGCATAACAAACCCGCCCTCGATTATCTGGCGACACCAAAGGACAAGAGGCGAACTCATCGATGCTATACCTCGTTTTAATATTAAATTGGTATACTCGACGCCTTCTGGAAGTTGGTGAGTAAACCGATTTTCTCCACCTTCCTTGTAAGGTTTATTTTTAACTTCAGCTGAGATACCCGAGACCTCTAGAAATGAATTATCTGAAGGTAACGCCGAACCCAATGCTCCTGAAAAAGCTACGCGAAAATAAAATGACGGTAGTAAGTGTTCCGTATTTGATGGGTTATTTACTAGCACTTATCACCGCCATTTATTCACGTCCCTTAAAACGGAAACGCTTTACGCATTCGCTATGGTTAGTCCTTCATGAACAATTTCAATGGTCTCAATGGCCACTTCATTACCATCAGATTTCAGATCAGTCCCTGTAATCTTCGTTGGCCATGCGTTCTGCAAAGTCCAGACCATCGTGCCTGCTCCTGCCTCATCCAGAAGACTTATGGTTACCGGCACACGTTTTACAGTATTCATCTTTATTTCAGTAAACCAATCCCAGAACTTATTATCTCCTTTATAAACTCCCTTCTTCATAGTGACATTGCCTGACTTCTTAAGGCCTGGCATTTTTACTGTCGAAAATTCAGGATTGTCGCCAAGGCGATATTCAATTGGCTGGGCCTCAATATCTAAACCAGATACTTCTTGGAATGACATCTCTTCACTGTCCCACTTCACCTGGAAATAGAACTTCGGAAGAGGCCATACGTTAGTGGATTGTGCTGAACCGTCATCGGCCATAATCTTTCTCCAAAATTTTTATCAATTAATAGTCAAAGTTATATTCAGTAACAAAACAAATAGCGTGTTACGACTTTTGCATTTGCTGCTGAAATGTTATTTCAATAAATTCTGCCGGCCTAATTAACGCCACAAGGACAGTAACTCTAAGAACCCCTTCCAATATATCTTCTGGGGTCATGGTTTCACCAAGCCCAACCATCACAGCGAATGCGTCATCAGGACTAGTGCCTGCCAGTCCGCCACGCTTCCAAATACCGGTTAAGAAATTCCTAATCATGCTCCGCATGGTGATCCAAGTGTTCGCCTCATTGTTTTCGAACACCATGGCCTTTGCTGCAAGCTTTATGGATTCTTCCAACATGATCATGGTTCGACGAACCTGAATATATCGCCAGTCTAGGCTATTGCCGTCTAGAGTTCTTGCGCCCCATACCAACGTGCCTTCACCAATGAAACTCCTTATCGCATTAATAGACTTACCTTGTGGGGTTACGTTCAAGTCTTGTTGCTCATCGTGAGAGATACTTACCGAGGGCGAGACAACAGCATTGACGCTAACATTCGCTGGCGCTTTCCATACACCCGTAGCATTGTCCACTCTCGTATAAATTCCAGCCATAGCTGCTGCCGGTGGCAATAAGTTCAGCTTATTTTTGGATTCATCCATTATTACTTTAAACGCATAAGAATTTTCTACGAGGCTTGAATGGAGCAATCGTATCTTAATGGGAGCTTCCGATAGTTCTTCGGCCTCATCTCCATCACCTGTTACCCAGTCTTGTAACTTCACCTTACCAAGCTGATCAACTTGAGCCTGCATTTCTTTTTGCTTGTCATTCTGACTAGCAGCATCTCCGAGATTGAGATCATTCGAAATAATTGTTTTCAACAGATCCACACTGTCAGCCTCAAAATTTCGATAATCAATTTCATTACCTTGGACAATGGAAGTGTTAACCCATGGGTAGTAAGCCATTCCAAAATCCAAATTGGCAGTGCCTAGTTCATTTCGGAAATTTTCAATTGGATCTCCATCCGGATCTCTGCGATCTTTGTAGCCGTCATAAACATCTAGGACCGCCACTCTATTTTTCATCTTGTCACCGCAATGCATCAAACTTGCCTGCTGGACAGCGATAGCATCTGCTCTCTCATCGAGGCGACAGACATCGGGAATAACAACCATCGTTGGCTCTTGTTCTTTAATTAGAGTTTCGATTCCACCCGTTAGTTTTGCAGCATCGATGCTTTGGTCTTCCTTTCCGAAGGTATCAACAGCAACGATGTAGCATGGGCCACCACCGTTTGAGAAAAATAACTTCATGCTGTTATAAAGAAGATACTTACCCTCTTTTTGCTCGATAACGTATTCTTCTATAACAGCGCCATCTCCATCACCCACTCGCTGAGTAAAATCTGATTCTTCTCCCTCTTCTGCTTTTCGAACAGCAAATACAGGCTTTGAACCATAACCAAAATAGTTATGAAATTCTGCCATAGAAGATATCTTCATAGGCTTGTTTAACAATGACTTGCCTTTGTTATCTGCCCTCTCGGTATAACCGATAAAAGCTGGAACAGCGGTTGCGACTTCGACCACTGAGTTTGGAAAGGCGCTTTTCTCTACGATATAAACGCCGGGTGTTTTCATTGGTGCGGCCATTTTCTCTCTCTCCTAACTTTAAAAATTAATGTATATTTCGGAAACAAATAATTCTTTACCATCCACTATTTGTTTGTTGATTCGCTTAGCCGAAGCCACAGCAAGGCGGCGCACAAAAATCTTAGTGCGCCCATTTCTGGTTACTAACAATTGGAACTTTTGTTTGGCTCTGTCTTGTAATGGCAGCGCCTGCTTGGAAATTAAAATTCGAGCACGACGCCCGTCAGAAAGAAGCTCCTCACCAAGATCATTGAACTCGATATTGCCGTCAATATCTTTGATGACAGCGCTGGGTTGATTTGCGTCACCAACCAAATAATATTTCCAATATGTTTCTCTCGCCTTAAACTTAACGTGATAGTCGTTGTAACTTTGCGTCCTATCTTGATGCAGCGCTTCCAGTTCGCTTGGCGTTATCAAAATGCTAAAGAGTCCTATGGTTGGCAAAATTTTGTCTCTAGGGTGACTCCTCGCAGCTACCAAATTTTTCTGTAAATTTTCAGAGCTAGTAGAATTCGACGAGCCAAGAATTGTCTTTCCATTGGGGTTGGAATCGGTCTGTTCGGAGTTAAAAAGCAGCGTCCGCCCTCCGGAAAAATTCATTATGCTAACTTGATCTTCAGCAACATCATCTGGACCGTTAAAAAATTCCACTAAATCCTGAGAAGATGCAAAGTCTTCTGAGTGCAGGTATTTTTTACCAAAACCACTCCCATCGGTACTAGCAGAGTCAAAGAAGAGAGTCTTATTTTTTTGGAAGATCGAAGAAGCAGTAAAATTTTGAAAATTAAGATACTCCGAATTACATTCGAAGTTTATTCTTAGCGGATCATCTTCATCTTTCGCGTAAAGTTGTAAGCTATCTAAGTTGTTACTATCAAAAAATACTGTAACGCCATCGTCCCTTCTTCGGGTTACCATATTATTGTTCAGCATTAATCTTTCAGACTCAGGGGTAGGGATAAAAGTCACGCCAGAAAATTTCCCATCACCAAAATAAGTATGTTCTAGGGAGATATTAAACATTGGTCGGTACTGGCCCATACTCGCCTTATGCCCCCACAGCCGCTTCAGGAGCGCTTGTTATAGTTACAGCCTGATCACGAACGTCGCCTGGGTCTATCGCAACCATCCGACAGCGATAGAGAACAGACGGGTAATAATGCCCCCCAAGCACACCCCAAAGGTTGCTCAAATCTTGGATCGACAAGTTTTCAATATCCAAAGCTAGCTTATCGATACGATCGTCCAATTCAGGCGTATTGGAATGATCAAAAACTGGACGACGCTGGAAGAAAGAGATCGAATTTGACAGGAACTTCATCGACTCAAGGTAATTATTTCCCGCAAAACAAATAGAAATCATTACAAATAGGTTTAAGTAAATGGGCTCGTGGCCAATGGGCGCTCTAGTAAAACTTCCAGCACTCCCTCCTCCACCCTGCACGTGAGTCTCGCGCTCTATATTTATTAAGCTAAGCACAACCTTATTATTTGCCTGCAACGGTAAACTGCCATCAGTTTCAACCGTGCTCGCCACCTCCACAATACTTTCATCAAGACGAAACTGCTTTCTCAACATGTAGTCGAGTTCTCTGGCAAGGTGATTGATTGCTGAATTAATCAATTTTCTTATTACACGACGGCAGATTACCGCTCTCAGGAAAACCTTTTGAACAGTATCACCGGCTCGTTAGCAATACGTTCGCTCGGCATTGATCAACCGATACTTCATGATTAATTCATTGTTATAAAAAGAGTAGTTAGGGGTTTGTCCAGCATCTTAAATGCGTTTATTTACCGTTATTTCTCCGTTTGTTCTACGTTTCATTGACCTACTATTTTGATGTCGGTTATGATCAGCACCCGCATTCAAAAATAACAAATATATTAGGTAAGCATGGCTCATTTGAGTTTGTCGTTGCTAGGTACTCCTAGACTTTTACTGGACGAGAAATCGCTCGATGATGACTTTTATGAAAAAGTAGAATCCCTATTAGCCTACCTAGCGGTCGAAAATAATCGGCCTCATCGCCGCGAAGTTTTAGCGGAATTATTCTGGCCTGAACTGTCAGACGACCATGCCCGCAGCAATTTGCGCTACGCCTTATTTAAGTTGAGGCAAGGTTTGGAAGAAAAAAATAATAAGACTAAGTTCTTAATTACAAATCGGACCAGTATCCGGTTTAACCCGAAAAGTGAGCACTACCTAGACGTTTCAGAATTGAGCAACGCAGTAAGCAACGCGCTTAGATCTAGATTCTCCATCCCTATTGAGAAGATGGAGCACCTCATATCCCTTTACCGGGGTGATTTTATGGATCAGAGTACACTTACTGAGAATGAACTATTTTATGAGTGGCTTGTCAATAAACGAGAAATTTTTCACCGTTATGCACTGATTTTACTCAGTAAATTAGTTGAGAAATATGCTGATGAGGGCGAGTATGAAATAGCACTGCATCATGCCCATCGTTTCATAGAACTCGATCCACTTGACGAGTCGGGCTACCACAAATTGATTCAACTACTGACAGTTACTGGAAAGAATACAAAAGCTATAGAAGCTTATAACAACCTCAGCCATCTGCTAGGGATGGAATTAGGCATAAAGCCAAACGAAGAAAGCACCGACTTGATCCGCCAACTACTCATCGATCGCACCAATAACATCACAATAAATTAGTCTAGAATACGGAGTTAAAGAGTTGAATTCTCGTGGAAACTCCTAAGAAAATTAGCTATTTTGAATCTTTAGGGTCCTTCATGATCGCATTCGCTTTGGGCTGTATAGCACGAGCGTCCGCCCTAGGCTGGTTCTGAATAATGTTCGCTGACGCGAGCCCATTTGCAAGATTCCTAAATTTACGCTGCATCACCGATGCCGATCTACGATCATCGATCTGGTAGGTGGGGGCTGATTTTGTGGTAGAGTCCCCTACTTCGTTAGCGACGGCCCGACTGCGCCCGCCTTTGTCATTGGATGAATGATCTTTCATTGTTCTAAAGCGATTCCAGCCCTACTAATACAAACCATAGACAGTTAATTTCACTACCTAGTGACTAAATTTTAAACTCAATCTATTAAGCTATCAGAACGAGAAGATCAATGCGACATTCGGCTATCAGAAGCCGGTTTAAATTGTGCTGCCTTAGCGCCCATTACATCCGCCTCAGTTTCTAGGCCTTTATCGTCATTAACCTGAGTACCCCCCGCCATTTCCTTGGTCGGACTTACCCGGCCTTGTGCTTGTTGCACCACATGCCAAGCCTCATGGGGGACATGCTTCTCTTGTCCAGGGCTAACGTGAATGTTGCTCCCTTGAGCGTAGGCTAACGCATTTAACTGCGCCGGCTTGTCGGAATTATAATGAACCCGCACACTATCCATAGACATTCCAGACATTGACTCTATGCCAGTTTTTAAATTATCCGGCAAGCCAGTTTCATTTCCCCCGGCCGCTGTTTGTCCCTCTTCTAACTGAGTGGTAGCCATTTTACCTTGAACTGGCTCTTCCTCTTCGTGCCCCTGCATTTGAGCCGTCACGAATTTACCTTGCAGCTCTTCCTCTTCTTGCAGCTGAGCAGGATCTGCCTTTGCCTGCAGTTCCTCTTCATCCGAGGCGCGCTGAATCATTTTTGGGTCTGACGCCTGGCTGATAGATTCCATCTTCTCTCTCTGCGCGACCGCGTAGGGACTAGTTTGCATGGAGTCAATTAGCTTATTTTGAGCCAACTGAGTCGGACTAGAACCGAGCATCATTGCTGCTTTTTCTGAAGACTCAACGGATTTCCCGGAGCGACTTCTTGTCGCCGCCGCGGAATGGCTATTCTTTCCTAGGAATTGTGACTTTCTCATAAAAACCTGAGTCTAATTTATCGACATTGCGAAATTTAACCTAAGGGCGAACTGTATACCTCAAGCCATGTTGGAAGCAAGGGGATTAACCAATTCTACCACTCATTTTTAGACTTCTGGCGCTTCAAATAAGCAATAGAGATGAGGCACTTACCATTGGGTTCTAGATACGATATTAACTTCGTTCGCTATACCAATGCTCGCAGCGACTCTTGATGGTCTAGCAAGTTGTTCTGAAAGATACCCAGAGAGAAACTGATCTTCCGCAGATCCAAACTCGACTCCGGATCCTCTGCCAGCACCGATTTGATGTAGAGCTCATTCTCCTTTATGTGGAACGAACTTAATTCGGTGGCGTTATTTGCACCTGACATCGCCGTTAGCAATTCATTAGATGGGTTACCTTTCAATTCACCTATTAGGCAATGGAATTGTAAAAATAGAAAAGGCACCTCATCAGTTATTTCAATTGGGAGATAGCTCACACTCAAAATAAATTGCTCACTTATATTAATTTGTATTAGGTAAGTTTCGACAGAGGGCGGCGCATAAAACTGGTAAGAATAGTCAGTCTCAGTCAGAACAAATTCTGCTAGCTTGGATAGCCGAGGCTTGTGAAAATTTTCCATACAAAATTCTAGGTCGCCCATCTTAATCTACCTTTCTTTAAGTTTATCCATAAAATACTTAACCACCTCATTCCCGCTTTTGGCGGTATGAAGATAAGCTTCAGTCATAGCCAAGCTCGCACCAGTAGCAGCTATCTCAGTCTTAACAATTTCATACGATCCGTTGTTGGCATCATAGTCGGCTGCTGCAAGATTTTTTCTTTCGTTATAGGCACTCGCAGCCTTGTCATGCTCTACTATATGATTGAAAACAATACTAGCGGATTGAAAGGTCCGCTCATGCTTAGCCGCGGAACCCCGTAGGATGTCCGTTTTATCTGCCCAGGCCGCGCCGCTAAAAAAACCACCCTTAGCACCGCCTTTGAACTCGTCAGCCCCCATATCTCTCGCTCCAGTTTTGATTGCATTGCCTGCCGCGCGCCCTGCACCAAACGCCGCCGTGAGACCTTTTGCTGCAGCACCAACTGGTGCGGCGCCAGATAATGTCGCAATATCTCCGGCTAGATTAAGAAAATCCGTGGCCCATGCAATTTTCGAATTCTTGTCGCGCTTGCCCTTGATCTCTGCCAGCTGAGCTATTAACGTTCGATTATCGATAAGCTTATCTATAACCTCCTTTGGTATTCCAAGTTTCTCCAGCGCTTGAAGTCTCCCAGCCGATCCCTCGGGGCCATAGCCGGTCGCCTCTTTGATTTTTTTCATTCTCGCATAATTAGACGGATACCGGGATTCCAGCCTCGCCCGCAATTCTTCTTGTTTCGGCTTTTGAGCTTCGTCATATTTATCAAACAGGTCTTGATTGTCCCTTTTAATCTGCCTGAAATTAGCGGCTGCTATCACGGCATCTTTGAAGTCTTCCTGCGCGATTAAGCCCTGTATTGCTTCTCGATTCTTTTCATCTGTCACATTTTTTAGGATTAGCGACTTCCGCTCTTCATCCTCAGTCTTGGCAAGATCTAAGTTACCCCGCTCCATATCAGCTACGCGGCGCTGAATCATTCCGACAATGTTGAGTACCATGGATACTATTGGCAGGGCCGTCATCACCGTGGATTCTTTTAGCCCGTCAAGCTTCTTCTGCCAGGAGGCAACAACAGAGAGAGTTGCTTTCGCAGTCTTCGCCATTGCAAGTACCGTCACCTGCTTCTTTTGTGCCTTACCTGAATCCTTGCCAGCTGCTTCCAATCTCTTCGCATCTTCGAAAACTGAGTAAACTTTTCTGGCCTCTCTGTACGCCGTTTGTACGGCTCCAATCATTCCGGCAACAATTGCAGACACGGAATCTGTATCCGCACTTTTGTCTCCTTCCTCTCTCCCCCCCGTCGCTGCCATATTAATAAGATTTGTTACCGTAGAAACAGCCCCAGTCGCCGTCATTGCTAGTTCAAATTTATCAAAGGAAGGCTCCGGTTTTGTCAAGTCTCCCGTTTTTTCATCACCGAAAGATTTAATTGATTTTGACTCTTCAGCGGCCGCAGCTTCCGAAGCCTCTTCTTCGCCCGCTCGCTGCAAGACAGAAAAGCCGTTCGTCTGCTTTAACTGAGTACTTCTGCGCATCGCTTCTACCGAACCTTTAGAAGCAGTATTTGCGCCATCAAGCAGACGACTTGACTTATTACCATACTGTCCAGTAGCCAGATTACCCTGATCCATCTCGGCCAATTGTTTAGCTTGTCTATTAACAGGGGAGCTAGAATTAATTTTTCCCGCCTGCGCTTGCGAGGAAGAATCGCCCTCCAATTTTTTTTGAATTAGATTATCCCTGCCATCGGCAACAGAACCTGACCGCACGGCATGATGAGCTGAAGGCTCGCTCTCTGACTTTTTCTTTTGTAGGTTCGATCGATCCATTTCTGTCTACTTAATTCGATTCATTGATTAGAGATATTACCTATTAAATATTCTATCGAAAATTCCCCTCTTCGGAGGCTTATCCCCCTCTAGCGCTAACGCGTCTACAAACTCCTTACCCTTTAATTTTTTCAGATCTTCTGTCTCTTCACCTTTGTTCGGGAGCGCTTCCTTTAACGCGCTTTCTTCACCAAGCGGCTCTGCCTTCGAACGCGGAGTGATCTGCTTCTTCTGGTCGCCCTTTACATTAGAAAGCTCAAATTCCCCAAGTTTCTTTTCACCTAAATCAAAACTCTTGGTGGTCTTAAAGAAATACAACGCTTGAGCGATGAGTTTTAATTTAGCATTTAATGCGATTTCACCCTTTAGGTGAAATTCCAATGCCTTTTTATCAGTTTTATCTTCGGCCTTTGGCTTTTCCTGCTTACCTAAGTTGAATGTCTTTGTAAAGACTGTCCATGCCTTGGCAGCGATCTTACCTCCCGCACTCAACGCTATCTTAAGCGCTGCCAATGGCGGCAAACCCGCCTTCACCCCACCTTCCACACCAGCCTCAATTTGAGCCGTAGCCGGTTCATGATTCGCTGTTATGGTTAAATCCTGTGTTTGTGCATCAAAATTAAAAGAAACACTGAAAGATGGCGGAAGCGTAGCTTTTGATTCTACAAACATCCCAAAATTAGCATAGACGAAAGGGAATACCGGTATATCTGCTTCTGCACTGAACGTGCCACCAAGATATTCGCTTAGGTTATTCTGTAAGGGGTTCTTCATCGTCGCTTTAGCCGAAGCCGCAGTAATTTTATAATCTGGCGTGTGAGGCGCTTGCAAGGGCAGCGCAACGGAGCCTGATGCGCTGCCTTGAGCGCTTATCCCCATGGCGCCCAATTTATCAAATTGCACATCTCCAGCCGCTTCAGCCTTATAGTTCCCTGGGGCTTCTTTTTTCAGTGCGATACTTTTCGCCGTTAAGCTGAAAAGTTCGGACCCCATCTTGACCTCTCTCTCAGCTTGCAGGCTATCGAATGTAAAGCCGTTGTTCTTGCTGATGGATATTCCTTCCCCTTCAATTTTTTGGCTTAGTGGTTGCTCCGAACCCGGAATCGGGAGATTTAGGTCCAAGCTTGCAGTCTTAGCCGCAAGCGTGGGGTTGTCGTCCCTTGAAGAGAATGTCATTTTATCTGCATGGACATGTTGTCCTAGAAGATTAAAATCTAAGACACCATCACTAATCTCCACCCATCGGTTTGCTTCAACTTCACGACTCCACAAGACATCAG
>JAQWTK010000038.1 GCA_029242705.1 Gammaproteobacteria bacterium | reverse complement strand
CCTCTTGGTCGAAGGGTCCGTAGCGATGAGGTGTATCAATTCACCAGCCGTAATATCTCTGATTTTGTTGTGCAGCAGCATAACTGGCTCAGGGCAATACAAACCAGTGGCGTCAAGCTTAACCGCTTCCTCTTTAATCTTACTAAGATCTTTTTTCATCTGATGATATGAGTAATTTCTACTAACTTATTTTACTTTCATTAAGTTACAGCTCTCTGATTCACTATCAAAAAAGAGCCTCACTTCTCCATTTTTAAGCTGCGATATCACCTGTTCTATTTTCTTTTCAAAACTATAATCTCCATGACCGTAGTCAGTTCCTTCCCTAGAGATGAATTCTTCTATAACCCCTATCAAAGCATCATTTGATAATTCAGTGTAAGGAATTTCCATAATTATTCACGCGTTAGACTATAACTCACTAGAAGTGAGCAGCACTTTATTTGAGTTAGAAAGATTATAGTCCGATCTTAATCGACCTTTTATCAATACTTAAAAAAAAAGAAAAACCTTTTGAATTTCATATCTCGACAATTACCTCAATAAAGATCTACAACCTCTAGCTTGGTTGAAGCGCTATGTTTTTTTCTCAATTCAGAAAACGGATAAAGGTCCTTATCCGCCAATTGAGAAAGAGAGACATTAGAAATACTGCGAAAAATAGACTCTACTCTGCCGGGGAATTCTTTGTCCCACTCTTTCAGCATATTTTTTATAGTTTGTCGTTGCAAATTAGTTTGGCTACCACATAAGTCACAGGGAATGATCGGAAAATTCATTAAGCTAGAAAACTTGGTAATTTCTTTTTCTTTGCAATACGCCAAAGGCCTAATTACCACATTTCGTTTATCATCGCTCAGTAATTTGGGGGGCATAGCCTTTAGTCTTCCGCCGAAAAACATATTGAGAAAAAGCGTCTCAACTATGTCATCTCTGTGGTGTCCCAAAGCTATTTTATCCGCTCCAATCTCGTCAGCATAATTGTACAGTATGCCTCGCCTTAATCTTGAACATAAACCGCAGTATGTTTTATTCTCGCTTATTTTCTCCGTAACAATAGAGTATGTGTCCTGTTCAATGATATTAAAATCAACTCCTAAGTTATCTAGGTAATCTGGGAGGACCTCGGTAGGAAAATCTGGTTGTTTTTGATCAAGATTGACTGCATGAAGAGAAAAATTTATAGGGGCATGCTGTTGAAGGTTTAATAAAATTTCTAACAAAGTATATGAATCTTTTCCTCCTGACAGACAAACCATAATCAAATCGCCGTCTTCGATCATATTGAAATCTGCGATAGCATGCCCCACATCTCGTCGTAAATTTTTACGACTCCGATTAAGTTCTAGTTGATTCTTTTGCATTATTCAACAAATCCAATAATCAAACGCGCTCTAAAACTGTAGCGATTCCTTGTCCTAAACCAATACACATTGTAGCCAATCCAATAGAGGCGTCTTTAGTTTCCATGTTATTAAGCAAAGTCGCTAGGATTCTGGTCCCGGAGCAACCCAAAGGATGACCTAAAGCGATCGCTCCACCTCTTAGATTTACTTTATCATCAAGAGATTCCAGCAGCTTTAGATCTTTAAGTACGGGTAAAGACTGTGCGGCAAAAGCCTCATTAAGCTCTACACAATCAATATCATTAAATATAAGACCGGCTTTTCGCATCGCTTTTTCTGATGCAGGCACCGGTCCATAACCCATTATGGAGGGATCAACTCCTGCATAAGCCATCGATTTAACTCGGGCGCGTATTCTGAGATTTAGAGATCTTGCCCTCTCCGCAGACATTAATAGAATTGCAGAAGCGCCGTCCGATATTTGTGACGAGGTTCCAGCAGTTACTGTTCCATTAACCGGGTCAAAGACTGGTTTAAGTTGCGACAACCCTTCTCTAGACGTTTCGGGCCGAATAGTTTCATCTTCTTCAATCAGCGTTTTAAATCCATCTGAGTTATGCCCTTCAATCGGTACAATTTCATTATCATAGCCACCAGTTTTCCGAGCATGCTCAGCAAGCTTATGAGATCGCACCGCAAAATCTTCCTGATGTTCCCGGCTTATACTATGCATCTTAGACAAAAC
Organism: Gammaproteobacteria bacterium; assembly: GCA_029242705.1. Taxonomy (GTDB): domain Bacteria; phylum Pseudomonadota; class Gammaproteobacteria; order Pseudomonadales; family Pseudohongiellaceae; genus UBA9145. The sequence goes on along the minus strand of JAQWTK010000038.1, from coordinate 15,616 downwards.
CTCTGCTGTCACTCCCATCATCCAGGAGGCTTTGGCAATATGCTTTGAACTACGAGGATTAGGATCAACGCCATGAGTCATACCCACATGCCCCATATGCTCAACCCCTCCGACAATAAATTGATCACCATTGTTACTTTGAATGGCGGTAGCGGCAGTGTGAAAAGCAGACATAGAAGAACCGCATAATCGATTAACCGTCTGCGCACAGGTTGTATGTGGCAGAACCGACATTAGTGACGCATTTCTAGCAACATTCCAACCTTGTTCAAGGGTTTGATTGACGCACCCCCATATAACATCCTCAGTCTCTTCGGGCTTAACCTCCGAATTCCTTTCGAAAAGAGCATCTATAAGTCGAGCCGATAACTCTTCCGCTCGGACATTACGAAAAGCCCCTTCTTTAGAACGAGCCATAGGTGTTCTTACGCCATCTACAACTACGGCATCTCTATCACCAATATTCATATTTATTCCTTTCTCTTAATAATAAATTTCACCACTTTCCGCGTTTTCTAGCATAGTCTGAGTTGGTCTATAGAGGTCTCCAAGTTCACTATATTTATTAGCTATCTTGCAAAAAGCGGCCACACCCAAGCTATCTATATAACGTAAAGCCCCACCACGAAAGGCGGGAAATCCAAGACCTAACACTAAACCCATATCTGCTTCAATCGCATTGTTCACGATCCCATCCTCCAGACAGCGAGCCGTTTCAATGCACATCGCCACCATCATTCGTTCAACTATCTCTTCGTCTGTGAATTTTCGAGGAGAGGATTGAACTGACTGCACCAATTCTTCTATCTCAGGATTCAGCAATTTTTTTGGCTTACCGCGCTTATCCATTTCATACAGGTAAAATCCTTTACCTGTTTTCTGTCCTAGGTTCTTTAATTCATAAAGCTTGTCTATGGCACTTTCAAATTCTAAATTCATTCTAGAGAAGCCAGATGCCATAACATCTTGACAATGCACAGCGGTATCCACTCCAATGACATCTAACAAATATGCAGGGCCCATCGGCCAACCAAATTTTTCCATTGCTTTGTCTATTTGCTTAAAGTCAGCGCCATCATAAATTAATCGCGAAAATGCTCCAAAATAAGGAAACAATATTCTATTTACCAAAAATCCCGGACAGTTATTTACAACAATGGGCGTTTTCCCCATTTTTTTGGCGTAAGCGACTGTCGTAGCGATCGTCGCATCACTAGTGTCCTTTCCTCTGATTACCTCTACTAACGGCATAAGAGGAACTGGATTAAAAAAATGCATGCCACAAAAGTTTTCTGGCCGTTTTAACGCAACAGAAAGTTCATCTATAGAAATGGTTGATGTATTCGACGCTATAATCGTATTTTCGCCAACTAGCGCTTCTAGCTCTGCCAGAACTGACTTTTTTAATTCTAGGTTTTCAATTATGGCTTCTACAATAATATCCGCTTCATCAAACCCATCGTAACTTAAAGTCGGAGTAATACTCGACATAATGGACACCACCTTATTCGAATCTATACGGCCTCTACCAAGTTGTTTGTTCAACAATTTACTAGCTTCAGCCATACCCAGATCGATCCCTTCCTGGGCGATGTCCTTCATAACAATAGGCGTCCCCTTGAGAGCTGACTGATAAGCAATGCCACCCCCCATAATGCCTGCCCCCAAAACGCCTGCTGCATTAATTTCTCTAGCACTCTGAACATAAGATTTGGCCGAACCATTTAAGTACTGGTCATTTAGGAACATTTGAACTAGATTTGCTGCTACTTTTGTTTTTGCTAATTTTACAAATCCCAGATGTTCTGCTTTTAGTGCTCCAGCGCGATCAAGAGTCGCCGCTTCTTTCATAACTTCTACTGCTGTCACTGGAGCTTGATAATGCGGCCCTGCTTGTGCCGCGACCATCCCTAATGCGGTTTCATACGCAACATTTAATTCAATAGGCGACAAAATAAGTGATGTTTTTTTCTGATTACGAATTTTCTGATAATCAAGCTTTCCTTTATTGCATTGACCAATCAGATCTTCCGAAGCTAAAATCAAATTTTCAGACTCTACAATGGCATCGAGAGCTCCTTCGCTAAGGGCTTGTTTTGACTTTAGGTGAGAACCCGAACTAATCCATTGATTTGCATTATCAGCGCCAAGTAGTCTAGACAATCGAACAGTTCCCCCAAAACCCGGCAAAATACCTAGCTTTACCTCCGGAAAACCTACAACGGCGTTTGGTGTACCAATCCTGTAATCGGTTGATAACGCCATCTCAAAACCGCCTCCCAGAGCAACCCCATTTATGGCAGTTACGGTAGGATAAGGTAGATCTTCAATATCATTAAATATCTGATTACCATCAACCAGCCACTCCATAATTTCAGCCTCCGGAGCAGAGAACATTGGTATGAACTCGGTAATATCAGCGCCCACGATAAATGCAGGTTTAGCACTAGAGAATATTAAACCAGTTATTTCCGCCTTATTAAGATTAGCTATAGCTTCTCGTAATTCGGTCAAAGTTTCTTTGTTAAATTTATTGACCGAAGAACCATTGAGGTCAAAAGTTAAGTTGGCTACGCCAGAAGGCAGCACAGTCACACTAAGTGCTTTGCCCGAATAGATCATTGCTATACTCCATTATTTGAGTTTGAATCCAGAATTGCGGGCTGGGATTATACCTGCCGTCCGACCATTTAAGAAACATTACTAGAACGCCGATTTAACTAAAAAAATACGGTATTATTGAGTATCACAAACCCCATATGAGGCAATGATGCGCTATTTTTTCGTATTGCTAGCTCTGTTAATAGCACTTAAGTCTTTTGCTGCCCCGAGTACGCACGGCCACGGAGTCATTCTTTTATATCATCATGTGGCCATAGATACGCCTCCATCCACGAGCATTAGCCCAGAAAAATTTAAAGAGCATTTAGAGTTTTTGCGCGACAATAACTATAGTGTTATCGCTCTTGATAAGATGATTAAAAGCATACGTGAAGGTACGTACCTACCAGACAAATCCGTAGCTATTACTTTTTATGATGGTTACAGTTCAATCTATGAGACCGCATTTCCTTTACTTAAATCTTTCGGCTTCCCTTTTACTCTGTTTTTAAGCACTGGTCCGATAGATAGAGAACAGCAAAACTACATGTCCTGGAAGCAAGTCCGAGAGATGTCTGATGCTGGAGTTATAATAGCCAATCATATGGTCGAGCATCCATATATGCTGGAAAAAAAACCCCAAGAATCACAAAATGATTGGCTTAATCGTCTGGAAGCAGAGCTGCTTAGTGCCGAGACTAGGATTAAGGAAGAAACTGGACAAAGTCATCGTTTTCTTGCTTACCCATACGGCGAATTCGACACTACTATTAAAACAGTCTTAGAAGAGAATAATTTTATAGGGTTCGCACAAAATTCCGGAGCTATAGGACATAATTCAGATTTCTTAGCGCTACCACGTTTTCCGCTTGCATCTATATACGCTAACCTCGAAACAGCCAAAATAAAGCTAGGCAGCAAGTCATTTGATGTTCAGCTCATAGAACCGAGCTCTCCTGTTACAGCAAAGCGCGACCCGACTACTACTCTACAGTTTAACCCTAAAAAGCATAATCTTTCCCAGATTGGCTGCTTCGCGAATAGCCAACCACTACCAATGAACTGGATAGACAAAAACGATGGAATAGTAAGGCTAGAGCCAACTCAAATGTACCAAGGGAGGCGCTGGCGTTATATATGCACAGCTCCCGTGCCAGGCGAAGATAGATTCTACTGGTATTCTGTCCAATGGATTAAAATTGATTAAGTGTCCCGCTTCCTGAGATCGTTCTGAATAATTATTCTTTGAATTTCATCGACATAACTGTCGCCACGCTCTGAATAACGACCCAACCCAATAGCTAATGACATAGGGTCTAGTTTCAGCCCCCTATCTCTCATCTTTGCCCTTAAATCCCGCAAGTAAGAATAAGAATCATGGGTATTAATGTTTAAAAAGTAAGCTTTAATAGAACTTTGCACAGTATCAAATATTTTTACCTCATGTTTTGCTCCAGCCTCACGCCTCGCAGGCACAATTCCGCACCCCTTCTCATAACACCACTGCCCAAAAATATTATTACCTTCTACCGCAAATCGGGAAACCCCCCATGCAGATTCATTTGCAGCTTGAGCAAGCACTAAAGATGCTGGGATAAAATCAACTCTAAGCATTAGTTCTTCAAGAGTTTCTTTTTTACTAAGACCTTCATAATCCACACGATATTCAATAGCCACGGCTATTAACTTTTTTTCGTTTTCAGGATTCAATACTGCGACCTGATCAACGCTATCAGCAATCATTGCAAGCTCAGCTCTTAGAGCAAGGATTGAATTTATCTCGGCAACAATAAAACCTTGGGTGTAATCAAAAAAACTTCGCTTCTTTGTCTCTACGTCAGCAAAGATTGAAAAATCGGGGAATATATGGCTCGGCTCTTCTAGCGTTGTTTCGGGTATAATTTGCTTTTCAAAAACCGTTAAATTTCTGACCACTAAAATAAAACCTAGAAGAAAAATGAAGATAAACACTATTGCCAGCATTTTAACTGCTAGGGTCGTTTCATATATTCTCAAAAATTTAGCGAGCATTCCTTTCTATAACCCTAAATCAGCTTAGCTATATTTCAGATCACTTATACCATTTTGCATTAGACAATAATCTTAACTCAAATTTATTGGAATATATGTAAAAAAATAACCATTTGAGTTATTGATTCTTACCCCCCCCTCGACAATTCGGAGATTCAGGACTAACCGCGGAACGAGCTAGCCATTCTTCGGGGGAATATAAGTGTAAAGAAAGAGCATGTATTCCTTCAGAAAGCTGCTGCGAAAGTAGTTGATAAACTTCTTGGTGGCGTTTAACGGGTGATAAATCTAAAAAACAAGTGGAAACAATTGTTAATTTGAAGTGAGATTCAGTGGCAGGGCCACTATGTAAGTGGCTCTCATTGACCACGCTAAAATGCTGAGGCTCAAAGAGGTTTTCCACTTTCTCTTGAATTATTGCTTGCATACTCATAGCTTTTTCGAATTACAAATCTCCATATAGGACTAATTCCAAGTATACTCTATGTTCTTTTGGCGGCTAGCTTTATTATTAGAATTGTACCCGCGGCAGTTACTGTATTTTGTGAAATATTTAGCCGACTATAAAAAGGAAAAGTCATGGTCATTTCCTGGTACCCAGGACATATGCATAAAGCCGGCAAAGAGTTAGAGAGGGCCTCGAAAGAAGCTCATGCAGTAATTGAGCTGGTAGATGCTCGAGCCCCTCGAAGCAGCTCTAATCCGATACTCGGCTCTTTCGCTCCCAAATTACCCCGCATTAAAATACTAACCAAGGCAGACCTCGCGGATGAAAAAATTACCAAGCTTTGGAGGACTTATTTTAAAAAGAAGCGAAAAACAAGCTGCATTATTAGCGGCCACCAAAGGCCTATAAATCAAACAACGCTAATAAACGAACTAAAACCGCACCTAGAGAATTCTTTAGATATAATACAACCAAAGCAACTACTTGTTGTTGGCATCCCTAACGTTGGAAAATCAACGCTACTGAATACCATTATGGGGAAGAAAATAGCTAAAACAGGGAATGAGCCCGCTATCACAAAAGGCCAACAGCGGATCAAAATCGATACAGGCTGGTATTTGATCGATACTCCCGGTTTAATGTGGCCCAAACTGGAAAATCAAGACGGAGCGTACAAATTAGCCTGCTTAGGAACTATTAGAAACACCGCTATCGATATAGAAGATATAGGGTGGTATATGGCAGAATTTCTTTTAAAAGAGCATCAAGAAAGGCTGCAACTACGTTATGGTATTACGAAGCATATAAATACGGCCGAATTACTCTACGAATCGGTTGCAAAAACAAATGGCGCCTTATCGAAAAAAGGGCTCACCGATTACCATAAAGTTTCCGAAATATTACTAAACGACTTCCGCTCAGGAAATCTTGGCAGACTCAGTATAGAGAAACCAGAGATTTAAATTACGGTAATCTGTAGTAGTAAATTTAATTTGAGGATAAGAAATCCTGTATGAAAGAATCAAGCAAATCACACCCTGCTTTTAAAAAGGTTGAAAGTGAACATATCGCTTCATTAAATATAGTAATGGAGAAGTATGTTCACCTAAAAACCAATGCTCTGCATTATCACCTCGCGAGCAGTAATACGGAAAACGTTTTCTTAATAGCATTCAGAACAGTGCCTACCGATTCAACTGGGGTTGCCCATATTCTTGAGCACACGGCGTTATGTGGAAGCGAGAGATACCCGGTAAGAGACCCGTTCTTTATGATGATCCGCCGCTCGTTAAATACATTTATGAATGCTTTTACGAGCAGCGATTGGACGGCATACCCGTTTGCCTCAAAAAACAAAAAAGACTTTAATAATTTGTTAAACGTTTATTTAGACGCTTCATTTTTTTCACGATTACACGAACTAGATTTTTTACAAGAGGGCCACCGGCTAGAATTTACAGAACCTCTAAACCCATCATCAGAGCTTCAATACAAAGGCGTCGTTTTTAATGAAATGAAAGGTGCTATGAGCTCAACCAATAGCGTTCTTTGGCAAACAATGAGCAAATATCTCTATCCTACAACCACGTACCATCACAATAGTGGCGGGGAACCAGATCATATACCGGATCTTACATATGACGACTTACTATCCTTTTACAAGTCACATTACCACCCCAGTAATAGCGTTATCATGACATTCGGCGATACACCAGCTTGTAACCATCAACAAAACTTTGAAAGCTTAGCGCTCTCTCGCTTTGAGAAACTGAACCATCAGATCAAGGTAAATGATGAGAAACGCTACCTATCCCCTATACGGGCTGAAGAATTCTATGCCGCCAAAAATAAAGATAAAAACGAAAACCATGTGGTATTAGGCTGGCTCTTAGGCAAAAGCACTAGTCTGATCGATCTTTTTAAAGCCCAATTATTAACCAGTGTGTTATTGGATAATAGCGCCAGTCCGCTTTTAAAAGTTTTGGAAACCACAAGCCTTGGTAGCGCACCTTCACCCATGTGCGGACTCGAAGATTCCAGCAAAGAAATGAGCTTTATGGCCGGACTAGAAGGGTGCTCCGCTGAAGCCACACTTGAAGCTGAATCACTCATATTGAGAAGCTTACAAACAATAGCAGATGAAGGAGTTCCAACAGGACAAGTTGAAGCGGCTCTACATCAGCTTGAGCTCAACCAAAGAGAAATATCAGGCGATAGCTATCCTTACGGACTTCAATTAATCCTTTATGGACTATCTACCGCACTTCATCGTGGGGATCCGATTAGTTTGCTAAATATTGACCCGGTTCTTGAGGAATTGAAGGTTGCAATAAAAGAAAAAGAATTCATACCTAATTTAATAAAAGAGCTTTTGCTGGAAAATCCGCATCGCGTAACTTTGACCATGCGCCCGGATTACGAATTGTCACGTAAAAAAGTAGAGGCTGAAAAAACGAAACTCCAGGTAATTAAAAGTAGCTTATCCGAAGAAGAAATGGAGATTATCGTTGAACAGTCTCGAGCTTTAACAAAACGCCAAAACAAGGAAGATGATCCGAGCTTATTACCAAAAGTTAGCTTAAGTGATGTGCCGGAAGAATTAAGCGAACCACCTTATTCGAGCAGTAAATTGTCCCCCGCAGAAATAACACACAACTATTTTGAGCAAGGAACCAATGGCATAACTTATCAACAAATAATAGTTGAACTACCTCAAATCGAAGACACACTTCTGGAAGTACTTCCTCTTTATACTAGCTGCCTGCCTGAATTTGGAATTAACGAAAAAAATTACGAAGAAGTACAAACCTGGCAAGCCCAAATTTCTGGCGGAGTTAACTGTTATAGCAGTATTCGAAGCCAAATAGACGATGTGCAGGCTATTAAATCTTTTGTCACACTATCTTCGAGAGCTTTGACCACTAATGCCTCAAAGCAATCCGAATTACTATACGAGATGTTTTCCAGCGTTAATTTTGATGAACCACAGAGATTATCGGATCTAATTAAACAGATATGCACGCGCAAAGAGAATAATATAACAGGACAAGGGCATACTTTAGCGATGGTGTTAGCATCCAGTGAAATGAGCCCGGCCGCCAATCTTTCTCATACCTTTAGTGGACTGAAAGGAATTCAGCAACTTAAAGAAATCCGTAAAAAACTTGATGATCCGAATACATGTAGAAACTTGCTAGAGAAATTCAAAGCTCTACATCAAACTATTACGGGAGGCTACAAGCAAATTCTATCTATCGCTGAACCAGGAACGGAGAATAAAATTCACGAATCATTGGAGGAAATTTGGCCAATATCTAACGGCCAAGACAATATAGAAAATCTAGTTCTACCAAAAATCAGAAACTCGATAACAGAGGCTTGGACTACGGATACTCAAGTAAATTTTTGTGCTAAAGCATTCCCCACAGTACCTTCAAACCATCGAGATAACGCCACTCTTCATGTGCTAGCCGGTTACTTAAGAAATGGGTTCCTGCACCGCGCAATTCGAGAACAAGGCGGGGCCTATGGTGGGGGCGCTAGCCAAGACTCAAATTCCGCCACTTTTAAGTTTTTTTCTTATCGTGATCCTCGCCTATCAGACACGTTAAGAGATTTTGAAGAATCTCTTAGCTGGCTGATTGATTCAAAACAAGCAGAGTATCAACTTGAAGAGGCCATATTGGGAGTAATAGCTACCTTAGATAAGCCAGGTTCGCCAGCGGGCGAGGCAAAACAAGCATTCTACAACCAACTTTTTGGCCGGACTCTCGAGCATCGCTTGGCCTTCCGCCAACAAGTTTTATCTACAACACTTAAAGACTTAAAGGCGGTCGTTGAAAGATATTTTGACTCATCGGGTGCGAGCATAGGGATAATCACAAATAAAGAGCAAGTAGAGAAACTTGAAAAACAAGGGTTTAGCGTAAGAAATATATAGATATTACTATGGTTTATTTGTATTTAAGGCCGAAAAACAATGTTTTATATGGTTTTCCGGAACTAATACAAGGAGGTAGTGTCATAAGTAGTGCAGGTGAGTGCTTCAGAGCTAAAGCTCTGTATCATTTATCTCTCCCTTGATAGTAGGTAAAGCCCAGCGAGCAATGCTCGTTGGGCTTAACTTTATTCCAATTTATACCTTAGATACAGTAATGCACATGCGTTAAGTGTCCAACCAAACCACGCCCAAATTTTTCGCTTACTCCCTCCTATAAATTACTTACAATTTAAGCCGATATGCATATACTAGGCCCCGAATTAATTCGGTTGTTTTCTTACTACCAATTTTGAATAAATAAAGATCAAATCGCAATATGAAGCCCACAAATATCTCGGACCCCAATTACTTTCATAAAGTAGTGGATTGCCAATGGGCCTGTCCAGCTCATACCCCCGTACCTGAATACATCCGGCTGATCGCTGAGAAGCGCTACTCGGATGCTTACATGATAAATTGGCACTCTAATGTATTCCCAGGAATACTTGGTCGCACATGTGACCGGCCCTGCGAGCCAGCGTGTCGCCGAGGTAGGGTTGAGGAAGAGCCGGTTGCTATCTGCAGACTCAAGCGGGTCGCCGCAGACTATAAATCGGATATAACAGATCGCTTACCAAAAATACCAGAACAAAAAAATGGGAAACATGTCGCTTTAATCGGTGCTGGTCCAGCCTCATTAACAGTTGCTCGTGATTTGCTGCCGCTAGGTTACGAAATTACTATATTCGAAAAAGATCACCTCAGTGGCGGCGCCATGCGAACACAAATTCCCCGCTTTCGCTTACCTATAGAAGTCTTAGACGAGGAGCTCAATTACATACTGGAGATGGGAACTATCAATATTTTTAGCAATGAAATCAAGAGTATGAATTCATTACTTAGGAATAAATATGATGCCATTTTTGTTGGCACTGGAGCGCCGCTTGGTAAGCGGCTAAAGTTACCAGGCTTCGAAGAAGCAAAAGATAACGTACACATTGGTGTCGAGTGGCTAGCAAATGTAGCATTCGAGCATATAGATTCTATTGGTAAGAGAGTTATCGTTCTAGGTGGCGGAAACACCGCCATGGACTGTTGTAGAACCTCAAAACGACTTGGCGGAGAGCAAGTTACGGTTACAGTCCGTAGTGGCTTCGATGAAATGAAAGCATCCCCTTGGGAAATTGAAGATGCCATGAACGAAGACATACCAATTGTCAATTTTCATGTTCCCAGGCGCTACATCTTAGATGAAGGCAAGCTTGTAGGAATGGAGTTTGAGAAAGTTCGTAAAGAATACGATGAAAAGGGTAAGCGATTACTAGTACCTACCGGGGAAGACCCAGTGGTAATTCCATGTGACGATGTAATATGCGCAATAGGACAGGAGAATAGCTTCCCCTGGATAGAAAGGGACCTGGGAATCGAATTTGATCAATGGGAGCTTCCTATTCTTGATAAAGAAACCTTTCAGTCTACTCGCGAGGATGTATTTTTTGGCGGCGATTCAGCACTAGGACCAGACAACATAATTACTGCCGTTGCGCATGGTCACGAGGCTGCACTTTCAATCCACCTGCATTGTAATGGCCAGAATTTGCAAGATAGGCCTGGACCTCTAATAAGCCTAGATAGCCAGAAGATGGGCATCCATCAATGGTCATATGAAAACGATATAAGTAATGACCTACGCTACGCAGTGCCCCATGCAGAAAAAGAAAAAACGCTGAACGACCTAAATCTTGAAGTTGAGCTAGGCTTTGATGAAAAACTCGCGCTTGCTGAGACAATGCGATGCCTTAACTGTGATATCCAAACTGTATTTACCGACCAACTGTGTATTGAGTGCGATGCCTGCGTAGACATTTGCCCCACTGATTGTATTACTTTTACCGGGAATGCAGAAGAATCCAAACTTCGCGAAAACTTATTAGCACCCGCAAACAACAACGACCAAGACATTTACGTTTCGGGAACATTACCCACTGACCGCATTATGACAAAAAACGAGGATCTTTGTTTACACTGTGGTTTGTGCGCCGAACGCTGCCCAACAAATGCCTGGGACATGAGAAAGTATCTCTTTAATACAGCTAAGGCGGCCAATGCGTGAAGGACCTAGTAAGCGCAAATAAAATAAATACGATTCCTAAAATTAACGATTTCATCGTGAAGTTTGCAAATGTTAATGGCTCTGGATCTGCCAGCGCAAACAATATGTTTGCTAAATCCATTTTTCGCATGGGTATACCAGTTAGCCCCCACAACATCTTCCCATCAAATATTCAGGGCCTCCCTACCTGGTACGAAGTAAGAGTCTCAGAAAAAGGTTATTTAGGTAGGCGAGAAGGCGTAGATTTGATGGTCGCGATGAATGAGCAAACCATTAAATCTGATATCGATTCAGTACTACCCGGCGGGTTTGTATTACACGATTCCTCTAAGCCATTGAGTGATGAACTAATTCGAGGTGATGTGCATTTCCTTCCAATACCACTGAAAGATATTGTCTTAAAGGAATTTGATAAGCCTTCTCAACGACAATTATTTAAGAATATTGTGTATGTAGGAGCTCTGTCTGCCTTCCTCGATATAGATTTTGAGGTTCTTACAAAGATGATAAGCGACCAGTTTCGGGGAAAAGAAAAATTAATCTCTCCAAATATTCATTCTCTAGAGCTAGGTTATCAATACGCTAGCGACAACTTTAAATGCCCGCTCCCTATAAAATTAAAACCCTCTAACAAAAATGAAAACAAAATATTAATAAACGGGAATACTGCAATAGGAGTAGGTTGTGTATACGGCGGTGCGACCGTAGCGTCTTGGTATCCTCTTACCCCGTCTACTTCGGTGGTCGATGCCTTTGACAAATACTGCAAACGACTGCGAATAGAGTCAGGCTCGGGGAAAAATAAGTTTTCAATTGTCCAAGCTGAAGACGAAATAGCAGCAATTGGAATGGTAATTGGTGCTAGCTGGAATGGTGCTCGAGCTTTTACGGCTACTTCAGGGCCAGGGATATCACTAATGCAAGAATTTCTTGGATTGGCATACTTTTCAGAAGTTCCAGCTGTCTTATTTAATATTCAAAGGGCAGGACCTTCGACAGGCATGCCCACAAGAACACAGCAAGGTGATTTGCTAAGTTGTGCCTATGCCTCCCACGGAGATACCAAACATATTCTACTATTCCCTTCTAACCCAAAAGAATGTTTCGATTTCGCCGCAGATTCTTTCGATATTGCTGAGCGATTACAAACACCTGTAATCGTACTCAGTGACCTAGAACTAGGAATGAATGAACAAATAAGTGAGCCGTTAGAGTGGGATGATAATCGACGCTATGACAGGGGTAAAGTGTTAAATGAAGAGCAACTAAAAAGTATAGAACGTTATGGCCGATACCAAGATTCCGACGGCGATGGTATTCCTTATCGAACCTACCCTGGCACCCATCCCAATAAAGGCAGCTACTTCACTCGGGGCAGTTCCCACGATGCTAACGCTGCCTACACCGAAGATGGGGATATATATGCTGAAGGGATGGATAGAATTGCTCTGAAATTTAAAACCGCTATCAAATACCTTCCTGAGCCCGATATCTCTAATATCAAAAAGCACAAGCTCGGCATGATTTACTTAGGGACAACCACTAGTGCAATACAAGAAGTGTTAGATAGTTTAACAAAAAAAGGGATTTCATTAGATACGATGAGATTGAGAGCTTTTCCTTTTCATTTGGATGTTAAAGAATTTATTGAAAATCATGAATTGCTTTATGTTATCGAACAAAATAGAGACGCACAATTAAAGAGCCTACTAAAAATAGAATGTAATGCCCTCGAAGAAAAAATGCATTCAATACGCAGCTATAACGGAGTATTAATAACTGCCCAAAAGATTGAAACTGAAATACTAGACTCGCTAAAAACTTCTGAGAAAAATAAAGGCATTTCAGCTTAAAAATAATCTAAATAAGGCTATATTAGAATGAGCTATATCAGAAAACCAAAATTTCACCATCCTGATTTAAAAACGAATGATCTTGGCTTAACACGGCGCGACTACGAGGGGACCTTAACTACATTATGTGGCGGGTGCGGGCATGACTCTATTAGCGCAGCTATTGTTCAAGCAGCGGCGGATATGAGCCTTTCTCCACATAGAGTAGCAAAAATTTCCGGTATTGGTTGTTCTTCTAAAATACCATCTTATTTCTTAAGTAAGTCCCATGGGTTTAATTCGGTTCACGGTCGTATGCCTTCTGTAGCCACCGGCGCAAATATCGCGAATAAGGATTTGCACTATGTTGGGATTTCAGGCGATGGCGATAGCGCATCTATCGGCTTGGGTCAGTTCTGCCACATAGTCCGGCGACGAATTAATATGTTGTACATCGTTGCAAATAATGGCACCTATGGTCTTACCAAAGGCCAACTATCTGCCACTGCAGATGTTGGCTCAAAAACAAAATCAGGCGAAGAATCTTTATATGACAATATCGATATGGCAACACTCGCGATTGAGCTAGGCGCAAGTTTTGTCGCAAGATCTTTTTCTGGCGATAAAAAACAACTAGTACCACTTATACAAGCCGGCTTAAGTCATAAAGGCTTCGCTTTTATTGATGTGGTTTCACCATGTGTAACGTTTAACAACACCAATTTTTCTTCTCATGGCTACAAGAATACTTGGGAGAACTATATTTCTCTCAGCCAAGTCGATTTTGTCCCTATGAAAGAAGAGATAACTACTAGCTATGATCCCGGACAAGATAAGTCAATCACTTTACATGATGGCTCTGTTATACACTTGCATAAAGCAGGCAACGACTATGATCCTACGAATAAAGAGAATGCTCTCCAACATATCAATAAACATAAAAAAGAAGGAGAGATCGCGACCGGACTTCTGTATATCAATCAATCGACTTCAGACTTACATGAGCTGCAAGCGACTGTTGATAAACCTTTCAATCTATTAAGTAATCATGACCTATGCCCAGGCAATGAATCACTCATAGATATAAATAATTCTTTTAGGTAATGCATGAAGTTGGATGCTGTTAATCATTGAATATGGTCCATAGTGCATACTTAGGTTACGAAAACAGCCGCCGCAACCAACTCTTTTCTAACTCTTTTACACACTCACCTAATTGTCTATTGAAGCGCTCTGAATTAGCTTGCACCCGGTTAGCTGCTTCAATTAACCATCCTTTATTATTAAAGCTTCGACGCTGAAAGCCAGTATTGCCTTCATGGTAGGCCAAATAAAGATTTCGGGCATCCGTAGTCGCAATATTATTTATCCGCACGGAGTTCGCGTTGTACCAACCGACGAAGTCTATCGCATCGTTAAAATCTGATCTGGATGCTCTAGTCCTTCCGGACATAGATTTATAATCATCCCAGGTACTATCTAATGCCTGAGCATACCCATACGCTGATGACGCTCTAGGCCCAGGCAAGACCCATAAAATTCTCTCTCGCTCAGGCTTAGCGCGTGCTCTAAAACTCGATTCCTGGTAGATTACGGCCATATTAACTCCGATAGGAATACCCCATCGATCCTCAGAAGAGCTTGCTGATTCGTACCAATTTTTATTTTCCTCAAAAATAGCGCATACATCAGTTATATTCCTTGGCTGCGCAGTAATACATGCTGTTAATATTAGGCTAAAGCCCAGGACCAAATTAACTTTCCTTACTAAGAACCGCTCCTTAAAAACCAAACTTACCAGCTTATGCATCAAAATCACCAAGAAGTTTAATAAACTCCTGTTCATTAAGGGTTTTAATGCCTAGGTTTGTGGCCTTTGAAAGATTTGAACCTGCTCCAGAACCACATACAACACAATCAGTATTTTTAGATACGCTCCCAGTTACCTTGGCACCTAATTCGACGAGAAGTGCCTTAGCTTCTGTCCGCGTTAGCTCTTCAAGTGTGCCGGTCAGAACAAAGCTTTGGCCATCCAAGGGCTTGGCCGAAAAATTAGTTGTTTGTGCTTGCCAACCAATGCCAGACTTGCGAAGTTTTGTAATTAGGGCTCGGTTTTCTGCATTAGAGAAAAATGAAAATATACGACTTGCAACTACCGGTCCTACATCCTCTACGTTTACTAATTCTTTTCCCTCGGCTCCAAGAATCGCGTCTATATCGCCAAAATGCCTCGCTAATGTCCTAGCAGTAGCCTCCCCTACCTCTCGAATGCCTAGAGCAAATAAAAATCTTGGCAAAGTTGTTTTTTTACTTTTATTAATTGCCGAAACTAAATTTCCTGCAGATTTTTCCCCCATTCTTTCTAGGTTAGCTAGCTGACTTACATTCAAGCTATAAATATCTGCAACATTTTCAATTATTTTTTCGTCTACAAGTTGATCAATTAATTTAGAACCTAGGCCTTCGATATCCATTGCGGACCTCGAAGCAAAGTGCTTAATTGTTTCCTTTTGCTGTGCCGAGCAAACGATACCACCACTGCAACGAAATAAAACTCCACCGTCTTTCTCTACAGATGAACCACATACTGGACACTTTTTGGGTAAAATAAT
>JAQWTK010000034.1 GCA_029242705.1 Gammaproteobacteria bacterium | reverse complement strand
ATTTCGACAGACAGCTACTCGACCGAGGAGTTGACATGAGGCTTGGTCGAGAATCGATTGCCTTGAGTCAGAGGCCGGTGACATCCTGTATTGATTCGACTTACGTTCAGCTAAGACCAAATACAACCGGTGACGAAGCCTATAGGCTAATGAAAGAAGCCGGGATGGTGGAGAGTTATCTAGTAGGAGATGACGGCAAATATTCAGGCAAACTCGATATCTTCGGCGCCATCTCCGCCTCCGGTAACAGTGTTTTGGATTTTGTGATTACCGAGCCGATAACGTTATATGAGGATGACTCGCTCCAGACAGCGATGACGAAAACTGTGGACTTCGTCGGGGAGAGTATTCCTATATTGTCAGCGGACAAAGAATATTTAAAGGCGGTAGTATCTGAGGGCAGCATCTTTCAAGCTGTTATAGATGTACAGAATACGGTATCTAAAATAGGGAGGGCTTGAACTTGATTACGGTGAGCAACAACTTTAATTTCACTTTGTCATTACTGTTAGTTTCGGTCTTCTTCCAACCAGTCAGTTTTGCACAGCAAGATCGATTTGAATCAGGCCTAGCATCTAAAGACCGAGGTCACTACGCGACGGCAATAAGGGCATGGCTCCCGATGGCCGAATCAGGAAACGCAGAGGCTCAAAATAATATTGGATACATGTATGAAGGGGGGCTAGGTGTCCCACAAAATTATCTAATGGCGATGAACTGGTACCGCCAAGCTGCTGACAGTGGTCTAGCAGAGGCACAACACAACATGGGAATGCTATATCACCATGGATATGGGGTCGCCGAAAATTTTACCGAAGCTTTTAGGTGGTTTGAGATGGCGGCAGATCAAGAGCTCGCTGAATCGGAATACATGCTTGGGCTCGCCTACCAGAGCGGCGAAGGAACGTCACTGGATTACGCAGAGGCTCGGAAACTGTTTTTAAGCTCTGCGCGAAAGAATTATACCCCCGCACAAATGATGTATTCCTTTATGTTGCAAGCCGGCGAAGGCTCGGATTCACAGCCATTTAGCGCCTATGTCTGGGGAAAAATTGCCGAAAGCAATGGCTCCGAGTCAGCAATTGATATCACTACCATCTCCACTATTCAACTAGAGGATGATGAAATAATTGAGGCGGAAGGCATTATCGCACAATGCTTAAATATTAGTCTGACTGACTGCCCAGAATGAATATCTTTTAATTTGGCAGGACTACTACTTCTATCCTGCGATTTTCTGAACGACCAGTCGCCGTATCGTTAGACGCGATCGGATTTGTGTCGGCAAACCCTTTGATGACCATACTGCCAGGAGCAATACTACCCCTTTCTTGTAGGTAGTCAGCAACGCTCGCTGCGCGGGCCGAAGACAAATCCCAATTGTCTCGATAACGGTTACCGAAACTCATGGCAACATTATCCGTATGCCCCTCAATCTGAACTAAGCCAGAGGCTCCCGTCAAAGAATCACCAACAGAGTCAAGCAACGACGTAAAATCAGTCCTCAAGTTTGCAGAACCACTTTCAAAGCCACCCTGGTCTGTAAGACGGATGATTATGGAATCTCCATCTCGAAAAACTTCCGCCAACCCCAAGGTTATTTCGTTTGATAGGTTCGCACGGATCTGCTCCAGCTGATCTTGAGACTGCCTAGAGGAACCACCAAAATCAGATTCATCGACACTACTCTGCCCGGACGAAACAAACTCAGCCCCTTGCACGCGCACCAAAGAATCTGTCTCTGACTGGACGGAACTAACCTTTGATAACAACAAGATCGTGTCTTGAGTAATCTTCCCAGTGCTCTCATCTAAGTCATTAGGCGCTAGCACCTCGATAACGACCGTGCCATCCTCAACGGATACCTCAACGAGTCCCTCCGCTATCTCTCGGGATAAAATCTCTTCAACTTCTCGAGAATTGGTGGAGGATTCGCCAACACCATCGTCTATATCTAGCTCTTCCTGTGATTGTTCTTCTCTGCTACGTTGCTCTTCTAACGTATTTGCAGCGGTAGGATCCGTGGCTTGCTGTCTGTATTGCGTGGCAACAACATTATCCGCCGTGGGGGCCTCAACTATGGGAACCATAGTCTGGACTCCAAAGCGGGACCTCATTGAACCACTCACCTCTTTGTATTTTGGTACATTAACGTGCGCAAATGAGAGTATAAGTACGAAGAAAGCCATCAAAAGAGTTGCCATGTCCGCAAAAGTAGCCATCCAGGCGGGCGACCCGCTCTTACACTCCGGGCAATCAACTAGCTCCGGTTCGGGCTCCGGTTCGGGCGGGGGACCAGCCTCCTCCTCGGAATCAGATTCTGAGTCAGCATCGAGCTCTTCCGAACGAGGCTCAACTGTATCTTCCGCAGCCGCTATGCCTTCCTCTTCAGAGTCTTTATCCTCTATATCCTGATCGTTCTCACTCACTTTTCAACACCGATAGTTTCAATAATTTTACTAACCATCTTAATTAGCGATCCTAATTTCTATTCTACGATTTCGACTTCTGCCCTCCGACGAATCATTGCTTGCAAGCGGGAGGGTATCCGCAAAACCAAGCACCTGTACCCTTTCATTTGAGAGCTGCGCTGAATTAGTTAAATATGCGGCGACAGAAGCCGCACGTGCAGCCGAAAGGTCCCAGTTGGAATTAAACCTATCACTAAAGGCAACAGGTATATTATCTGTATGACCTTCGATCCGTATATTTCCAGACTCCTGGTTTATTGTTTCGCCGACCTGGTCGAGAGTCGCGGTAAAACTTTGCGCCACTTCAGCGCTACCGGAAGTAAAAGAACCCTGGCTCGCTATGCGGATGACCACCTCTTCGCCTTCTTTTTCAACTTCGAGGAGCCCGTTGTTTATTTCTGCGTTTAAATTAGCTTTTATATTTTCAAATCTGTTATTCAGTCTCTCTTCATTTACCCGAGCCGCATAGATAAGGTCTTCATCATTTTCTACCTCTTCGGGCCCGTCCACGTCACTTAAATAAATACCTATCTCTCTGGTAGTTGTGGATTGCACTTCCGCAACAATTGCGGCCGTTTCTATTAGCACCTGACTAGCTGTCCCTTCACTATCTTCTCCACTCCCAAATTCAGAACCAGCGACGTCATTATTATTAACCTGGACTATTATTTGTGCGCCATCTGTCGTGACTGTTACTAACCCAGAAGCAATCTGCTCAGACAGCGCTATCTTTGTGCTCTCTAGCTCTTCTATAAACCTTTCAGGTGAAGTTTCCGTGCGCCGAATCAAATTTTCTGCGTCACGGTCAAGCTCTCTCTGGCGAGGGTTTTCTATAACGGTCGGAGCGGCCTCGTTAGGCGTGAAATTTTCTGTGATTAAGCTACGGGCCTTAGGGATCTCAATCTTGGGAATTAGTTTTTTAACGCCAAAGGCAAACTGAATGGAGCCATTAATATACTCAAATCTTGGGATCTCGGTATCTGAAAACGATAAGATAAGAACAAAAAATGCCATCAAGAGTGTTGCCATGTCAGCAAAGGTAGCCATCCAAGCGGGCGATCCGGTTTTACACTCCGGACACTCTTCCGCGCTGGCCGCTGTCGAGCCCACACCGCCGCCGCCTTCTG
This sequence comes from Gammaproteobacteria bacterium, assembly GCA_029242705.1. Taxonomy (GTDB): domain Bacteria; phylum Pseudomonadota; class Gammaproteobacteria; order Pseudomonadales; family Pseudohongiellaceae; genus UBA9145. Next base: position 12,962 of record JAQWTK010000034.1, on the reverse strand, counting down.
ACGCGGCTGCTGCACCATCAGCCGCCGCCTCTAGGGCCGAACTATCAACCTCGTCAGCTACTTCGCTTTTGGCACCTTCTGATGTAATTTCTTCATCGGCCATAATAATTCCAAAATCGTTTAAAAAATTTTAAAGCTTAAGCGCTAACCAGACGCTCGCGCTCTTTCGGAGGCACAAATGAAATTAACAAATCTGTCAGTATGCGTGGGTTCCCACCCTTCTGAATAAAGAGTATCCCCTCCAGTATGAGCTCGCAGTTCGCGGCCTCAATCTCAGAGCGGGTAGTCAATTTCGAAGAAATTGGAATACAAAAGCAGTTCGCGATAATTGCTCCGTACATAGTAGTTAATAGGGCGATAGCCATTGCGGGACCAATAGACTTCGGGTCTGACATATTACCCAACATCTGGATAAGTCCGATCAGCGTCCCGATCATTCCCATCGCAGGAGCTACATCACCCCACGAACTAAAAATAGTGGCGCCTTGCTTGTGTCGGAGCTTCATGCTTTCAATGTCTTGGTTTAGGGTCTTGGTAATCATGTCCTCTTCCGCGCCGTCGACGAGCATCCCTATCGCCTTCTCCATAAAGCGGTTCTCAATCTCCTGACCTTCAAGCGCAATCATCCCATCCTTTCTTGCAATCGAAGCAAATTCAACAAGCTGAGAAATCAATTCGTCAGGCTTTTCCAATGCCTTACCAAAACTTTTCCCGCCAACTTTTACGGCATTTAAGAATTCCTCTAATGAGGATCTTAGTAAGACGACCATGACCGAGCCACCAAGTACGATAGCTAGGCCTGGAATATTTATGTACGCGGCTATAGTGCCACCTTGTAACATCGACCAGACGATCAGGCCGAATGCGCCAATAAGGCCAATTATAGTTGCAATATCCATGTCTTTCTCCTACGAAATATTATAGTCACAAAAACTTATTTACTTTAGACTAAGCTTTCATTTTCATTCAAAATCAGTTCCACAAAATTCATATATGCCAAGTGCCCACTTCCTATCTAAAACTTTTCGCACTTCGCTTTTCCTCTTGCTCTCCGTTGTCGTCCTCAGCGGTTGCGATTTCCGATCAACACCGAGTTGTTACGTAGCCTTCCAGGATAGACCTGATTTATTGTCAGGCTTTTCCTTAGCGCAAAATGGGCTGGCTAATAAAGCTGGCTCATCCCTTTTCTGGTCTAGGTGTCCCGCTGGTATGCAGTACTCAGACCCTCAAACATGTTCTGGCATCCCAGTGCTCCTTAGCTTTGACCAGGCACAGACTTATGCACTAGACATGTCCGATAAATCTGGTCAAACAATTCGCCTCCCTACACGACGTGAAATGGGCTCGCTTACCGAGAACAGCTGCAACAACCCATCTCTTAATACCAATGTATTCCCCGTGGCCTCTTCAGAAAATTTTTGGACATCCGAAGAAGATGCGTTCCGAAGCAACTTAGCCTGTACATTTTATACTTTCCAAGGCCAGTCCTCTTGCCTTGAGCTAAAAACTACTGAGTACCCCTTTATGTTAGTTATCGAACGAGATAGTTTTTAGAATTCTTCCCCTAAACTATAACATTGACCTGTCTATCACCGTTCTTATTTGTCCGCGCATCCTCATCGCTACTTATTCCTAACTCTTTATGTTGGAACGATAAACAATCACGCCCCTCCACCTCTAAAACATCCTGGCTTGGTAGCTTAGCGCTCATAAATCTCATCACGTTGCAGCCGTAGGGATACCGTTTATCCCACGTGATATAAAAATGCGCACAGGTGTTGCAGCCTACTCTGTCAACACTATCTTCTTTTCTAATTCTCCCGCCATCACCTGCGCTCATGATAATACTTCCAGGCCACCACAATAATGAGACCTAGCGTAATTCCTACCGCGAAGATGTTAGCTAAATTAAACTCCCTTATAAATCCTATTTCTGGTGACAAATAAACGATAAAAAGTATCGGTATTCCTATCATGAAATACCATCGTATGTACTTGCACACCTCACAATCTTTGCTGTTATTAAAAATCATTTCTTCTCCCAAAACACATGTCTTACAAGTCGCATGGGTTAATCATTCATATTTTGCATGGCCTTAAACTGATTAGTTAAATACTCACCAGTATTCTTACTGCGCTGGACAATCGATTCCATCGCCGCAAATTGCCTCAAGTAACGGGCCTTAATATTCTCTAATTGGTCTTGTAAATCCAGTAATTCTTCTTCGTACCGTGAAATATTTTCTGTGGCATTAGTTTCTTTAACCTTTAATGTACCCGTATCACTGACCATGGCATCAATTATGATGCCTACATCCATAGCCAATCCCTTATCGCGCACGTCTGAGGCCACCTGGTCATTAGTGTCTGCGGTTAGCATCGTCCTGATGTCCGAGAAATTTGACTTCACCGCCGCTGAATAGGTCGTTTTATTTAGGGTAAGCTCACCAGAAAGCTTCGAACCAATTCCTATGTTTCGTAGGGTAGAATATCCATTTGAAGCCGTCGATGACGTCATATTGATCGCTGATCTCATCCGGCTGCGTATTAGATTCACTGTGTTCTTATCACCCGACAGCGAACCAGCCAGTTCATCTTCTTCGTCCGTATCCCCAATCAAGTAGTCGGAGACGTTTACGAAATCATTATAGGAGTCTATCATCGAATTAATAGAAGTCTCTAACGCGCTTGTATCCTCGCTGACCACAATATTAATAGTCGTGTCCGATCCGTCCCGTACAAAGGTGGTCTGTACACCGTCAATAACATCGGTCGGCGAATTAGTTTGACGGTAAATATCCTCCCGCTCATTCAATGTTAACCTAAGATCTTGAGCATTCCTTTCTTTATCCCCCCAGGCACCGCCGGTTAACGCACTACTTCCCGTTAACGTGCTAGCAAAATCAAAAGTATTATCTGCTCCCGTCTTTCCTTCCAGAAATATTGAAAAGGTCGTGCCAGTTGATGCCGGGTTAAACGCACGGGCCGTAACGCCGGTGGTTGAGGTAATGCTGTTTACCGCGTCGATGATGCCCTGAGGGGTGTGAGTAGAGACCACCACATCTGTCCCGCTCGCGGCATCTCTTGGCACCTTTATGGTAATCGTAAAATTACTACCAGCAAGACTCTGATCCAAAGAAGTAAACGAACTACTATTATCTTTAAGTTCATTCAATTGTGGTCGAGCCATTGAAATCACTTTAATTGCATAGGTTCCGGCCTTTGCGGCAGTTTGCGAAATCATTTTCACCCGCGCCCTATCCTCGCGGTCCGCCTCTACTGACTTACTCAGCAGGGTATCTCGATCCTTCAAGGCATCAAAGCTTGTTTTTAACGATGCGACACTAGCCTTAAGCACGCCGTATCCAGACAAGCTTGATGTACTCTCCTCTTTTTTCGCAGTAATGATATTAATTTTAGGTAGCGACTCGGCCTCGGCAAGGGTAGTTGCCAGGTCGTAAATATCGACACCAGAGCCGGTCTTTAGGGCCTGGGTAATCTTAGTACCCACATTGTTCGTATTTATGTCAGTCATTTGTAACTACTTATCTCAAAAAGTTAAATATTGATAGCTGGGAGACCTTCGCAAAGGTACTCTGCGCTGCCTCTAGCGCCAGCATATCCGATGAGAGTTGGGTAATGGATTTAGCGTAGTCCACATCCTGAGCATCAGAAAGCAGGCCCTCATAGATTAGTATTTTATCTTCGCCTATATCTCTTCGCTCTGTTACTAAGCTCTGTCTTAAGCCGTTATCTACGAGATTTGCGCCTAGGTTATTTGATACCGTACGCAACTCCTCACCACCGGTTTGCACTGCAACTTTGTTATCGGCTTTGAGCGCCGCTAAGAAGTCTTGCATTACCTTGAACATATCAACCCGTGACGTAACTACGCCAAGTGCATTCTTCCTCTCTATTACACCTGCTAATTTTTTCCCAGATATACTCAGGGGTAGCTTGTATCCAGTATCGAGTTCTAGTTTTGGCTCTGTCTGGTTGCCGTTATAGACCACAGTGCCATCCGCCTGCTTGGTGAATGGGAGCGTAGTGACTTTAGTTCCAGAGAACATAAAATGCCCGTTAGAGTCCCTGCTATTTGCAAGCCCCCTAATGTCATCCATATAGCCCTCTACCTCTATCGCGAAGGTAGTTAAGTCATCAGCATTGTACGTTTCACTGGACGCGGCGACCGCAATATCTTGCATGCGCCTAATCATATCTACCATCGAGATCATAGCCGCTTCTTCTTCTCGGTACCCAGCGTTTACACTCTGTAAATTTGCAATATCATCTCTTTGCTGCGTTATAACCTGAGTTAATTTAAGCGCTTTGGTTGTAGCCTTTACATCTGTGCTTGGCGTAACTTGTTTTTTCCCCAGCGATAACTGTGACTGCAGCTTGGATATTTTACCCTGCTGAGTAGTCATCTGATCATTCATCGTCTTAAAATATTGGCTTGTTGATATTTTCATGTCAGTAAAATTCTTTTAGTTTAAATAATTATCTTGATGCAGTTAACAAGGTATCAAAAAGGGTCTGAGACACTTTAATGACCTGTGCAGCAGCTTGGTAGGATTGCTGGTAGCGAATCAGATCCGCCGCCTCCGTATCCAAAGTTACTCCGGTGGTGTTATCCAGAAGGGCTTCCGCATCGTCTTTAACTACCTTTAACGCTTGCGAAGACATCTCTGCAAGGTTGTGCTGGTTGCTGACATCAGAAATTAGTGAAATATATTTCTGGGTCGGGATTTCATCTCCGTTAACGCCGGTCTCCTGCACCGCCAGGATACGCTTCATATTTCCATTATCCCCAACAATTCCCTCATTAGCCTTTATGGTAAAGACATCACCAGTTGTGGGTGCTTCTTCAAACAGAACCTTTACATCATTAACAAGAACACCGTTTGGCCAACCATAAGTTTGCTTTGCCAGAATAGTATCCGTATTAGTGTCTTTAACCTGGACCTGTGTTGGAGACAAGAACGTCAATGTAAAAGGCGGCTCTATCGAAACCTCAGGGAGCACCGGTTTCTTTTCTATGTCATACCGGATAGCAGCATCATTCGCTGAGCCCGTAACGTAGACAAGGAAGTCATCATCTAGTCGAGTGCTTGATGAGATCGTCGTCGCCAGCCCTAACCGGCTTAAGTCGGTTGCTTTACCCTGGCCCGCGCCATGATTTTGGAATTCGAAGTTAATGTTAGTACCTGTGTATTCTACGGTACCAACCTTTGTGCCGTTAGACTCGTTTAAGAAATTGGTTGCCTGTCCAGCAGTCGGATTGCCAAGGACAATATTATTGCCAACATTAGCCTGTATATTACGTATTAAAATTTTACCCGTCGGATGCACCACGGCCTCTACACCCGTAGACCCTGTTTGTGCGTTTACCAATGCGGCAAATGCTACGAGGCTTGCCGGCACCCCCGCATTTACAATCGTCGTGCCGTTAATAGATAGCTTCCTGGTGAGGTCCAAATCGCTGTAGGAGTAGCTCAGTGTATTGTCTGCCTTAGCTGTTACACCGGTCGCACCAGTTCTTGCATTTACCCAAGTCGCTACATTGGCAGCCGATAACGTTGTGCCATTGGCGATAGTAAGTGCCGTGAGATTGGTGCCATTAAGTTTCAAGGCATTACTCGCTATTAGATTCTGGGGGGCGCCTGATGAGTTAGACTGGACCGGAATATTTGAAGAGAGCATCACACCCTGGGATAAATTCCCAAGTGTAATAGAGGTATCCTTATAACCAGTCCCGCCTTGATTATTTACATAATCATTTAAAAATGTTGTACCGGGCTCCATTGATTGTGCAGTCAACAAACCTGCAGCGAATGGTGCCGCTAGAGTATTTGAACCGACTATGTGGTTGCGCTCTGAGGTAAACATCTGCAGCTGATGATTGTCTGTAATCAGCGGCTGGATGCTCACGGTAAAGCTAGCCACATCCCGAGGGATAAATAGTGCAGGCTCTACGGTATTGGTTTGTAGCGTCTTAGTTTGAGCCACTCCAAGAACAGTCCCAGTATCGAATTGGGCATGCCCATTAAGTGCAAGAGCACGCTTGTCATACTCTAAAGATGGCTCTGTCTCCTTAGAATTTGCGATGGCGCCTTCGATCTGAAGCCTGTCTGCGGTCGCAATCTGTCCCGTATTTAAAAGCGACATCTGAATATTATCGATGGCACGCAGGCGGGGTCTTATTAAGAAAGACTCGCCGTTCTGCAGAGAGCTATTCACGCTTATATTCAGCTCATTATACGTAAAGCCATTGTCAGTAGGCGAATTACGAGCCACATACGAACTTGTTTTCGTTGAAAGGTCCATGACTAACCATCTGCCCTTAGATGCTTCCCAGGTGGCTTTAATGTTTACTTTTGGGGTTGTCGTAGAGGCTACAGCTGAAAGCGCGGTCGACAATGTCTTATCGCCCGCATCCACGGCCTCATACTTAGGCGCCAGGTCATACAAATCGAGCCCTACTAAACCATTCTTGTTTACACCCTGCCTATGAATACTATTAATCGAAGTGGCGACGGTTGAAACGAGAATATCTAGATTATCTCTCAGTGGCTCAAAGATCTTATCTCGAAAGCTAAGAATTCCGCCAAGCCTGCCAGTTCTTACTTGCCCGACATTCAGGTTTTTACCATAAGAGTCCAACATAATCGCTATCGGTCCGCCTGCGACATCAGAAAATTTAGGATCCAATGCATATGCTTTATTTTCGTCAACAAATCTCATGCTTTTGCTGCTGCCAGCCAGCTTTACGAGAGCTCTACCACCCTTATCTATTTCAACATCCAGGCCAGCATATTGAGACATCTCTAAGAGCAGATAATCTCTCTGATCCAAAAGTGCCGGGGGCTGTTTTCCAGCCAAGGGGGTCTTAGTTAACTCTTTATTGACTAAATATAGGCTATTAGCTAACTTATTAAGTTCCGCGAACTGCGTCTCAAGTTCATCGGTAATTTCCGTATCCATGCTGGCTAACTCTGATCCTATCGCCTTTGAGCGGCCCGCAAAAAATTCAGCCGCCATCAAAAACTCTTGTCTATAACTCTCTTCAGCAGGGTTCCCAGTCAGATCAGATGCGGCTGAAAAGAACCGACTGATCCCGTTACTTAGACTTCCCTTTTCGGAGCCTAAAAGATCGATCAGCCTATCCGTATAGCGCATTATCGGAGCTTGTTCATTAACCTTACTATTAGCAACACGAAGGTTTGATGTCGCAAACTCATCGAACGATCGATAAACGCCTTTAGAGTTAACTCCGGAACCTAAATAACTCACACCCTGAAGTGTTGGTATATTTTCCTCGGCCCGCACTTCCTGCCTCGAATATCCATCGGAATTCAAGTTAGCAATGTTATTACTCACTGTGGATAGCGCCTGCCTGTATAGCTCGGTAGCGGTAGCGCCTATGTTAAGCAAGTCAGCCATTATGGTTACTTATCACCTTCAAAATAAAATCATAAAAGTGGATCAGCACTTTTATATTGAGAATTTTTCTTAAAAAATTATTGTCTCTGTTTTTAAGGCTTCAATAGAGCTGATACCTCACTTTCACGAGATTGTCGCTTGTCCGTTATCTCATTTAACCAATCGACCAACCCAAGCCCTTGCGTTTGAGCAATTTTATGGGATACCTCGTCATAGAACATGCCCTCAAAAAGCTCCATAGAATTACTATTAATGAGCTCGCTCTTAAACGGCTTTAATGAATCGCGCATCGAATCAGTCAGCTGCTTCAAGAACATTGATTCAAATTCGGCCGCGACTTTGGCATTAATTTCTTTAGCCTTCTCTACGCTTTTTGATTGGTTAGACTTAAGGCTCGATAACCCCTGGAAGTCATACCTACTTGCTACGTAATTTTCGATTCCTGCCATTTTAGATCACCACTAATTCTGCTTTAAGACTACCGGCTCGCTTCAACGCTTCTAGTATCGCTATTAGAGCCGAAGGTGATGCGCCGACTTGATTCACCGCATCTACTATTTCTTGTAATTCAATACCAGGTTCAAAAACAAACATCTGGTTATCTTCTTCTATTACCTCTATTTCTGCGTTTTGGACGGGTATTGCCTCACCATCGGCAAAAGCATTTGGCTGGCTCACCTCATTAAACGCATCGATCCTTACCATTAGAGTTCCGTGCGAGACTGCAGCTGCGCCAACTCGAACCGCGCGATTAATAACTGCGGTACCAGTACGGGAATTAATCACGACCCTTGCAACCGGGTCTGCTGTCTCGACTTCCATCAACTCAATATCACCTAAGAACGCAACTTTTTGAGACATATCCTGCGGTCCCCTTACAACAACCGATACCGAATCTATTGGTGTTGCAGTGCCCGCGCCATAAGTGTCATTAATCACCGCGGCGATCGCAGTAGACGTACTGAAATCCGAATCACGCAAGTTCAATATAATGTTCTCGGTGGTTTCGAATGAAGAGGGAATCAACCTCTCTACAATAGCTCCATTTGGAATTCTTCCTGAGGTTGGAACCCCTATCTCGACTGCACCACCAGCGGCATTCGCCGCTATACCTGTTACCGTTAGCGGCCCTTGCGCTAAGGCGTAAACCTCACCGTCAATGCCTCGCAATTCTGTTAAAACTAAGTTTCCACCACGCAAACTTTCCGCTGAACCAACAGTGGAAATATTGACATCAATTCTTTGCCCCGGCTTAGCGAAAGGTGGGATCTCTGCCGTAACCAGTACGGCAGCGAGATTATCTGTCTGAAGGGGCTGCTGTGCTTGCTGCTCAGCTAGCCTTACAATGTTTTCACCCAAATCAAATTCAGAGACGGGGCCGTCAACACTAACCCCAAGTCCCGACAAGAGAGAGGTCAAACTCTGACCGGTAACCCTTAGGTCTCTGCCATCTCCAGTGCCGGACAAACCCCCGACGAGACCGTAACCAATTAGCTGGTTGCTTCGCACACCGGCAACGTCAGCGATATCCTTGATCCGATCGGCATAACTAATGTTAGATGCCACGATCACGGTAAAGAGAGAGCAAACTATTTTGATTAAACGTAAGTACATTATTAAAATTCCTTTAACTCCTTAAAATGGCCAGAGACCAAAAAGGATATTCGTTATTGGTGGTATCTTAGTTGAACGTGCCAGCTCACCCACACCACTATAAGAGAATTGCGCATTCGCAAGTCGTCTCGATAAGATTGTGTTGTTAGGCTGGATGTCTTCCGGCCTTACCACTCCGCGGACCCGGATATACTCACTCCCCTCATTAAGTTCGAGTTGCTTTTCTCCAAATACAACCAGATTTCCGTTACTCATCACCTCAGTTACAACGGCTGAGATACTCCCTGTCAATGTCGCGGACTGCCCGGCGGTACCATTGCCCTCGCTACTAATTGTAGAACCAAGATTTGCGAGATTAGCGTATTCATCAAACAGCGTGTCTGCCGGCAACACCCCTGGCGTAATATTGTTAACCGATACCCTCTCAGTACTTAAACCATTTACTCGAGATGCCTGAGCAGACTCTGCCAACAAAATCGTGACTATGTCGCCCACCTGCACCGATCCCGCCGCATAAGCGCGACCTGCCGGATACAGGGATGCCCCATTATCCATAATGGAACCCGTCACCTGAGATGGCCCGGTTACGGGCTCCGGATAGATTATCTCAAATTCATCGAGCCCAGTTAATTGAGGTAGTTGTGTTGATGAGCATCCAACTAAGAGGATACCCATCACAGTAGTCACAAGCGCCAAAAATTTCATAACTTAAATTATCCTATAATATTTCTATAGATTTTGATTCAAGAATCTAAGCATGCCATCAGCGGCCGCGATCGCTTTCGAGTTAATCTCGTAAGCTCTCTGAGTCTCAATCATATTAACCATTTCTTCGACAACATTTACATTAGATGCCTCTAAAGAACCCTGCGTAATCATCCCCGCTCCCTGGTCTCCAGGAATTCCGACGATAGCCGGTCCACTCGCATTCGTTTCTGCATAAAGATTTCGACCCTGAGCCATTAGCCCGGCCTTATTTACGAACCGCGAAACCTGTAATTGACCTACCTGAACAGCTCCACCGCCGCCGGCTAGTTCAACCGTAACCGTCCCATCTCTGCCGACCGCTATGCTAGTAGCATCTTGAGGGATATTAATTGCTGGAATTGTTGTTTCTCCCGATGCGGTAACTACTGCTCCTAAATTAGAGAGCTTAAAAGAGCCGTCCCTAGTGTAAGAAATAGTTCCATCGGCCTGCTGGATAGCAAAAAAGCCGTCGCCAGCGATAGCCAGATCAAGGGAGTTTTCAGTCGAGATCATATTCCCCTGTCGGTGTATTTTTTCTGTTGATACCACCCGCGTGCCCGTTCCGAGCATTAAGCCGGTAGGAGTTTCTGCGAGAACATCAGCCTGAGCTCCCGCTTGCACAATCCGCTGGTACAACAGATCCTCAAAATTCGCGCGATCCTTTTTAAATCCGATAGTATTTACGTTGGCTAAATTATTCGCAATCACTGTCATTCTGGTCGACTGAGCAGTTAATCCAGTTTTTGCAACCCACATTGAAGCGTCCATTTTCTTTCCTTATTTAATTTAGTTTGCTAGTTAACTTGTCTGAATGAGGCGTGATCCATTCTGATCCAACTCTTCAGCGCTTTTAATTATCTTCATTTGAGTTTCAAACGACCGGTAATAATCCATGAGACTCACCAACACCTCGACTGGATTTACGTTACTGCCTTCCAACGCACCGGAACTTAAAGAAGCCACTTCAGGTCCGGGAGCAATATCACCACCCAGCCCATTGGCACCAATCTCTTCAAACAAGCCATCGAGTCGTCGCTGCAACGTTGTCGCTGACGCGTCCCTTAGCACGAGTTGACCCACCAAAACTGGCGGAGCCGCACCTGCAGCCTCAGCCAACGTAGCATTAAAAAATACTGTACCGTCCGGTGTAATATTTACGCTGCCACCTTCCGGCACCGTAAGTGGTCCACCTCCCTCGGAAGCTACCAAGTGCCCATTTGAAGTTTCAATAAAACCTAACTCTGAGACACGAAGGTCACCGCGCCGAGTAAAAGCAATCTCTCCCTGCTCGCCCAGAACACCGAGGACAGTCTGGCCATTAAAAGCTACATCAAGAGCATTACCAGTATCCATCCTCGTGCCCGGAGACAGGTTAACTATATCCGTCCTATTCTCCACTAAAGGCTGAAACCGCACAGGAAATCCTGGCCCGTCTAACTGCGCCGGGATAGCTCGCTGAAATGAAGCTCGCTTGAATCCGACAGTAGAAATGTTAGCAAGATCGTTGGTCAGCATAGTGCGCTGAATAGTGCCTGTCTTGGCACCACTCAGCGATGTAAATACTAGTTTATCCATTGATCAATTCCCCTAAAATTAGATAACTTAGCCACGGATATTTATAATCGCGCTAGTCATCGCACTGTTCGTCTCAATGGCCTTTGCATTTGCCTGGAAGTTACGTTGCGCAGCGATCAGGTCAACTAACTCATTCGTCAAATCAACGTTTGAGCGCTCTCTAGAACCGGCACGTATTGTTCCAAACCCCGCAGATCCAGCCTCGCCTAATCTGGCTGCACCGGAATCAGCGGAAGCTATCCAGGAAGAGTCGCCGATCTGGTTTAAACCAGCCGCTGAGTTAAAGTTCGCAATAACAATTTTACCGAGTGATTTCTGTGTTCCGTTCGAATAACTCGCAACGATCAGACCATCATCTCCAATACTTATACCGTTCAGGTCTCCCTCTGGCTTACCATTCTGCGATTGCGATACCGCTGCAAATGCCGAGTTGTATTGCGTGCTGCCTGTGTACGCAAGCTTTATGGTGTTACCCGTAACACCGTTACTTTCAAGCTCATACTTGGCCTGAGGAGAAACGAGTGCTCCGGAAGTATCAAAAGAAATTTCACCTCGGTCCAAAAATATAGGTGTCCAGTAAGGTATATCACCGGCGTCAAAATCAGCCTTGTCTACCGATTCGTTCCACTGGCCTGTAGCCGGATCCTGACTTACATACAAGTTACTGCCGACAAGTGTATCTGTATCAATTTTTGCGTAGCTAGAGGTCGTACCGAAGGCCACTGGGACATCAGTTAGCCCCCAATCCTGGCTTCCAAGCATCTGGATAAATGACTTCGACGAGGTTGTCGCACCCGTTATCGTTAATGCCTGCTTAGCCGAATCGAAGCCTACTACGACATTGTTAACTGTCTTTCCATTTGAGTCCGACATGCGGTTAATTTGGGTCTGCAACTCAGCCACGAATGTATCAATATTGTACTGACCGAGGGATAACTTAAGGTTACCAGTAATCCCGTCTATAACGGCGGTAACACTTTGATTAGCGGCGGTAACATTGAACGCTTGTTCCGTATCAACACCCATCGCATTACCCGTCATCCTAGCAGGTTGCGATTTTTGGCCCCTAACGGTTGGTATGTTTTCCACTAGCGATAGATTCGCCAATGTGACTTGGTTTTTATTATTCTCTGTAAGAGTCTTAGCGTTATCAGCGCTTAATCCCAATAGCTTCTGTGCTGCTAGACCACTTTGGGTGTGTGCAGGAGTCGCCTCATTTTCATCACTTGATGCCCTAACATGAATACTGGATTCATCCCCGGTTGTTCCGCTCTTAAACGTGAACTTGCCACCGGCATAGGTAACCTCCAGACCCGACCTTCGACTACTAGCTACTAGTGCGGCTCCGTTGCCTCTAACCCCAGATATGAGTTGCTTTGAACCATTGAGCGTTAGGTTAGTAAGAGTCGTCCCGTCCTTCGTGTTGTTATTTACATTTGTTGCGATGTTGTTAAACAGAGTCCGGAGAGACGCTTGGTCGGAACCAAGAGTTATGGTGTCTGGCGTGGCCTTAGTCGAGTGAAATACAAAGCCCTGATTTTTCTCATCATACTCACACGTAACATCATTCCACGCCGCATCGG
>JAQWTK010000004.1 GCA_029242705.1 Gammaproteobacteria bacterium | reverse complement strand
CAACCTCATCAACACCTGCTGTTATTTCACCTGACTTAAAGAGATCAATTGATCCCGAATTGCACTCCATTATTTCCCTTTCGAATTATACTTATTTTTATTCATAAGATTTTCAATCGCTATAGCAGCTTTATCAGAAGCACCGCCACGCAATAATTTGTGAATTCCATAAAAATTCTCCTCCATTTCTTGATAGGAATTAGACGCATTTAGAAATATATCAATCTCTTTACTTAGCGCATTTGGAGTAACGGAATTTTGTATGTATTCAGGAACTATTTTCTTTCCTAACAAAAGGTTGGGCAGTCCTATATAGGGAATTTTTAGTAAGTACGACCCTATAATAAAAGACAATGGCGTCAATTTATAACAAATTATCATCGGTCGACGTAATAGCATTGCCTCCAGAGTAGCTGTCCCAGAAGCCATGATCACAAAATCAGATGCGCTTATCGCTTCATGAGAATTATTAACGAGGTTAAACTTCTCTTTCAACGGCATTTTTACTTGGTTAAGTTGGAAGTTCAATAATGACTTCGCTTTCGTATCGCTATAAGGAATTAAAAATTCAAGATCTGGATATTTCTGCAAAGAATGTATAGCGGCCTCGAAAAAAATAGGCGCTAAACGGGAAATTTCGCCTGCCCGGCTTCCAGGCATTAAGGCAATCACCTTATTACCTTCTGAAATCCCGTATAATTGTCGGGCTGGTGATCGTCGATCCTCGAATCCTATTAGATCCGCTAGCGGATGACCTACAAAGGCCACCGGAATATCGTTATTTTCATAAATTTCTGACTCGAAAGGAAAAAGCGTTAGCATTAAATCTACAGATTTTTTTATACTATATATTCTACTTTTCCGATATGCCCAAACACTAGGACTAACGAAGTGCACTGTTTTCAAGCCTTTTTTACGCAGTGTTTTTGCTAATCTGAGATTAAAATCTGGAGAATCGATACCAATAAAGACATCGATACGCTCTCGTAAAAACCTATCTTGTAGTTTTCTCTTTAAGTTAAATAACTCGGGAAGTCTTCCTAAAGGCTCAACGAAACCCATAACTGACAATCTATCCATCGGTGCTAAAGATTCGCATCCAAGTGATAGCATTTCAGGCCCACCTATACCGACAAATTTCGCATTAGGAAAGTGCTTTCGTAAAGAGCAAATAAGTGAAGCACCGAGAATATCCCCCGATTTTTCCCCAGCAACTATTCCAAATTGCAACGCTTTAACCATAGTCGATTATGATTGACAGGACCTAAAGCTTACCTGTGAATCCCTTTTTCTGAAGACTCTAGCGAATTAACAAGTAGTTGAAGTGCTTCGTTACCTTCCCGCATTGCCTTAAGCTGATCAATCGCTTCTTGTAGACTATATTTTCGTTTGTAAATAATTTTAAACGCTTCCCGAAGATCGCCTATAGTTTCTTTATCGAATCCCCTGCGGTCTAGCCCTATAGCGTTTATTGAGCGAACCGTTGCAGGCCTCCCGCTAACAATCATAAAAGCTGGTATATCATTTGTTATATGTGTCATTCCACCTACCATGGCATGAGCACCTATTTTTAAGAATTGATTGACCCCAGCATAACCACCGAGTATTGCCCAATCCCCCACATGAACATGCCCCGAGATTCCAACATTATTTGCAAAAACCGTGTTATCTCCAATAAAACAATCATGAGCCACATGCACGTAAGGCATGAATAAATTATTGCTTCCTATCTTAGTTACACCGCCCCCGAAGCCTGTCCCTCTATGAGCCGTAACTCCCTCTCGTAAAATATTTTTATCTCCGATTTCTAGCCACGTTTCTTCACCTGAATATTTTTTATCTGCAGGGTCTTCGCCGATAGAAGTAAACTGGAAAATTCGATTTTCTTCTCCAATTTTTGTATTAGCCCTAATGACAACATGAGATTCTAAAATCGTACCCGCGCCAATAGTGACATTTTTACCAATGGTACACCACGGCCCGATTCGAACATTTTTGCCTATTTTTGCATTTTCGTGAATATGCGAATTTGGATTTATCAATTCAGCTAACATCGCTTTTCCTTTCAGCACATAAAATTTTCATTGTGCCTACTAGTTCTTTTTCGACTATTGCTTCAGCAGAAAATTTATATATTCCTCGGCGATTAGTGATTACGTTCGCTTTTAAAATTAACTTGTCCCCGGGAACAACTGGCTTTCGCAGCCTAATTTCATCTGCGCCCACAAAGTAATAAAGGTAACCATCTTTAGGCTTTTTCTCTTGACTCTTAAACCCCAAAACGCCAGCGACCTGAGCCAAAGCTTCGATTATTAAAACTCCAGGCATAATTGGCTTACCCGGAAAATGACCAACAAAAAATGGCTCGTTAGAAGTAACATTCTTATAGCCCGTTATAGATTTACCTAAATCCATCTTAATAATTCTATCGACTAACAAGAAAGGGTAACGTTGAGGTAAATATTCTTTAATTTCTTCAACATCCATCAGCATAACAACTCTCCAGTTCTAACCATCCTTTAAAAATCGTCCATATTTTTATTTTCTTTCTTCACTTTCTCAAGTTTAGAGATTTTCTTGTAGATACTATCCAGTTGGCGAAAGCGAATATTATTGCGCTTCCATTCTGAAGTTTTCATATGCCAAGTCCCTGATGAATAAACTCCGGGCTCTAAAATAGATTCACTTACCAATGACATAGCACTGACTTGAACCTGATCAACAATATTTATATGCCCAACCGCCCCGGACCCACCACCCATAATGCAGTTTTTACCGATAGTTACACTGCCAGCAATACCGACGCAACCACAAATTATCGAATGGCCTCCTATTTTGCAGTTGTGTCCAATCTGAACTTGATTGTCTATTTTTACTCCTTCACCTATTATTGTATTGTCTATCGCCCCTCGATCAATTGTAGAGCAAGCACCTACTTCAACGTGGTCTCCTATTTCTACACTCCCTAATTGATGTATTTTAATCGATTTTTCTCCATCAAAAGCAAAACCAAATCCATCTGCCCCAATTACCACGCCCGAGTGTAGCAGCACGTTACATCCTATTTTAACATTGTGATAAATAGAGACATTATTATGAAAACGGCAATCTTCACCAATAATTACCCCATTACCGATATAAGAATTTGCCCCGATAATTGAGTTTGCGCCAATAGAGACATTTTCTTCAATCACAACATTTGGCCCGACAGAAATAGAATCGCCTATCTGCACCGATTCATGTAATTGAGCGGTCGAATGAATTTTTTTTTCGGGGATTTGAGGTTTTACAAACAATGCCGTCGCCTTCGCAAAACTTAAGTACGGCGATTCTGATATCAAGGCATTAGTCTTACATAGGCCAGAGTATTTTTCTTCAACGATAACAGCTGATGCTTTCGTAGTAGTCAGCTGTTTTTTATAGGCGCGATTACTTAAGAAACTTAACTGGCCAGCATTAGCATTTTCAAGCGTAGCGATCCCGCCGATTTCACAGCTACCATCTCCACGAAAGCTCAAATCTAGGAGTAAAGAAATCTCTTTAAGAGTATAATTCTTATTTTGTGCCACCTGACACTATCCAATAATAAAACCCAATTACTGCCCCTCAGACGAGCTTCCAGATTGGGAATTCTGATTCAACTTCGCAGTCACCCGAGCCGTGATGTCTAGCACTGGAGCAAAATATGGCGCCGAATCGACGTTTAAAATCAAGTCAAATCCACCCTCAGCGACGACATCAGTCACTGCCGCTGTTAGTTCTTCTTGCATACTTTGCAAAAATTCTTGATTCTTTTCCTGCAAAGCAGTTTGGACTCTTTCTTGAATCAATTGCAACTGCACTTGTAAATCCTGTGCATCAGAGTTCATTCTACGAACCTCATCCTCAGACATAACAGCTTCATTTTGTTGATACTGCTCCTGCAAAGCTTGTAATTCTTCGGTAAGCTCGTTCGCTCTCTCTTCGTCTTGGGAAAATTCCTGTTCGAGTTCTTCTTGAACCACTTGCGCAGCATCTGAATTAAATAACGCCTGTAATGCATTCAAGACCCCAATTTTGGTATCTTGCGCTAATACACCTTGCGAAAAAAATACGAAAGCTAAAACGATACTTAAATTCTTTAAAATATTCACGGTTAATCTCCACATCAATCTAAAAACATCGTCGGTTATTCAGCAACCTAATTATAAACTTTACGGCAATCACAAGCGACTACAGGCTTACCCTAAATTAAAAACCGGTTCCAACTGTAAAATCAAAAGTCTTAGTATCATCCCCTTCTTTACCCCCAAATGGAGCAGCCGCGTAGAAGGTTAGCGGCCCAAAAGGTGACAAATAAGTAACACTTAAACCAGCGGCATACCTTAACTCCCCAGTATCGAAATCAGAGCAATTTTTCAATAACGACTGCCTAGCCGTGCAGCTTGATGAGAATACGTTACCAGCATCAATGAAAAAGGCCGATCTAACTCGATTCCTATCCGGTACAAAGGGTAAAGGAAATAGGAGCTCCAAAGAAGCTACAGCCAGTATATTACCACCAAAACTGTCATAGTCATCATCGAGGTAAAAATTTTGTACAGCGAGCTGTATCTGTTCTTTTCCAGCCGGATCCAATATAGGCAAGCCAGCGGCATCTAAAAGGGGTTGAGTTTGATAGCCATAACTATTATTTATTTGAGCAGTTCCGTCCTTGTATCTTAAGATATTGCCAGCCTCATCACGGGCCAAAGTGATTCCTGGTTCTGTTAGATATCGAGCTCCAGCCGTACTCGTCGGTCCTAAACTATTCTCCTCATAGCCCCTTAGCTGACCACCCCCCCGAATAAGACCACCGGCAAAAAAGTTATTAAAGAAGGGGAGTTCGTCCGACTCTCCATACCCAATGCCATAACCTAGATTAGTTCTCAGCCCTATAACCCACTCCCTGTCTTGCGTTATTGGCCAATATATTTGATTAGAATAATTCAAGCGGGCATACTGTAGATCACTTCCTGGTATGGTCACCTCTATATTCACTTGGTGAAGTGAGCCATCATTTGCTAACTGCCCTCTATTAAGAGTATTTCGAAACCAATTACCTGTAATAGTAAAATTATTGAACTCATCTCCGAATTTATCAACGAAACCCAAGTCTGGAGATCTCTGTAATTGCAGGTCTGTCAAGTCACTCACATCACCAATAATCGCATCTCTTATTGGACCATCGAACGGATTAGCATTTAACCGCTCAATTACATAGTTATTAATTCCGGGTATCAGAACAGGGCTAGATTCAATCTCTTGGACAGACCCATAACCAGAGCTTAATTCTGTATGCGTAACACCCAAATCAAATCCAAGAACCTGAGTTTCACTCAATGGATAACTAAAACTTAAAGACCCACCCCAAGAAGTGGTATTAAAGCTCGAAACATTAAAAGGCGAATCAATTTCTTGTGCAAACAAATTAAACCCGCGGCTTACTCCATCCGGGGTGTAGAAAGGATCAAGGTATTGTAGGTTTAGGCCCTTCATAAATCGACTTTTGTTCACACCAATGCCGATCGTCCTACCAGTACCAAGAAAATTAGCAGCCTGTAAATTAGTGCTTATAAAAAAATTGCCGCCACCACCGCTTCCAACTGAAAAACTAATATTTCCAAAATTCTGCTCCACAACATCGTAATTAACATCGATCTGATCATCAGAACCCGGTAGCTCTTCCGTCTCTACTTCTACTGACTCAAAGTACCCGAGTTGCTCTAAACGAACCTTAGATCGTTCAATTGCCAAGCTTGAAGCAGGTGCACTTTCTAATTGGCGCATTTCCCGCCTCATCACTTCGTCTGCCGTAGAGACATTACCATTAAAATTAATACGATTCACATAAGTCCTATTGCCAGGCTCAATAAAAAAGGTAACCTCCACAGTATCGCCTTCCTCGTTAACTTCTGGTATGCCAGTCGCCTCAGCAAACGCATAACCAAGGTTTCCAAGAAATTGCACCATGATTTCTTCAGTGCCGGTTACTAGAGTTTGCGAATAAATTTGACCAGGCTGAACAAAGACAGCCGCGCGCAAAAGATTCTCTGCGTTGACGAGATCTCCCGCTAAATCTACATTTGATATTGTGAATTGATTACCTTCATTAATATTTATTGTGACGTAAACTTCTTCCCTATTTGGAGTAATCGCGATAGGCGTGGAATCTATATTAAACTCCACAAAACCATTGTCTAAATAAAATGATTCTAGTCTTTCAAGATCCCCAGAAAATTGCTCACGAGAATATCTATCTTTCCTGCTAAGAAACATGTACCAAGGCTTCGTGCCAAGCTCAAATAAATCGAGCAGTACGTCCTCCTCAAAATTTTCATTGCCTACAATATTTATACGCTGTATGCGAGACTCTTCACCCTCATTAATATCCAGACTAATTGCAACTCTATTTCTAGGAAGATCTTCTACCTCAATCTCTACTGACGCTCCGTAACGTCCTCGCGACGAATAAACTTCTTGTATTCCCTGCTGAATTTCCTCTAACGCAGCTCTAGTAAAAATCTGGCCTTCCGCAATATTTGCGGTAGCCATATTATCTATGATGTCTTCAGTTTCGAGAACACTATTCCCCTCAATAGTTATCTCAGCAACAGAAGGCCGTTCAAGAACAGTTACAACCAGGATATCTCCCTCGCGTGACACTTCAATTTCATCGAAATATTCAGATTGCGCTAATTCACGAATTATTTGTGCTGGGGTTTGCGCAGTAACTTCGTCCCCTATACCCACCGGTAGTAAATTATAAATAATTCCAGGCGAGATCCGCTGATAGCCATCAACGATGATGTCAGCAATAATAAAATTTTGCGCGTTTAAGGTATTTGAAGTACCGAACAACACAAGCAAACAAAAAACCAGTTTTTTCATTTGTACTGCTTACTCAAATTCAACCTTCGTTATTTAGCGGCCGATTAATAGAATTAGTTATAACAGCCGATTAACATCATTATATATCGCAAGTATTGTAATACCTGAAATCATTAATAACCCCAACTGAAGGCCCCAAGCTTGAATACGTTCAGACACTGGTTTTCTAGTAATAGCTTCTATTGCGCAGTATAGAAGCTGCCCTCCATCTAAGATCGGTATAGGCAGCAAATTTAGCACGCCAAGTGAGATGCTTAGAAGCGCCAGAAAACTTAAATAAACTTCCAACCCATAGCTCGCGGTCTCGCCCGCCACTTGAGCAATAGTTATAGGGCCATTAATATTCTTTACGGATATTAACCCGATAATCATTTTTTTAACCGAATTTAGGACGAATACAGATTTACTCCATGTTTCTTGTAATGCCGGCCCAATTGCCGATAGTAGTCCAAAACGAATTTCTCTTCGTCTTTCAGGCGGTAATAGTTCAGAAATGCTTGCTTCAAGCACATAGGCGCCTATGCTCCCGTAGGTTAGGGTGTCATCCTGAGACCTAGCCTCCGGGACCAGCTTAAGTGCCACTTGCTCTCCACCTCGTTGGACCACAACATTTAAATCTAGTTCCGGGCTTGAACGAATTTCTTCTACCCAATGCGTCCATCCTCTAATTTCGCGGCCATCAACAGTAAGAACGCTATCCCTCGCCATTAGTCCGGCTTGCTCAGCAGGACCTCCAGAGATAACACCACCTATAATCGCGGGAATTTCTAATTGTATAATCCCTAAATCTGACAATGGGTTTGGTTCAGTTTCTGAGGACATCCACGTGCTTATGGGAATATAAATATCTCTAGTCGCGTTTGAGTCGGCCGGATCAATAGTTAATACCAGCGTGCCGGTCTCTCCAAGCCGGGACAACATTTGCATGATCACTTGTTGCCAAATTACTGTCTCTTCACCATCGACTGCCAGTATTTCATCACCTTCTTTCAAACCCGCTAAAGCAGCCTTTGACTCGTCTTGCAAACCACTCACAACTGGAGAAATACCACTCACGCCATAAAAAATATTTATGAGCCAAAATACAAAGATAGCTAATAAGAAATTTGCTATTGGTCCGGCTGCCGCTATTGACGCTCGTTGGGCAGTTGTTTTAGCCCCCCATGATTGGGCCGCCTGACTAGAAAGAGCCGCATTAGCATCGTCAGCGACTCTAAGGTCGTCCTGACCTAGCATTTTTACGTAACCTCCCAAAGGGATAGCAGCAATTACATATTCAACCCCATCTTCTCCAACCCAAGTTTTCAATGGCCGCCCAAACCCTACGGAAAACCGAAGAACCTTCACTCCGCAGCGGCGCGCAACCCAAAAATGACCATATTCGTGAATAGTTACCAGTATCCCGAGTGTCAAAATTAACGCAACAACACTAATCAATGTTTGAAGTACCATTATCCCCAACTTAGACTAATCAAAGAGGCCAAAACCTTTATTTATAATTCTTTTAAAATCAGTTCGTTAGATAATTTTCTTGCCATCATATCAACGTGCTGAATAATAGCTAGACTTGAAGCCGCTTCACAAGGGATTTCGCTCAATACTGACTCGATAATTGCAGGAATCTGCATAAATTCGATTTTGCCGGATAAAAATGCCTCTACAGCCACTTCATTTGCGGCATTAAGCGTAACAGGCGCCGTTCCCCCTTCCTTTAAAGCCTCTACTCCTAAACGAAAGCAAGGAAAGCGAGATTCATCTACCCTACGGAACTCTAGCTTTTGTATCTCAACTAAATCTAAAGTTTTCTTCTCTATAGCTAATCTTTCTGGATAAGCTAATCCATACGCGATAGGTACTCGCATATCAGGATTTGCCATTTGAGCCAAAACAGAACCGTCATCAAAATACACAAGAGAATGTATTATACTTTGTGGATGAATAAGCACTTCAATTTTATTGGCGTCTAACCCAAACAAATAATGGGCCTCAATAAATTCTAACCCCTTATTCATCATAGTCGCAGAATCGACCGAAATTTTCTCTCCCATTTCCCATTTAGGGTGGGCGCAAGCTTGTTGTGGGGTGACTTCCCTAAGCTCAGAAAGCGGCAAATCTAAAAACGGCCCCCCTGAAGCGGTTAATATCACTTTCTCTAAATATTTAAACTGCGATTCCTGTATTCCTATTCCAGTATCCGGCAAACATTGAAAAATAGCATTATGCTCACTATCAATAGGGATAATAGTAGAGCCAGAATCTTCAGCTACTTGCATAAAAAGCTCACCCATCATCACTAAAGCTTCTTTATTAGCCAGGAGAATTTTTTTACCACTCTGAACCGCTGCAAGTGATGACTTAAGACCAGCTGATCCGACAATACTTGCCATAACAATATCGACTTCAGAGTTCTCAGCAATTTCATCTAGCGCATCTACACCAGTTTTTAATTCAGTATCACAACCAGCTTGTACGAGTTGCGAATTAAAATCTTCCGCTAAATTCTCGTTAACTAAGACCGCTATCTTTGGATTAAATTCAATACATTGCTGTAACAATATTTTGGTATTTGTGTTTGCACTCAAAGCATATACTTCAAATCGATTCGTCACTCTAACGACATCTAAAGTATTAGCACCTATAGAACCCGTAGAACCAAGAATTGTCAGTTTTTGAATGCTCACTTAAACGTATCTTCTCTAATATACTTTTAGCATAACTAAGGTAAAAATAGGTAAGACTGCAATTAATCCGTCTACTCTATCTAATATTCCACCATGGCCAGGCAATAGAGAGCCGCTATCTTTCATGTTCTGATTGCGCTTCAACATACTTTCAAGCAAGTCGCCTACAATAGAAAAGAGAACAACCAGCAAACTCAACAATAAGACTATTGCTTCCCAAAAATAATTGAGCTCTAGTATAAAACTGTTAAAAATCCATATAATAGGAAAGCAAACCAAAACCCCTGAAATTGTAGCTCCCCATACTCCTGCCCATGTCTTATTAGGGCTAACTTTAGGGGCAAGCTTTACAACACCAAACGCTTTACCAAAAAAATACCCTGCTATGTCCGCGACAGCTACCATAATAACTGCCACCAATATTAAGTCTCCCTCTGCAACTATATATTTTAGTTGAATGATCCCACACCAGGCCGGGACCAATGCCATTAATCCCATAATCGCTATTTTTGATGGATGATTCCATATTTTTGAATTATCAGGGTAACCACGCAATAGATAAATAGAGAATAACCAAAAAAATAAGCCCAAATAGAGAATAATTATTGCACGGTCCGAGTTAATTTCTTTGGAACCATGAGTAATATCGAGGAAAAAATACAAAGAGGCTAATGTAGCAGCGACACTTGCTACAAACCCTAATTTTTGTTCAAATTTAATCAAACCTACAAGTGCAGCCCACTCCCAACTGACAACCAATATCGTGCCAGTCATAATGTGAGTAAAAATAGCTTCTGAAGATTGAGTGGTAACAAAAATGAAGCACAACGCAAGTATTACAGCACTAATTATACGCTGTTTAAGCACCTTATTATTCCTTCCCTTTGAGAAATTCATGCCCACCATAACGTCTTTGCCTAGCAGCGTAGTCGCCCAAAGCTAGCTGCAACTGAGCTTCATCAAAATCAGGCCAATAACATTCTGTAAAGTAGAGTTCCGTATAAGCAAACTGCCAAAGTAAGAAGTTACTAAGCCTCTTTTCGCCGCCCGTTCTAATACATAAATCAGGATCAGGGTACTCATACAAACTGGTATACTTTTTTAGCAAATTAATATCAATTTCATCTGGAACTAACTCTTTAGCTAAAACTTTTTCTGCGATTTGTTGTGTTGCGTTCACTAGATCCCACCGGCCTCCGTAATCTGCAGCAATTATAACTTTTGTTCCCGTATTTTCCTTAGTTAGCATCTCTACTTCTCGCATGCCGGCCTGTATTCTTTTCGAGAACAAAGAACGCTGACCTATGAAAACTAAACTAACATTGTCATCATGTAATTGTTTTATTTCTTTGCGTTTTAATACTGTGAGAAACAAAGCCATAAGACTTTGAATTTCTTTATCTGGCCTCATCCAATTTTCACTGCTGAAAGCAAATAAAGTAAGGTATGGAATTTTAAGTTTAACACAGGCGTTAACAATAGACTTTGCAGCCTCGGCTCCGTGCCTATGTCCTAGCTTTTTAGCAAGCCCTTTATTTTTAGCCCAGCGATAATTACCATCCATTATGATAGCTATATGCTTAGGATTTTTGAGAGATTTGGCAGGCATCATTCTTGTATTAATTATTTACTTGATCACCTGCAATCGATTTTCACAAAAATAATATTTTGCATTTAAAATGATAGCAAATCAGTTTCTTTAACCGCATACGCAGAATCAATATCAACAATATACTTATTGGTTAATTTCTGTACTTGATCTTCAGCTCGACGCTGATCGTCTTCACTTATTGCTTTTTCTTTTTCCAAACCTTTAAGATCAGAATTCGCATCACGGCGAATATTACGCACGGCGACTCTCGCATTTTCTGCCTCATTTTTTGCCTGCTTTGTATATTCCTTTCTAGTTTCTTCAGTTAAAGGCGGCATCGGCACACGAATAGTATCTCCATTATTCGAGGGGTTTAATCCCAGATCGGACTTAAGAATTGCCTTCTCTACTTCACCTATAATATTTTTCTCCCAAGGAGAGATTAGTAATGTGCGCCCCTCCTCCACATTCACATTTGCCAATTGATTAAGTAAAGTGTCTGTCCCGTAATAGGACACCATAACGTTATCTAAGATACTCGGATGCGCTCTTCCAGTTCTAATTCTCTTAAATGAATCCTCGAGAGAAACAATAGTCTTCTGCATTCTTTGATCTGCGTCGGCGATTATTTCATCTTTCATATCCTTTCTCCTTTTCGCTTCCTATAGAGGGACAGGGATATCTTCCCAAGTTCCTAGCTAATAAGAGTACCATCGGCTTTTCCTACCACATTATCTAAAAGCGCACCTGGTCGTTGCATACTAAAGACTTTTATAGGTATTTGATGATCTCTACTTAAACAGATAGCAGTAAGATCCATAACTCCTAAGCGCTTTTCTATAACCTCGTCATAGGTAAGGTTATCAAACTTTACAGCACTAGAGTCGATACTAGGGTCTGACGAATAAACACCATCTACCTTAGTAGCCTTAAGAATTAGGTCTGCATTTATCTCAATACCACGCAAACAGGCTGCGGAATCTGTAGTAAAAAAAGGATTTCCTGTGCCAGCGGAAAAAATAACCACATCACCAGATTTGAGGTAACGCAGCGCCGATCTTCTATCATATTGCTCCACTATTCCAGTCATTTGAATCGCTGACATCGCCCGAGTGGAAATATTAGCCCTCTCTAATGCATCTCTCATCGCTAGTGCATTCATTACAGTAGCTAACATGCCCATATGATCGCCTGTAACACGCTCCATACCCGCTTTATGTAGCGATGCCCCCCTGAATAGATTACCCCCACCAATAACCATTCCAACCTGCACGCCAAGGCTTATAATTTGCTTAACTTCTAGCGCCATCCGATCAAGTACTTTCGGATCAATACCAAAATCTTCAGCACCAGAAAGAGCTTCTCCACTTAGTTTAAGTAAAATTCTGTTATATTTAGGATCTGATCCCGCCATTTTCATTAGATCATTTCATATTCTTAATTTTTAAGCTGAGCAGCCACTTCCGCCGCAAAGTCCTCATCTTCTTTTTCAATGCCCTCACCGACCTCGTAACGCACAAATTTTACAATATCGGCACCAACCTCATTTAATAAGTCAGAAATTTTGCTATCAGGGTCTTTGACAAATTGCTGTTCGAGCAAACTAACCTCAGCAACAAATTTTCGCAAACGCCCACTTATCATCTTTTCTATAATTTCTTCTGGCTTACCACTTTCTCTAGCTTGAGCAGAGTAAATTTCTGATTCTTTTGCGAGAATCTCTTCAGGGACATCCTCAGGCCTAACAACCATAGGATTAACGGCTGCAATATGCATCGCGATATCGCGAGCCAATGCCTCATCGCCACCATGAAGTGAAATTAAAACTGCAATTCGATTATTACTGTGCACATAGCTTTCGACAATACCCTGGTTTGCATTATCAAATTTTAATCTCTCAACTCGACGTACGCTTACATTTTCACCTATCTTTTGGACAAGCTCTTGTCGCAAATTTTCCAAACCCGCACCCAATAGAGAGTCGACATTCGCATTATTATCATCAAATGCTGCATTTAAAACACTTGTAGAAAAAGCCAAAAAATTGTCGTCCCTCGCTACAAAGTCAGTCTCACTATTAACCTCTATAACAACCCCATAGTTTCCGTCTTCCGCTATTTTGGTCATTACTATTCCTTCTGACGCAACACGGCTCGCCTTTTTTGCGGCTTTTAGGCCGCTAGCTTTACGCAAATCTTCTATAGCTTTATTCATATCACCGTCTGCAGCAGACAGAGCTTTTTTACAGTCCATCATTCCTAGGCCAGTACGTTCCCGTAGTTCCTTAACCATACTCGCATTAATTGTCGCCATTCTTATACCTCCTTCTTTGACGGAGCTAATCTTGCTTCGTTCGAAAAAAGGGGGCCTGAAGCCCCCTTACTGATTATTTAGGTTTAACTAGTTATGTAAACCTCTGTCACATTGAATACTAACTTTTCCTTACTCTTTTTTTTCATCGGCCTTCTTTTTAGTCGGCGCTTTTTTCTTGGCCGGAGCTTTTTTCTTGGCCGGAGCTTTTTCTCCAGCTGATGGTTTTTCTTCCACCGGCGTTTCTTCAGCCGGCGCTTCTTCAACCGGCGCTTCTTCAACCGTAGTTTCTTGAAGCTTCAACTCTTCAGGTTTTTCTAACTCCGGATTTTCGACCTCGACAAATTCATTTTCGCCTGGCCCATTCCGCGCTTTGCCCTCAACACAGGCGTCAGCCACCGAAACTGCGTAAAGCTTGATAGCTCTAATCGCATCATCGTTGCCCGGTATTACGAAATCAACGCCGTCCGGATTACCATTTGTATCAACAATGCCAATCACTGGGATTTTTAAATTGTTGGCTTCTGTGACGGCTATTCTTTCATGATCAACATCTACAACGAATATAGCATCAGGAAGCCCACCCATTTCCTTTATTCCACCTATACTGCGCTCAAGCTTTTCTTTTGCCCTAGTCAGCATTAAAGCCTCTTTTTTAGTAAGCCTAGTAAAGGTGCCGTCCTGCTCTTGGATTTCCAGCTCTTTCAAACGTTTAATTGACCCACGAATGGTCTTGTAATTTGTCAGCATACCACCCAACCATCTATGGTTTACGTATGGCATCCCAGCTCTCTCAGCTTGTTCACGTATGATTTTCGATGCAGCTCTTTTAGTCCCTACAAAAAGAATTTTCTTCTTTTTCTCTGCAAGATCAGCGATCTGCTGCACAGCTGAGTTCATGGCGGGAACAGTATGTTCCAAATTAATTATGTGAATTTTATTGCGAGAGCCAAAAATATAGGGCTCCATTTTTGGATTCCAGTAACGACACTGGTGGCCGAAATGTACTCCTGCCTGGAGCATTTCTTTCATACTTACAGTCATTGTTGTACCTTTATAAGTCGGGTTAGGCCTCCACGCACCCCATGTATCAACCCTTTTCAGGGCACCCAGATAGCATGTGACGGTGCATGTGCGACATTATTTTAGTTGCCAAACGATATAATCCACCATAGGAGTAGACCGCAAAGCGGGCGTTTTATACCATAATCCGCTGGTTTTCGAAAGCAATTACTATAGATAGTAAACCGCGCGCATCACTTACACAGTAAATGTATATAGAATATACGCTTTCTCTGTCCTCGACAGAGCTACTGATTTAAAATAGGAAACTAAAACCCCGACGTACAATCAACCACCTGCTTTTTAACATGACGATTCACATTAAAACCCCAGAAGAAATAGCGAAGATGCGGCTGGCCGGCAGGTTAGCAGCGGAGGTTTTAGAGATGATCGAACAATACGTCAAACCAGGAATTAGTACGGGAGAATTAGATCGTATATGCCATGAATTCATTGTCACAGTCCAAGATGCAATCCCAGCTCCTCTTAATTACAACAACTTCCCAAAATCTATTTGCACCTCAATCAATCATGTTATCTGTCATGGAATTCCAAATGACAGCAAAACCTTAAAGTCTGGCGATATCATTAATATTGATATCACCGTAATTAAAGATGGGTATCATGGCGATACAAGTAAAATGTTTTTAGTGGGGAAAACTCCTGAGCATGCAGACCGCCTAGTCAAAATAACCCAAGAATGTCTCTATAAAGCGATTGATATTGTTAAGCCCGGAGTTACGCTAGGTGACATCGGGCACATCATTCAAAAACATGGTGAAATGCATAACTATTCTATTGTTCGAGAATACTGCGGTCACGGTATAGGCAGAGTATTTCACGAAGAACCTCAAGTACTGCACTATGGAAAACCTAAAACTGGTATAGAGATTTTAGAAGGAATGACTTTTACAATAGAACCAATGTTAAATGCGGGTACTAGATACACAAAATTATCAAAAAAAGACGGTTGGACCGTTACAACGAAAGATAGGCGTCTATCTGCTCAATGGGAGCATACCTTAGCTGTCACCAATAATGGCTGCGAAGTACTGACTCTTCGTTCTGATGAAAAATTGTGAGCGAACTCTATTCTCAACCGATTCAACAAAAGTCAACCACAAATTTAATTGCGGACCCAGAACTACTTGACTATAAAAAACTCCGAAGAGAAATAAAAAACGCCGGGAGCCCCATTCCTTTATTAAGAAAAACTGCTAGAGAGTCCTCAGTAATACTCAATACTCGCTACGAACAAGACAAAGATATTACCCAAATCGTTGCGGGTCGCGCTTGGGTTGTAGATGAAATTTTAAGGTTAGCTTGGAACGCTATAAACTGGCCTGACACCAACGACATAAGCTTAATTGCAGTGGGAGGTTATGGCCGAGGCGAGCTGATGCCATACTCAGACATAGATTTACTCATCCTCACTCGCAAGGCCCGAAACACAAAATATAAGGACTACATTAGCTCATTCCTGACTATGCTCTGGGATATAGGCTTAGAACCCTTCCATAGCGTGCGCTCGATTCGCCAATGTAAGCAAGAAGCGATAAAAGATATAACTATCGCAACCTCGTTAATGGAATCTCGCATGTTGACTGGACCAAATGATTTGTACCAATTGATGATTAAAACGACAAGCAGCAAGAGAGTCTGGCCAATCAAAAAGTTTGTCCGCGCAAAAATTGATGAGCAAATTATTCGTCACCAAAAATATCATGATGTAGATTATGCCTTAGAACCAAATGTTAAAACCTCCCCAGGAGGGTTAAGAGATATTCAAACTATTGCATGGATATGCAGAAGATATTTTGGCACAAGCTCATTTAGCGACTTGGTAAAACTTGGGTTTCTGAAAGAGCCTGAAGAAAGCATGATCAATAAAGGCCAGCAATTTCTCTGGAAGGTAAGATACGGCCTCCACTACTTACAAGATCGGAGCGAAGATAGACTTCTATTTGATAAGCAAAAGGAGCTCTCGCAACTCTTAGGTTATAAAAGTGACGAGAAAAGTTTAGGCATCGAAAAGTTGATGAAACACTATTACCGTGAAGTTGCTAATCTACGTGAATTAAATGACGTCCTTCTTCAATATTTCGACGAGATTATATTACGTAGTGGCGAAAGAAGAAGAATCAAACCATTGAATCCTCGCTTCCAAATATGCAATAACTATATCGAAGTTATAAATCCAAATGTATTCACACAAACACCTTCTGCGTTACTAGAAATTTTTGTGCTGATGGGTGACAACCCGCAGATAAAAGGAATACATGCGTCTACTATTCGTTTACTTCGCGACAATAGACATCTCATTAATGATAATTTTCGTAGCGACACCAATAACATTAATCTATTTATTAGGCTGCTCCGAACACAAAATCACATGAGTTTGCAGCTTAGCAGAATGGCACGGTATGGCATATTGGGCCGTTATTTACCAGAATTTGGAAGGATCAGTGGCCAAATGCAGCATGATCTTTTCCATATGTATACTGTTGACGCGCATACCCTACAAGTAATTGAGAATATGCGTAAATTCCGACTACCAAAAGCAATCGAAACTTTTCCCGTAGCAGCCCATATTTTTAAAAGCCTGCCAAAGGTTGAGCTTCTCTATATAGCTGGTCTGTACCATGATATCGCAAAAGGTCGCGGCGGAGATCACTCAAAATTAGGAAAAGTCGATGCAACTAATTTCTGTGAGCGTCATCATCTAAGTGAATGGGACACCAAACTGGTTTCATGGTTAGTTGACAAGCATCTTATCATGTCAATGACAGCACAGAGGAAAGACACTAATGATCCGGACGTAATCCGAGAATTCGCTATCCAAATGGGAGATAAATTACATTTAGATTACCTATATGTTATGACCGTAGCAGATATTTGCGCCACAAATCCCGAATTGTGGAATAGCTGGAGAGCTACGTTACTGCGCCAACTATATCAGAACACTAGACGAGCACTTAGATTAGGGCTAGAAAAGCCCGTTAATCGCAAAGAACGAATATTAGATAAGAAACAATCAGCGTTAAAATATTTACAAGAAAATGGATTTTCGAAAAATGAAGTAGATAACATATGGAGGTTTGCTGATGACGAATATTTCGTTCGAGAATCAACGTCAAATATTATTTGGCACACCAAAGGAATTTTCAACCTCGATAAAGAAGGTCCTTTAATACTAGTGCAAGACATCAATGAAAGCGATGCCAGCGAAGGAGCAACACAAATTTTTCTTTATACTCAGAATGCTGATTATTTATTCGCACAATCTACCGCTGCATTCGAAAAACTAAATTTAAATATTCAAGAAGCTCGAATATTCACATCATCGCATGGTTATTGCATGGATACTTTTACGGTACTAGAGAGCTCTGGGCTGCCGGTCGGAAATGACCCGAAAAGACACAAAGAAATCATCATCCTACTGAAGGAGTATTTAACGTTAGGAGATAAAGCACTCTTAGTTCCTAGATTTCGCCAATCAAGAAAAAAGAAATATTTTGCAAAATCTATCGAAGTTGAACTTATCAATTCAACAGAAAAAAATTATTCAATGCTAGAAATTAACTGTCCAGATCAACCCGGAGTGCTAGCTCGCGTTGGAAAAGTACTAGCAATGAATAATATAAAAATAAACGACGCTCGAATTACCACTTTAGGAGAGAGGGTTGAAGACTTATTCTTTGTAACCGACAAGCACGGGAAAAGTATAGAGAAACGCGACCTGATAGAAAAATTAAGTTTAGAAATTACTACCGAACTGGAAAGCCAACTAGCGCCCTAGGAGAATTCTAAATGGTGAAACTATATGGAATTTATAATTGTGACAAAATCAAAAAAGCTCAGTCATGGCTTAAAAAAGAGAATATCGATTATCATTTTCATGATTACAAAAAAGCGGGCTGCGATGAATCCCTAGCTAAAAAGCTTTTAAATCAATTTCCGCGAAAAATTCTCATAAATACTCGTGGAACGACCTGGAGAAAATTGCCAGAAAGATTGAAAAAATCATTAGAAAGAGAAGAATTAATGAGCCTAATGCAAAATAATCCTAGCATTATAAAAAGACCTATATTCGAAATTAATGATCAATGGGTGATAGGATGTGACATAGCGGCCCTTCAAAAATCTATAAATCATTGACCTATAGGAAAAATGAATGAACAACTCCCTCCATAGTTATGCCTTTGGTATAGCAACAAAGAACATAAAAGGTGAAATAATAGAGGTCTACTACCCATTTCCTCGATTGAGCCCTTGCAATTCCGAGGTGCTCAAAATAGTTGAGCTTTTTGAAAATTTAGGAGGACTTGAGAATGGTTATTTGCAGCTACAAACAACAAAAGACCATAACTATATCCAGAAAATAAACGACCTAGTAAAAACTCAGGAATTTACTGAACAAGTTAGCGTTATTAGTGAAGTGCTGAAAAGTGAAAATCCAATACTAACACTTCAAGTAGAAGACAATCCTCCAACAAATATTCCGCAAGCCTTTCTTAAACTGCACCTATTGTCTCATCGACTCGTCAAGCCCAATACAATTAACTTGGATGGTATATTTGGAGTGCTGAAAAATATTGCATGGACTAATCAAGGCGCTATAGATGTAGAGGACCTTTCAGAAAGGCAATTAGATGCTAGAAAAAAATGTGAAAGCATCGACATCATTTCTGTAGATAAATTCCCGAAAATGACAAACTATGTAGTACCAAAAGGAGTAAGAATTGCCGACACGAGCCGAGTCAGGCTTGGAGCGTATATTGGAGAAGGAACCACAATCATGCACGAAGGTTTCGTAAACTTTAATGCCGGAACTGAAGGAACAGCAATGGTAGAGGGGCGAATTTCAGCAGGTGTAATTGTGGGAAATTCCAGTGATCTTGGTGGTGGTTGTAGTACGATGGGAACCCTTTCTGGCGGTGGAACTGAATTAGTTTCAGTTGGGGAAAATTGCTTGATTGGCGCAAATGCAGGGATCGGATTTCCATTAGCGGACGGCTGTATCGTCGAAGCAGGACTTTATGTCACGGCAGGAACAAAGGTTAATTTATTAAACGAAGAGGGCGACTTAATTAAGATAGCTAAAGCAAAAGAAATAAGTGAAATCAAAAATCTGCTTTTTAGAAGAAATTCCCTTAGTGGGGCTGTTGAATGCGCACCTATTAAAAGCGCGGTAAATCTAAACGAAGAGCTTCACTCGCATAATTAAGGCCAGCAATGACGGAAACCATAACACTAACAAAACAGCTAATAGAAATCCCCTCGATTACTCCAGAGGATAAGGGTTGTCAGCAAATAATAGCTAAGAGACTCGTTAAACTAGGATTTTCTATTGAATATTTTCAATTTGATGAAGTTTCTAATCTTTGGGCAGTTTTAGGCGACTCCGGGCCTCTCTTTACATTTCTCGGCCATACTGACATCGTTCCACCTGGCCCCTCTGAAAGGTGGACAAGCGACCCTTTTACCCCTGTAGTACGAGATGGGTTCCTTTATGGTCGTGGAGCTGCCGACATGAAAGGTAGCTTAGCCTCTATGGTTACAGCGGTGGAGAGATTTCTTTCGTTTTATACTCCAAATTTTAGAATCGCATTTTTGATAACTAGTGACGAAGAAGGAGACGCGCTAAATGGAGTTAGGAAAGTTGTAGAGGAGTTTGCGCAACGAAAAATTCAGATTGACTACTGCCTTGTTGGAGAACCTAGCTCCACTGATAATGTCGGAGATACTATCAAAATTGGTCGACGAGGCTCCTTAAGTGCCAAACTTAACATTCTTGGAAAGGAAGGTCATGTTGCTTATCCTGAACTAGCGTCAAACCCTATCCATAGTTCTATAAATATCCTTAAAAGCTTAATAGAAGAACAATGGGATAATGGAAATTCGAACTTTCCCCCTACTAGCTTTCAAATTTCTAACGCGCATGCGGGCTTCGGGGCAAATAATGTAATCCCAGATTGCCTGAAGATTGATTTTAATTTTCGTTATTCAACCGAAACCAATGCAGAATCCATAAAAAACCGAGTGAGCGCCCTTCTAAACAAAGGTGATTTTAATTATGAAATCCAATGGCATCATTCCGGAGAAGCCTTTTTAACTGAGCAACCAGAGCTAAGTGATTTAGTATCAACTAGTGTAGAAGAAGTAACCGGCATAACGCCGATTAGATCAACGTCGGGGGGAACTTCAGACGGGCGCTTTATTGCCCCTTCAGGCTCACAGGTAATAGAATTAGGCCCTAGCAACCGTACTATCCATAAAATGGATGAATGCGTAAAAGTTGCTGATATCGAGCTCCTATCAAAAATATATGAAAATATTTTAACAAGGATAAATAATAAGGCCGACTTTTAAATTAGGTATACATCGAACCTATTGCTATTTCCTTTATAAACGAAATCGACTTTCCTTTTTGATATTTCTGGAGAGTTAGCTCTTCGTTTTACAACCACCCTTTTTTTGGCGATTTTTAATGCCATTTCAAACATACAAGATTCGTCAGTTTTTCCACTTAGAATTTTTTGCATATAGTACATAGGTTTTTTGGATAGTGAATTTTTACTCGAACGTGGAAACATGGGATCTAAATAAACTACATCTGGAGTCCAGTTGTTTGATTCTATATCATTAAAATCCATGTGATAAAGCCGCATCCGACTTGCTATACGGTTTTCTTTAGCTCCGATCAAGGAATACCTTATTAAGCCATCCTGCAACAATTCAAAAACAATAGTATTTCTCTCGAAAAGTGAAACCTCAGAGCCGGCGCATGCAATTAGAAAACTATCAGTCCCAAACCCTGCAGTCGCATCTAAGATTTTTGGGCGTCTTCCCTTGTTGATCCCTAGGGCTTTGATCAGATTTTGACCGAACAAGGAATCCCTTGCCCTTTTTTCCAAAGTATTGAATGAAACTGATAATGGACCTTGATTTATTTTTGAAACAAGCTCAATTCTTAGGCCTTGCGAGGAATAATACAGAAAACCATCAACAAAATCCGCTGACAGTTGAGCACGATTTACTATAGGTAGCCTGGTCCTAGACTGAAGCTCTTTTTCTTTGTCATTAATTTCTTTCCCCCCGTAAGTTATTGCAATCTTTATCGGATTCATTAGCTGAGATAAACAAAAAATAAAGTCGCGGCTAGTATTATTCGATAAATAACAAAAGGCAGGAAACCAATTTCATCTATCAGTTTTAAAAAATAATGAATGCATCCATACGCTATAATTCCAGAAATAAGCGCCCCATAAAATAATAGCAACAAATCGATATGGCTAGGGGAATCGTGTATAAGTTCAGAAAACCGCAGAATTGTGCTTCCCAAAATAATTGGTATGGCGAGGAGAAAGGAGAATTTTGCAGCTGATTTACGCTCACACCCTAATAGTAATGCAGCCGTCATTGTTATTCCTGACCTTGACGTGCCAGGAATAAGAGCTATAGCCTGAGCTGCACCTATACATAATGCTTCCTTCCAACTCAAATCATGCAGCGATCGAGAACGATGATTCGTTTTGTCTGCATACATTAAAACCAACGCAAAGACAAATGTAGACGCAGCTATAACAATTATTGAACGTGTATATTTCTCTATGTAGTCATCAAAAACAAAGCCCACAAACCCTGCGGGGATTGTCGCGATGATAATAAGCCAAAGTAATCTCTCATTATCTAACTGAGCTTTATTCGAAATACTTCTTAAACCCCAGAAATTTAGGCCCTTTAAATCTTTACGAAAATAGATCAATACAGCAAACAGGGATCCAAGATGAAGAGAGACATCAAATGTGATCCCCTGGTCACTCCAGTCAAACAAAGTTGAAGTTAAAATTAGATGAGCTGATGATGAGATTGGAAGAAATTCGGTTAGACCTTGGATAAATCCTAGTACAGTAGCTTGAGCAAAGCCTATGTCCGGTAGAATAACCATAAATTAAGAGTAGTCTAACTCTTCCTTCACATAATTTGGAAGTAATATCCCACTACTTTCAGCTTTATCTTCCTTCTTACTTTGGTAAGACAGTTCTATTAAATCTTCAGCGTTATAATCGATATCTATAACAACATCTTCTACGCTAACTCCTAGTTTACTTTCCAGTTTTCTCTTGTGTTTCCAGCCGTTACCGACCCCGACCCATTTACTTAGATAAAGTTTCGGGGCAGCAATAGAACCTTCAATGAAGTTCAATACAAATTCATTCCCAATCAATTCTATCGAATGTAAACTAACTTTATATGCGCCGATATAGACCTCAGACTCTCTAGCTTCTAAGGCGACTAAAAAATGATCACTATCCACTAATTTACTGGCAGATTTTGCTAATAACTCTAATATTGAAATACCAACGAGGGGTATTTGAAGAGCCATACTCAGTCCTTGGGCAATCCCAATGCCTACTCGTAAACCGGTAAAAGAGCCCGGACCAGTTACGATACCAATACAATCAAGCTCTCTTAGCGAGAACCTCGAATCGCGCAGAATCTCATCTATCAAAACCAAAATCTTTTTTGAGGCTTGCTTGGAAGGAATGCTCTTGTGGCTGATTAAGCCTCTCGTGTTAGCAAGAGCTACCCGTATGAGAGAGCCCGAAGTATCAATAGTTAATATCTGATCCATAATATTGTGAGTTTATCTTTACCAGAATAAAAAATCCCTCTTGATTGAGGTCAAGAGGGATTTTAGGTGACGAGAAGTCATCTGATAACTGTCAGTAACAGCTATAGACTATATGGCTAACACCAGTTTTAGCTAAGGTTTAGCGCTTCCTGCGCACTGCCTTTCTTTTTGCTGGCTTTTTCTTAGCTGCTTTTTTTCTAGCAGGTGCTTTACGCTTAGCTACCTTCTTCTTGGCCTTCTTCTTAGCAGCCTTCTTTCTAGCAGGTGCTTTACGCTTAGCTACCTTCTTCTTAGCCTTCTTCTTAGCAGCCTTCTTTCTAGCAGGTGCTTTACGCTTAGCTACCTTCTTCTTAGCCTTCTTCTTAGCGGGTGCTTTACGCTTAGCTACCTTCTTCTTAGCCTTCTTCTTAGCTACCTTCTTCTTAGCTACCTTCTTCTTAGCTACCTTCTTCTTTGCTACCTTCTTCTTTGCTACCTTCTTATTTGCTACCTTCTTCTTAGCGGGCGCCTTTCTCTTGGCAACCTTGCGTTTCGCGGACTTTTTAGCTGCTGAGCGACGCTTAACAGTCTTCTTTTTGGCTTTTTTCTTAGCGGTCTTCTTTCTAGCAGGTGCTTTACGCTTAGCTACCTTCTTCTTCGCTTTTTTCTTAGCTACCTTTTTTCTCGCAGGCGCTTTACGTTTTGCAGCCTTCTTTTTCGTTGCTTTTTTCTTTACAGCTTTACGCTTAACAACTTTTTTAGCTGCTTTACGTTTTACTGCTACCTTTTTCTTAGCTACCTTTTTTTTAGCAGGCGCCTTTTTCTTTTTTGCTACCTTTTTCTTAGCCATAATTTTCCCCGTCGATTTTCGAGTTAAAATATTACCATTTACCACCCTTCCAGATGCTGCTTCTTATTAAGCGGCATCTTTCTTAGCAGCGCTTTCTTCCTTCTGAGCTACGTATTCCCTCAACCATCCTAGTCTAAATAGCAGCTATCCGAGCCAGCTTCCTAACCTTTATTTAGAAGCTACAGCTCTCTTCCTTTTCGTGCAGAAGAGAAAATGGTTAAAGCGTTTAAAGACCCTCTTGATCTTTTATAGCTTCTCCCGCTTTTCTCATCTTAAATAACTTAGGCTAATGCTACCTAGCATGCCTGAGATTTTTAAAAATTTAATTTTAACCTGGCGTATTTAGCTTTCTATCAAATACCTTTCATATTGTTTACTAATTTTCGAAAACTATTTCCTATGCTTTAAAATTTCGCAAGTCTTTCCAGCTTTTTCTTCTATCAAGTAAAGGGAACTTATCAACCTTTATCTTTCTAAATTTTACCTAAAGCGCTTTTCGTTATTTAAACTCATCTAATAACAGTAAAATATTTATAATTTCTAAAACACATAAAAACCCACATGTCGTGGACTATCACAAAGTTATTTCGCTACTTAAGTAAAAAACTTTAAGAAAACTCCCCTTTTTTTGCAAAAATTTACATACAAAGAGCATTTTTTTGCAAACTTCCATCTTTATTTCATTTTTTTAGTTATTTTACAAAAATAACTCATGTTTCATAAAGCTTTTACTTTGTAAGACTTTAAATTAAAAATAAAAAGTTTCTAACTACAATAGAATTTATTCGTTAATTTATTCGCCATTAGTTCAACGCCCTAAAAATATTTTTTTTAATTAAATTAACTTCAGAAACACCATTTACTTTTCTAACTTCCACTCCATAATTTTCGCGATGTAAGTCTGCGTAAAATTTAACCAGCGGCTCGGTCTGTTGGTGATAAACTTTCAACCTATTACGAACCGTATCTTCTTTATCATCCTCTCTTTGAATTAAGCTCTCTCCTGTTACATCATCTTTTCCACTAACTTGTGGCGGATTAAATGTAACATGGTAAACTCGCCCCGAGTCTAGGTGGACCCTGCGTCCACTCAGCCGCCTTACAATCTCTTCATCTGGAACACTAATCTCCAATACGACATCAATCGGCACATCAGCATCAACCAAAGCCTGCGCCTGCGGAATAGTTCGAGGAAAACCATCAAACAAGAACCCATTAGCACAATCTTCTTCAGTTATCCGAGCTTTTACTAGCTCAATGATAATTTCATCAGTTACTAATCCTCCTGAAGACATAACCGCTTCGACTTGCATGCCGAGTTCTGTTTTCCCCTTTACCGCAGCGCGAAGCATATCTCCCGTTGAGATCTGAGGCATTTTATATTTCTCACAAATAAAGTGTGCTTGAGTTCCTTTCCCGGCACCCGGGGCGCCTAGT
Source organism: Gammaproteobacteria bacterium (assembly GCA_029242705.1). Lineage (GTDB taxonomy): Bacteria > Pseudomonadota > Gammaproteobacteria > Pseudomonadales > Pseudohongiellaceae > UBA9145. Next base: position 10,106 of record JAQWTK010000004.1, on the reverse strand, counting down.
AAAATAATTCGCATTATAATCTCCTCCTAATTCATTGAACCTGCGGGTAACTATAAGCCGTTATTTTTTGCTTGGCTCCAAAGTTTATCCAATTCGTTTAATTGCAACTCTTCAATCAACTTGTTCCTTTCTTTCAATCTATTTTCGATCCACTTAAATCTAGTCTCAAATCGCGCATTTGCAGATCTTAATGCTATTTCAGGATCAACCTTAATATGTCGCGCAACATTTACGGCACTGAAAAGCACGTCGCCCAATTCCGCTGTCATTTGTTCATTATCACTTTTAGCGATAGCTTCTTCTAGCTCAACAATTTCTTCTTTAAGTTTTGCGATAACTGGAGTCAAATTTTTCCAATCAAATCCTATGCTGCAGGCTTTTATTTGTAACTTTTTGCTTCTATCCAAAGCGGGTAGAGCTCTAGGAACATCGTCGAGCACACTCGTTGAGGTATTTTGATCACCTTTTTCAAGCTTATTTTTTTTTCTCATTTTTCTTGATCAAATCCCAATTTTTAGCTACTTGTTCCGAAGAAATATCCACATTTTTACCAAAATTTTCCAATCTCCCTTCTGGAAAAACATGGGGATGACGCCGAATAAGTTTGTTGCTAATCGCATTAGCGACATCATTAAAATCAAAAGCCCCATTTTCATTTGCAATTTGCGCATAAAAAACAACCTGCAAAAGCAAATCCCCTAACTCATCGACCAGCTCATCCATATTATTTTTATCCATAGCATCAACTACTTCGTAGACCTCTTCTATAGTATGAGGTATCAAAGATTTAATAGTTTGTTCTATATCCCATGGACAACCATAATCTTTATCCCTGAGCATAGACATCAATAGCAATAATTTTTTGATTGCTGGCTCTTTTTCAAACAAATGATTTTCCATAAAGTTCTTACCGTAATTTTTTATTACCTAAGTACAAATTCCGCGATTGATTCGACGTGGCTCGTATGTGGAAACATATCCATTACACCGGCAGATTTTAGCTTGTAACCCCCGCTTATAAGTTCTGCAGTATCCCTCGCCAAAGTAGCTGGATTACAAGAAATATATAATATTTTTTCGGGATTCATTTTTAACAAAAAAGGAATAATTTCTAACGCACCTGATCTTGGCGGATCCAAAATAATTTTGTTATAATTTTTTGATAACCATGAATCCTGTCCCAACGACTTATATAGGTCAGCTGAGTGAAATTCCGCATTCACTACTGCGTTGTTCTGAGCATTCTCTCGCGCCCGCTCAACCATTTCGCAACTCCCTTCAATACCTACTACAGCTCCAGCTTTCCGAGCCACCGGAAGCGTAAAATTACCTAACCCACAGAACAAATCTAAAACTGAGTCGGCTTGATCTAAATCGAGCAGACCTATTGCTAGGTCTATTATCATAGTATTCAGCTCGCCATTGATTTGCGTAAAGTCCAGAGGATGAAATCCCATCTTTAAGTCGTAATCCGGCAGATAGTAATATAATCTTTCGTGATCATCGGAGGGAAAGAATTTCTCAACAGTCTCCATACCTCCAGATTGCAAATAAAGCTCTACCTCAAACCGTTCAGCAAATTTTAACAAGCATTTTAAATCTGTCTCACTCAAGTTTTTTAAATGACGAAGAATTAGTGCCACTATCTTTCCCGATTCTTTTTCTGGGCCTAATTCACCAACTGCTACTTCTATTTGTGGGATTTCCTCTAGCCCATCAAGCGATGTAATGAGGCTTCTAAGTGGTTCTAACAAACAGCTAACCTCTTCGACTAGCACTTCACAGCCTTTCATATCCATAACAAAACCGCTATTTTTTTCTCTAAAACCAACCAACACGCCCCCTTTCTTCACAACATTTCGAACAGCCAGGCGAGCTTTTCGCCTATAACCTAATGTGTGGGCTTGGAGTTGAGGTAATATCTCAAAATCTACAGATTGAATATTCGCTATACGATTTAATTGATCTATCAGCATGTCTTCTTTGAAGGATAATTGCGCACCACTCTGCCAATGCTGCAAAGAACATCCGCCACAAGCTTCGGAATAATCACAAGGTGGCTTTACCCTCTCGCTTGCGGCTTTAATTACTTCTAGGGTTTTTAACTCAGAAAATTGACTTCGATTACGTTGATATTTCGCTTTAATAACTTCGTTAGGCAATGCGCCATCTACGAACGCAACTTTGCCGTTAATATGGCCGATACCACGGCCTTCGTGACTAATACCAGTAATAGCAATTTCAACTGCTTGTTCTGGTAAGTTTTTCCGGCGATACAAGCGCTTACTCAATGGTTATTATCATCTGATGCGCTCGAAAATTTAAATTACTTTGAAAACACGCCGGTAGATAAATAGCGATCACCTCTGTCACATATAATAGCGACAATGGTTGCATTTTCCACGTGCTTTGCGATCTCAAGTGCTGCAAAAACGGAACCACCAGAAGATACGCCACAAAATATTCCCTCCTGCGCAGCAAGTGCTCGCATCGTTTCTTCCGCATCCTGTTGATCAATATCAATAATCTCGTCAAGTCGATTGCGATCAAATATTTTCGGCAAATATTCTTCAGGCCATCTTCTAATTCCAGCAATTCGAGAGCCTTCTCTTGGCTGCAACCCAACTACCTTGATATCCGATCTCTGTTCTTTTAGGTAACGAGAAACACCCATTATAGTACCAGTTGTTCCCATAGAGCTAACAAAGTGAGTGATTTCCCCGTTTGTATCTAGCCAAATTTCAGGGCCAGTTAGCATATAGTGCGAACTAGGGTTATCCTGATTTGCGAACTGATCCAGGACCTTGCCGCGACCTTCTTCTTCTAATTGTTTTGCAAGGTCCCTAGCTCCTTCCATGCCTTCTTGTTCCGACACCAAAATAAGTTCCGCACCATATGCAACCATAGAAGCCTTTCGTTCCTCGCTTAGGTTATCTGGCATAATAAGTGTCATCTTATAGCCCTTGATAGCCGCAACCATCGCCAATGCAATCCCTGTATTCCCGCTAGTTGCCTCGATGAGTTTATCTCCAGCCATAATTTCTCCTCTTGACTCAGCTTGCTGAATCATACTCAAAGCAGGACGATCCTTAACTGATCCCGCAGGATTATTTCCTTCCAATTTCACTAATATTTTATTACTAGAATCTCCCGGTAAGCGCTGCAAACGCACCAAAGGAGTATTACCTATCAGGTTTTCAATTGTGGGGTATGGCATCGAAAAATCGTAAATTAAATAAAAACAGCATTCTACACGTAATAACTTTCCCTAGAAAGCGAGTGCATTCATACAAACCTGAACTTAACGAACGTTTGTGAACAAGCTACGACTTTGCAACGGCTTATCCCCAAGGTGGATACGCAAAGCGAGTCGCAAGAGACGTTTAGCCGCCCGAACAGCAGATCTTTCATTAAAGGAAAGATCTTTAAGAGCAATTAGGTCAACACCTTCGAAAAGATTTTCTATGCGATCATCTGCTTCTAAGGATCTATCTAACTCGAACCCAGCATCCGGAACAAATCGGTAGCGCTTATTTTTTTGAATTGGTTCACGCGTTAAATAATCTTGCCCAAAATCAATTGCGTATCCTAGTTCTGCTAATAGATTCAGTTCAAATTTACGAAGAATAACTTCTATATCTCCAAACCCCTGGAGGGCTACCAAGGTATCTTGATAGGTCCTGTATAGCGACTGATGCTCTTGAAAATTCTGTAAGAGGCGACATAAAACTTCATTTAAATAAAGGCCGCAGAACAACCTATCTCCTGCTAAGGAGAATGAGGCATGTCCTGATTCAATATTACCAACTGTTTTTACGTCACCTCTCCCGCCAAAATTTATAAGTAAAGGATGAAAGGGCTGAAGTAATGATCGATATTTAGATTTTTCGCGCCTCGCCCCTTTTGCAACACCCCTAACCCGCCCAAATTCAAGAGTAAAAAAATCTACCATTACACTTGTGTTTTGAAAGGGTTGGCTAAATAGCACGTAAGCTGGTTGCAAGTGGATACGCATTTGCATAACTAAGCCACTAATCCATGTAACCTAAACTCTGCAAAGCTCGATCATCATCGGCCCAACCATTTTTCACTTTCACCCATAATCTTAACATTACTTTAGACTCAAAAGCTTTTTCCATGTCTTGTCGGGCAGATGACCCTATACTTTTTAACCTGTCCCCATTTTTGCCAATAATAATTTTTTTTTGTCCTTTCTTATCAACCAAAATAAGTCCATGAATATCTATTAGCTCCTCTTGTTCTACAAATTTCTCTATTTCCACCGTTACATCATAAGGTAATTCATCGCCTAATTGACGCGTGATTTTTTCCCTGATTAGTTCAGATGCAAAAAACCGTAAGCTCCTGTCTGTAAACTGATCTTCAGGAAACAAAAACGGTCCTTCTGGGAGGTGTTTTTTTACTACTTTTTCAAGATAATCTAGATTGTGTCCACCAAGCGCAGACACCGGAATGACTTCAGAAAAATCAAAGAATTCTGAAAGTTCTTTAATATGTGGTAGCAATGCGCTTTTTACTTTAATTAAATCAACCTTATTAATAACAAGAAGTACTGGCTTTTTGATAACTTTAAGTAACTCCAAAACCTGGTGATCTGCTTTCTTAAAGTTGAGTTTTTCAACCAAAAAAATTACCGCATCAACATCGTTGATTGCACTAACTGCCGCCTCATTCATTATTCGGTTGAGCGTTTTTTTCTGAGTTGCATGCACCCCTGGCGTATCAATAAAAATACACTGGTAACGACCATCACTGTTAACGCCAAGAATTCGATGCCGTGTAGTTTGAGGCTTTCTAGATGTAATGCTGATTTTTTGGCGTAGAAGGTGGTTTAACAACGTGGATTTGCCCACATTAGGCTTACCAACAATAGCTACGTAACCGCAATAGCTTTTTGTTAATTGCGTGTCCTTTTTCAATTAAAGCTCTCTAATTCAAGCAGCATTTTTTGAGCAGCTCCCTGCTCGGCGCTGCGCTTACTTGTTCCCCTGCTTACTTGAGGCTCATTCACTCCTTCGACCTTGCATTCCACGTAAAAAATTTGTTCATGAACCTCGCCTTCAATTCTTACAATCGAATATTCGGGAAGCTCAGAACCACTAGCTTGCATAAGTTCTTGTAATTGAGTTTTAGCGTCCTTATTTTGTCGCTCGACTATACATCCATCGAGCCGCGTTTCGATCCAGCTAGTCACTACTCTGTTACATTCGTTTAGCCCTGAATCCAAATACATTGCAGCAGCAAGGGCTTCAATAGCATCGGCCAAAATTGAGTCGCGGTCGTTCCCTCCGCTTTTATATTCCCCCCGCCCTAGCTGAATAAACTCACCCAAGCCTATTTGACGAGCGATATCCGCTAAATTCTCGTTATTTACAAAGGTTGCGCGAATGAGACTAAGTTCACCTTCTGCCGCAGTTGGGAATTTATTGTATAAGGCCTCTGCTATGATATAGCCTAATAATGAATCTCCCAAAAACTCTAGGCGCTCATTGTTAATTTTATTAGCGCTGCGATGAGTTAATGCAAGTTTGAGCAAACCTATATCAGAAAAGTCATAGTTTAAAACTTTTTGAAGTTTGTCTATATGGTTTTTCATCTAAAAAATATTTCAACTCTCAGCGTCGAATTAACTATAAATTAACTAGTTTATCATTCTGTTTTGGTAAAAAGTGGGAAAATTAAGACCAGGCTTTTTATGCATCCATACAGCAATAGCTTTACCAACGATTTTTTCTTCAGAAACAGTCCCCCATTCGCGACTATCAGCGCTGTTGTCTCTATTATCGCCCATCATAAAATAATGCCCATTAGGCACCACCCACGTTGTCCTCAATCGTCGTCCTAATGCAGCATCTATGTGTTGGGTAGGGTGACTAACCCCTCCAATGACTTCCGTAGAAAGAGTTCCTGAAAGCTCACCAATGCTCGTTCCGACTATAATGTCTTCGATATATTCCTTGTTTACTAACTCACCATTTATATACAGACTTTTATCTTCATACCTAATCGTATCACCGGGCAACCCTATTACACGCTTAATGTAGTATTTATTCTCATGAGGAGGAATGAACACCATCACTTCACCCCTTTTCGGGTCATCAACATCCATTATCTTGGTGCCAATTACTGGCAAACGTAAACCATATGCATATTTATTAACTATAATAAAATCCCCTATATTTAGAGTAGGGATCATTGACCCTGTTGGAATTTGAAATGGCTCTATAAGAAAGGAGCGCAATATTAATACGAGAAACAGCACAGGAAAAAATGACTTAGCGTATTCAATAACAAGGGGTTCTTTCTCCAGCTCAGCTAACGCAAAATCAGTTTCTTCTTGAGTACGCCCCCTAATTTTGGTCTGTTTAAAATCCTGGATAGCTGCTAGCCTGGTTTTCTTAATTAACAGACTATCGAGAAGCCAAAGTCCTCCGCATAGACCAACAAGTGATACTAGTACTAATGAAAAATCTATATCCATAGCTTTACGAATCCACCTTTAGCACTGCTAGAAAAGCTTCCTGAGGAACCTCAACGTTACCCACCTTCTTCATCCGCTTTTTCCCTGCTTTTTGTTTTTCTAATAATTTTTTCTTTCGAGTTATGTCTCCGCCATAGCATTTTGCAGTAACATTTTTCCGAAGCGCTTTGACTGTTTGCCTCGAAATAATTTGTCCACCAATCGCGGCCTGAATAGCAACATCATAGAGCTGGCGAGGAATAAGCTCTTTCATTTTTTCAGTCAACAATCTACCCTTAGATGTCGCATGGTCTCGATGAACAATCAATGCTAGCGCATCGACTTTATCTCCATTGATCAATATGTCTAAACGCACTAAATCAGACTTCTCAAATCGAGTAAACTGATAATCCAAAGACGCATATCCGCGACTGACCGACTTTAAACGATCAAAAAAATCTAATACAACTTCATTCATAGGTATCTCATAATTTAACGATACTTGATTACCTATGAACTGCATATCTTTTTGAACCCCTCTTTTTCCAACGCACAAGGTTATAACATTACCAAGGTGCTCTTGAGGGACAAGTATATTTGCCAATACTATAGGCTCACGTGTCTCTTCAATATTGTTTACGGGCGGAAGGCGCGACGGGCTATCCACTTTTATCACTTTTCCATTATCAAGCGCCACCTCATAAATAACGGTAGGTGCCGTTGTTATCAAAGAGAGATTGTATTCTCTTTCCAAGCGCTCTTGAATTATTTCCATATGTAGCATCCCCAAAAACCCGCATCGAAAACCAAACCCCAAAGCATCAGAATTCTCCGGCTCATAATACAGCGAGGCATCATTAAGCGTGAGTTTTGATAACGCGTCACGGAAATTTTCAAAATCATCAGAAGAAACTGGGAATAGGCCCGCGTATACTTGAGGTTGGATATGGCGGAATCCGGCCAAGGAATCGACTTCGGGACTACTCGAAAGCGTAATTGTATCCCCAACTGGTGCCCCGTGTATCTCTTTTATCCCCGCTACGACAAACCCAACCTCACCGGCACTTAATGCATCAAGCTCTTTACGTTTCGGAGTAAATACTCCAACGCTATCAACCACGTGTGCTTTCCCTATCGACTTGGCTATGATTTTATTTCCTTTTTTTAAAGAACCCGCTACTACTCTAACTAATGAAACAACTCCTAGATAATTATCAAACCACGAATCAATAACTAGCGCGCGCAAATCATCGTTTATGTCGCCTTCGGGAGGCGGTACTTTTTTAATAATCTCCTCAAGGATTTGGTCAACACTTAAGCCAGTTTTAGCACTCGCGCAAATGACATCGGATGCATCAAGACCAATAATTTCTTCTATTTCCATCCGAACCCTATCCGGCTCGGCCTGGGGTAAATCTATTTTATTTAATACAGGTATAACCTCTAATCCCTGCTCTATCGCGGTATAACATGTTGCCACCGATTGCGCTTCAACTCCTTGGCCCGCATCGACTACCAGTAGAGCACCTTCGCAAGCCGCCAGTGAACGAGAAACTTCATAGGTAAAGTCAACGTGACCTGGAGTATCGATAAAGTTTAACTGATAACGTTCGCCGTCTAGCGCATCGTAATATAAGGTGACGCTCTGCGCCTTAATAGTTATCCCACGTTCTCGCTCAATATCGAGACTATCTAATATCTGCGCTTCCATTTCGCGATCACTTAATCCTCCGCAGAGTTGAATGAAGCGGTCCGCTAAAGTCGACTTGCCATGGTCAATATGCGCGATAATAGAAAAATTGCGTATGTAACTTAAGTCAGACACAAGTCAACTCTGATGCTAGATAACGATAAATATTGAAACGAGAATATATTATTGAGAAAGTTCCAAAGCCATCGTAGTACCTTGGCCTTCACGAACAATACGAATTGGCACGAATCCAAAGTCTGGTAGTTCGGCGGCAATTTCATCAAAAGTTTCCGCGGAGTCAACCTCTCTTCTGTTTAGTGCAACTATAACATCACCTTCTAAAAGACCGGCGGCTCTACCTGGCCCTTCCTCAACTTCAATAATGCGAACACCAGAAATTCCTGCTACTTGCCGGGTTTCATCACTTAACTCTGAAACCCGAAAACCCAAAGGATTAACACGCTCCATAGCCGACTCTCTTACGACAGAAGCCTGTATATTCGTTGGTGAACTACCAAGCTCTACTGTTTGTGTAAGAAATTCACCATTTCGAAATATAACAACTTCTGCTTGAGTTCCCGGCCTATACTGCCCGACATAGAAAGGCAGGTCAGTATAATACTCAATTTCATGGTCGTTAAATTTAACTATAATATCTTCATTTCTAATATCAGAAATTGAAGCCGGTGAGTTCGGCTGCACTTCATCTACAAAAGCACCTCGCGGTCTTTCCAATTCGAAAATTTCCGCAAGTGCGTAATCCACTTCACGCATGCGCACACCAAGTAATCCCCTCGCTACATTCCCAGTTTCTCGCAGCTGATTAATCACATTCTCAGCAACATTACTGGGAATTGAAAAAGAAATACCATTTGACCCACCAGTACTGCTAAGGATTTGAGAATTTATCCCTATAACCTCTCCCTCTAGATTAAATAACGGACCCCCGGAATTACCCTGATTGATAGCGACATCTGTTTGGATAAAAGACATGTAGTTGTAGGAGGACCTACCAGGCATTGATCGACCTTGGGCGCTAACAATGCCCGCAGCCGCCGAAAACTCCAATCCAAATGGAGATCCAATTGCCAAAACCCAATCTCCTACACGAATTGCATCCGAATCACCAAAGCGGGCATAGGGAAGACCTTCTGTAGCAATTTTTAGCAAAGCGAGATCCGAAGGTTCATCTAACCCTATAACTTCAGCCTCAAATACTCGGCGGTCATTTAGATGGACTTGAATTTCTTCTGCTCCTGCAACCACATGATTATTAGTAATCACAAAGCCATCCTCTGAAACAATAAACCCCGATCCAACGGCGCCTCGCTGACGCATTTCAGGAAGTCGCTCGATTTCCAGCTCAGGATTTTGGTCAGGATTTAGTCTACGCAATAACTCTTCAAGCTCTTGGTCTTCAACTGGGGATCTTGCTTCCACCCTCCGAGAAGTTGAGATCTCTACGATAGTTGGGCGATTCTGCTCAACTAAGTCCGCAAAATTAGGTAACTCAGCCGCCCGCACGAGGGTCGAGCCTATTAGCACTATGCTAATAACAACTAATACCTTCGATAGAAAATTAATTGGTTTGAACAACGTTCCCATAAGCCATTTCCGCATAAAAAGAATTATGTTAGCAGTTACCCTCGAAAATTCTTAAATATCTATAGTTTGCTTACTGATTTTACCATAACGCAGAATCAAACACACCGTAAGCTCAGGCAATACTTAACAATAAGGTTGGTAATTAGGGAAATCTAATTGACTACAAGGATTATACGGAAATAAAGTTACTGATTATCCCTGGACTGAATTTCATTTACTAATCGAAATAATGGAGAATCCTGGATGTGTTCACTTCTAGGTGGTTCGTCCTCATCCATTTCTATACGGCTTATATACTCTTTCAATAATTCCTGCGCCTTTGCATCAATG
>JAQWTK010000098.1 GCA_029242705.1 Gammaproteobacteria bacterium | reverse complement strand
TCCCGCTCTTACCGATTGTTAATAGGTAAGGCTCGTCGAAAAGATCGACCAGTACTTGCTCAAATGCTTCATCCATGTCCAGAGACTCTCCTGGTACATGCTGTCTATGCCAAACAATGCGGCCATCATTTGGATCGATTGCTAGGGTAGAGTTTGTGTATAGGGTTGCGTTTTCTGTTGTAAGTCCACGACTAGCAGCCATCCACGGTTTCGCTTGAGCGACTCCGAAGAAAACTAACTTTAACTCAGGGTCCCAGCTGCCAGTAATCCAAGCGTCTCCACCACCTCGAAATTCTAGCGGTAAGCCACCCCAGGTCTCGTCACCAAATTCCCCGGGTTGAGCTATCGTATAGGTTCGCCATAATTCCTCTCCGGTCTCAGCATCATGACCTGTGATAAAGCAGCTTTCTTCAAAAAATCGCGTACACCCGTTGATCCCATTTATAACTTTCCCATCGGCGACGATAGGTCCGCTGGTATTGGAATAACCTAAATTCTCATCGGCGATCTCGACGTCCCAACGTACAGCACCTGTACGAGCATCGAGTGCAACTAAATGAGCATCGGTTGTCGCTACATAAATCATATCTTCCCACATAGCTATAGTGCGTAATTGCCCACCCTGACGGTTATTCTCGCTAAATTTTCTTTTGTATTCCCATAATAAGGTGCCATCTCGCCCATTTATAGCTTGGATAATATTGCCAAAGTTAGGGATGTAGATTATACCGTTTCGTACCAGTGGAGCAGGTTGACTCCTTCCTGGCTCCATGCCCCATACCCACGCCAAGCTTAATTCGGATACATTTTCTTTATTTATTTGATCCAGCTGACTGTAGCCCTGGCTTTGAGGGGTGCCGCGCCAGTATGTCCAATCGGCTGGGTCTGGATTAGCGAGTTCGTTCGTTGTTACATTTTGATAATTTGAGATTGGTACAAAAGATCGCGTAATTGCGCGATCGGTTTGATAGATGGTGGCTATCTCTGGTATTGAATTTCGGGTACCTGGGTTCGGTACGGTGCCCGCGCGACCAGGCACAGGCGTGCGCTGTTCTGCAGCAGTTAGTGCAGAGCTAACTTCTCCGACGAACACCACGTTATTGGCCGAGGCTATCAGTAAGTCACTTTGACTAGCGCCTACGTCGTTTTCACTCAACAGGTAAGCAATCACGGTGATATATTCTTCCTCGTTTAATGAGCCTGGCGACTGGGGTGGCATGGTCCGTTGCAGTAGATCGGATAATTCAAAGACGCTGCGGTTTGCCCAATTATTCTTGAAACTAATGTCATTGAGCGAAGGAGCTTCAAATGAGCCAGTAAGATCTGATAAATGACACACGGCGCAACTTTGCGTATAAATCTCCAGTCCAGCTTCGGCCTGTATCTCAGTATAAGTTGCTTGTTGCAATTGCTGGCCGCATAGTATTGGAGAAAATACTGCAAATGCCAGTAATAACAATCTGGTTAGCATTAAGATGTCCTAGTGTAGATGTATTTTTATTTACTGAATTCGAAGAGTTTCTTGCTGGACTCTTCGTTCAGCCACGGTTTGCACGTATTGCTCCTCGTCAATATAAGTTATACCCACCCATGCATGACTCATCTCATCAACGCCTCTTCGCCCAAATACCACCCATTGTTCTGGGTCGGGGTTGATAGGGTTGTTCGCAGTATTATCGAATACCGAAGTAAATTGAAGAATCGTACCAGTAGGGAGGATTGGCTTTACATCGTCTTCATAAATATATGCAATTTGCCAATTGTGATCGTAGTTGTTTACCTGGCTCAGAACTTCTTTTTTACCGTCCGGATAAATTGCTTCCATAGTCATAACTTTACCTCGCATATGAAGATGAGGTCGGTAGCTATGTATAACCGCTGGTGCATCTAGGCGATGGGTACCTTGTAACACTTGATAACCATGTGGCGGTATCACAATGTCCTGTCCACGAGCCATACCTTTGAGTCCGTCTACACGGAACATTGCCTCACCGATAGTCTCCTTTTCTGGCGTTTGGCCTTCTGGATAGAACCATAATCCCACCTCCACAACATCGTCTGCTCCTTCAGCCCCAACTGGAAAATAATGCAGATTCCAAGCGATATTCCCGTTTGCTGGTACTCGCATGCCTGTTCCATCTGGAAAAATTTCCCAAGATTTACCAACACCATAGCGGGCTAGAGCAACGGATCGGCCTCCGCCCTCAGGAACTAGTACAGCATGGCCGTGGTGCACAACTTTTTTACCAAGCGGATAGGAGGGTTTGAATTCTGCAGCGCGCAGAAACCTCTCATCGTTTAATCCCTCAAATGGAACACTAGGTTGCCACCATTGGTCTTGACCATTAGCAATCACATCATAAGGAGAAGACTTAATGATGAGGTCAGGCGGTCCAAGTTGTTCTCCTAACTGCCATTCCGCGCCGCTGGGGAAGTCGATAGGTTCTGGGAGTTCTGATGGGTTGCCTTCAGGGGCTCCCGCTAGCACCCAGGCTTCTATTTTATCGATTTGTGCTTCGCTCAGGGAGGCGTCATTTTTAAAGCTCTGGATGCCGATCCCGGTATCAACATGCCAAGGAGGCATAATACGCTTGCTGGTTCGATCGTGTATTAGAGCGGCGAACGGTTTAACTTGACTATAGTTTTGCAGGGGCATCGGGCCGATGCCTTCGGGGTTATGACAGGATGCGCACTTTTCCTGAAGTATAGGTGCTATGTCTTTAGAATAAGTTGGCTCTTCTTGCGCAACTGATTGTATGCTAATCATGGCAAGAATAAGAGCTGGGAGACTAGTTTGAACGATATTTTTTAGTTGGATCATGCGCGGCTCCATTTGGTTTAGTTGCTCACGTTGATATGAAAGTAGGCGTTAGTGTGGCAGCAATAAAATTCAAAGGCAGCTATGTTATCGATAGTTTGCATCCGAATCACATATTCACCGGCCTCACTAAATCTAACTGCAACAGTTGTTTCATTATTATCAGTTTGAATTTTATATTCTTTATTATCAAATTCTACGTTTCCTTGTCCACTATGGTGGGACCACCCAACCCAAATCTCTTCGTCTGGGTGCTCTATCCAGGCTCGCAGAGAGACAGCTTTATCTACAGATGCATTAATCATACTTGCTGTGTGTATCCCAGTTCGACCGCGGACTCCCCGATCATTTGGAGAGAGCTTAACTAGCGGAGCTAAATCGCCACGGCCATCAGATCGGGGTTCGTCCAAGACATATGGAGGAATAACTTTCCCCGGCGTGCTTAATTCAAACCTGTTGCTTGAAATATGCCAGGTAATTCGATGACTTGTGTTAAAACCCTCGGGAACAGTTACGGAAAATGCACAAAAGATATGCCGATAGGCTGGAGGGAGAGGGTCGAAATGAGTGGGTATATTTGCCGCACTTAAGTCTAGGCCCGGATAGTCAGTTTCCAGATAGTTATTCTCTCCTATCGGGATATTAAAAGACTGCTTGGTATTCATATTAAAGTAACCAAAGCAGATCGTTTTTGTCCCGTCTTCGTTAGGATACCAGCCATCATAAAGCGGAATAATGGCTTGCCCCCGTTCCCGGATCACTTCTGAAGACCAATTCTGATTTGACAGGTCTATTTGCTGTGCATAAGTGCTCGCACCGAGGGCTAGCAGGGTAAAAAGCAGGAGGAATTTCATTTTTGCTTGTATTTGCATCTAAGTGCGGCTCTTTATTAAGCTCTATTTTACGGTACAAGACTATAGATATTACTTCAAATTCAATAAGATGTCTCTTTCAAGAATCGTAAAGATTAACTCTTCCGATTGAAAGAATATGCTAGACTCATGTGGTCGCGTCAAGTGTTTGAGCTCATAAAATTGCGCTGAAGACTAGGAAATCTATGATTAAAAATCGGTTATTTGTTTTATTATTATTGGCCCTTGTTTCAATAGAAGTAACTGCGCAGCTAGGTGCTCCAGACGGGGAGTGGCCGAGTTATGGTGGAGACCTTGGGCATACTCGTTATTCTGCGCTTGACCAAATCGATGCTTCTAATTTTAAAGAATTGGAAGTCGCTTGGATCTTTGACGCAGCGAGTTTTGGGCCAAGCCCTGAATATAGGTTTCAGTCAACCCCGCTAATGGTTAATGGAAAAATCTATACCACTGCCGGTTCCAGAAGGGCAGTGGTATCACTGGATGCTGAAACCGGGGAAATTCTCTGGATGTTCAGTCTTGATGAAGGTGAGCGTGGTCAATATGCGCCGCGCCAACTTTCGGGTCGTGGTCTAGCTTATTGGACAAATGAAAGTACTAATGAAGAGCGCATTATTTATGTGACCCCTGGTTATCAAATGATCGCCTTAGATGCATCAACAGGTTCTCAAGTGGCTTCTTTCGGCGAAGACGGAATCGTCGATCTAAAACAGAATGCCGATCAACAGATAGATCTTATTACAGGCGAAATTGGACTGCATTCAACACCTATAGTAGCAAACGATGTTGTTATTATTGGTGCAGCGCACCGTACCGGAGGTAACCCCAGAAGCCGAGAAAATGTAAAGGGGTATGTGCGAGGGTTTAATGTGCATACGGGTGAGAGGTTATGGATTTTCCATACTATCCCCATGCCTGGCGAGTATGGGAATGAATCATGGTTAAATGAGTCTAGTTTATATACCGGAAATACTGGTGTCTGGGCTCAGATTTCTGTGGATTTAGAATTAGAAACTGTTTACCTGCCGGTTGAGGCAGCTACCGGTGATTATTATGGTGCCTATCGCCCTGGCGACAATTTGTTTTCTGAATCTTTGGTAGCGGTAGACCTAAATACAGGTGAAAGGAAGTGGCACTATCAGTTAGTGCATCATGGGATTTGGGATCACGATATTCCTTGTGCGCCGATTCTGGCAGATGTTGTTATTGATGGTCGATTGCGAAAGATTGTAGCTCAACCAACGAAGCAGGCCTACCTTTATGTATTCGACCGATTGACGGGAGAGCCTATTTGGCCAATCGAAGAGCGTCCAGTTGAAATCGGTGATGTCCCAGGAGAATGGTATTCTCCAACACAACCTTACCCAACTAAACCGCCAGCTTATGACAGGCAAGGCGTATCAGAAGCCGACCTTATCGACTTTACCCCGGAGCTTAGAGCGAAAGCGATTGAGTTGGCGAGCTGGCATAAAATGGGTCCAATATTTACACCGCCCGTGGTTAGTAATATAGATGGGCCACTTGGCACTTTGATGGCTCCAGCGACAGGAGGCGGAACAAATTGGCCTGGTGGTTCTTACGATCCGGAGACGAATATCTTGTATGTCGTCTCAAATAGTTCCGTGACTAGCTTGGCGGTAGTGCCACCTTACTCAGGTCAGTCAGATATGGCGTACATACAGGGGAATGCTTTATCCGGACCAAGAACATCTGGAGGAGCCGGCTCTTCTGCGGGAGGAGGACGTACGGAATTCACAGCGGCGCAGCGCGAGCGACCAGTTTCATCGCGAGGTGCACCTCCGAGAAATCTACTAGTTGACCGGTTACCGTTACTTAAGCCTCCTTATGGCAGACTCACGGCTATCGATTTAAGGCGTGGCGATATTCTTTGGCAGGTACCACATGGTCAAACACCAGATAGAATAGCGAATCATCCAGCGCTGTCCGATCTTGATATTTCTAGGACAGGACAAGGGGCATCAGTTGGCACATTAGTGACCAAGACGATGGTTATCGCTGGGGAGGCAGAATTGACGACTGACAATAATGGAAGTAGACGTGCAATGTTGAGAGCTTACGATAAATCTACAGGCATAGAAATCGGCGCGGTCCGAATGCCTGCCCCGCAAACTGGGTCGCCAATGACTTATATGGTTAATGGTACTCAATATATCGTCGTTGCTGTTAGTGGTACTGGAGTATCTGGACGCCTAGTCGCGTTCAGGTTATGAATCTGTGGAGTGGTCAGTAGATCTTAAATTTTAAAATAATCGTAATTTAAGTTTAGTTTATTGAAGATAATTTGTTAAATCAGTATGGGATAAGAGGAATTTTTATGCACCAGAGAAGACAAATCAGTATTTTTACGACAAGTCTAATATCTTGCTTGTTATCAGTAGCAGTAATAGGGCAGACAACAATAGAAAACTACAATTCCATTACTGATGATCGTCTAATAAACCCTGAGGAAAGTAATTGGTTATCCTACCGCGGTACTTTAGATGGTTGGGGTTACAGCGGTCTCGATGAAATTAATGAGAATAATATAGATGAACTAGAACCAGTGTGGACTTTTTCGACAGGAGTATTGGGTGGTCATGAATCTCCGCCGATTGTAAATGATGGGGTTATGTTTATTACCACACCAGGGAATTTACTTTATGCGATTGAAGCCGACTCGGGCGACTTACTTTGGCGATATCAGCATAATCTCCCAGAAAGCTATATAGCGTTTCATCGAACAAACCGAGGTGTCGCCCTTTATGGTGATAAGGTCTACATGGCTACCTTGGATGCGCGCGTAGTAGCTCTTGACGCTGCGACCGGTGAAAAGGTCTGGGATAAGGCGGTTCAGGACAATTCATTTGGCTATTACATAACTATGGCCCCCTTAGCCATCGAAGGTAAGATCATGGTTGGCACTTCAGGTGGCGAGTTGGGTATTAGAGGCTTCGTTGTTGCTCTAGATGCCGAGACAGGTGATGAGGCATGGAGAACTTATACTGTTCCCGGACCAGGTGAGCCTGGAAATGAATCTTGGCCTGGCGAATCTTGGCGTACGGGTGGGGCAGCCGTATGGATTCCAGGACACTATGACGACGAACTTGGGTTGGCGTATTTTGGTACGGGTAACCCTGGGCCTTGGATAGGTGATCAGAGGCCGGGTGACAATCTTTACACGAATTCTGTTATTGCTCTCGATGTGAATAATGGAGAAATTCGTGCTCACCACCAATATCATTGGAATGGTTCTTGGGATTGGGATGAAGTATCAACACCAATTTTGATGCCTGTGGAGAGAGCAGGGCGAGAGTTTAATGCGTTAGTCCATCCAGGTCGCAATGGTTATTTGTGGACCTTGGAAAGGCATGCTGATCGTATTGGCTTCGTCGATGCGGAGCCATATGTGTATCAGAACGCTTTTAGTGGTATAGATCCTGAAACAGGTCGTCCTTCATATGACCCAAATCACACACCCGCAACCGGTGAGTCCGTGGATTTTTGTCCTTCGTTGTGGGGGGGGAAAGATTGGCCCCCAGCTGCTTACAATCCAGGTACAGGGTTAGTTTATATCCCCGTAAATGAAAATCATTGTGGAGTTATTGAGGGTCGAGAAGTTACTTATATGCCTGGTAGTTCATATACCGGGGCCCGAACAGAGTTCACTTTGCGTGATCCGGAAGGCAATATCGGTGAGATTCAAGCCTGGGACATGAATAGCGGGGAGGAAGTATGGTCTGTTGAGTTCCAGTCTCATAATTGGGGCGGTATTTTGACTACTGGTGGTAACCTGATTTTTAGTGGGGGTACCAGTGATCGTTTTTTTCGTGCTCATGATGCGACCACCGGCGAAGAGGTTTGGCGATTCCGGACTAATTCGGGGATCATAGGTGTTCCCTCTACTTATTCGGTAAATGGTAAGCAATATGTGGCAGTGCAGTCTGGTTGGGGTGTTGATGCGGCCGGAATGACCGCTCGAATAGATCAACAACGAGGAACGCGTACTTTTGTGCCACAAGGTGGTGTGGTTTGGGTTTTTGCGTTACCAGAATAATTTAATTAGGGTGGGTTAAGCCATTTCTCTTCCGTGGCTAGGGGCGCACTAAATGAGCTCATAAGTGCTTCTAGCTGACGGAGTTGAAATGGCCTTAAGTCCAGCGGTTTTGATTCATTGTGACTTAGAAGTGAAACTGGAGCCCTATTGTAGTGATCCATAACTTCTAGCAAATTTTTAAGTTGTCCGCCGTGCATATACGGGGCAGTTTCTTTGATATTCCTTAAAGTTGGAGTTTTTTGTGCTCCTACAAGGTCGTTAGTGTCCCGAGCAAAACTTAATTCCACGCATTCTTCATCGTCGGCATCACTAAACCCGCCTAGGCAATTAAAGGGGTCGACACGGGCCAAGCGAATACCATCATACCGCCCCATTGAAGGAAGCTGACCGCTAATCGTTAGAACTCCAGTATTATGAAATTCATGATTAGTTAGTAGCGGACCGTTATGACATGTTATGCATTGAGCTTTGCCTATAAAGAGTGCTAGGCCGGCTATTTCTTCTGAAGATAAATATTCCTCCGTTGGCGTGCCCGTTTGAGCAAGCTGATCAATGTAGTCATCAATGCGACTTCGCCCCGGCAGCAGTTTGCGCTGATAAGCGGCGAGTGCTTTTCCTACATTTACAAAAACTGTAGTTACCTGAATTTGTTGATTTTTATTGAGATTTTTCCACGCGATTTTTGATTCTGTATTTTCGAGCGGAGCAGTTCCATTAGTTTTTTTAAGAATTTTTGGAAGGCTGCCAAAAATTGATGTGTATTTTTCGGCATAGTATTCGTCATTGCTAATCAAGCGGGCCACATCGAACCTATTAGTGTTATGTTCGTGAGAAGCTTCTAGGGGAGACAGCGCTTGTGCCCATTGGCTGTCTTTTCTTCCGTCCCAGTATAACCATGGGCTATGTGCTACACCAACGAGGCTTGGCGTATGACGTGTGCCGATCGTACTTCCTATAGCTAATGTTAGCCCGTCTGTGAACATTTTTTCTGGTTGATGGCAGGTCGCGCAAGCGACGTTATTGTTGCCGCTTAAACGAACATCGAAAAAAAGTGCGTGTCCAAATTCAGCTGCGTTGTCATCTTCGGCTACTTGATTACTTGGGTCGAGCGGAAGTTCTGGAAGTGTGCTTAAAGAGAGTGATTTTAAGAGGTTGATCTGGGACAACGACCACGTTTGAGGCCCTCCTAATATTGGGAATTCTTGTAGTGCATAAGCAATGATGCCGCTTGCAAAAAAGATAAGTGCAATTTTTTTCACAAAATGAATTCCAGATTTTCGATAGTCTGTTTAGATTCAGTTTCTATAGAAATGGTAATTCGCCATTTTCCTGGCATATGAAATCTCACGCCTTGAAGTAGATAAGTTCCTGGTTTTATTTCTTCAATAACTCTTGGTTGCGTAGGTAATCCATGGTCGTGCTCGGGCATCCCCCCTTGGATAGACACTGAAGCATTGGTTACTGGAAGAGAGTGAGCGCTCTTAATTTCTACGTGCCAGCTATGCATATGGTTTATTTGAATTGGGCTTACTTGACTATAAATATGAATCGCCCAGCCATCTTTTGTTTCAAGTGTAAGGTCAGGGTTTTCTGCACTATGAGTTGTTGTAACTAGCAGATAAAAAAATATAAGGCTTATAGGTCGGTTCAATTTTCTCTGAGGTCCAAGTTTTTGAAAATCAATATTTTGTATTTTACTCGTGACTGTAAACTAACTCACCATTCACATAAGTTTGTTCAATGACTATATCCATTATCCTTTCTTCATCGACGGTCAGAATATCTTCAGAAAGGACAATCATGTCAGCAAATTTCCCAGGTTCTAGCGATCCCTTCAGATTTTCTTCGAAATTTAAAAAGGCGCCTGATGCGGTATAAGCCCTTATCGCTTCCTCTCGAGTAATTGCTTCATCTGGCCCATAAAGGTTGCCGGTCATGCCTTTGCGAGATACTGCAGCATAAATTCCGACCATAGGTCCGATCGGTAAAATATCGCTTGAGATTGCGACCGTTATCCCATGATCCATGGGGGACCTTAATGGATTGTTATGCTGTAGCCTCCACCCATCAAGATTTTCAGAGTATCGGCCTTCCAGAGTGTAAGTGAAATTTGGTTGCTGGGTGATATGAATTTGGTGCTCCGCCATAAGTTCCATTGTTAGTTCTGGCGGCCTCATCGAGAAATGGTTTAGATAATGGCGATGGTCTTCCCTGGGGTTGCGCTCAAGAGCGTCGGCGAGCGTATTTACAACTAAAACAATCGCGGCATCGCCAATTGCATGTATGCCCATTTGCCAACCCGCATCATGTATCTCGTTAAGATGTTCAACTAATTCCTGTTCTGGCATATTTAGGTAACCACGGTATTCACCTTGGTTTCTATATGGCTCGAGAGTGTATGCTGCTGGGCCAGTAAACCCGCCATCGGCAAAAACCTTTATTGGCCCAACTTTTAAAAATTCTGTCCCGTCGCCGACGCGGGCTTTTACTTCGTTAATCCCATCAACGTCGAACCATTGGAATTGCACTTGGGAACGGGGTAGTGGAAGTTTTGCATTCGCATATAGCTCTTCCCACATAGCGAATTGACTAGGAGGCTTAGATGCATCAGTAATGGAGGTTATCCCTAAGCGGAGTAAGTCGTTTAAATTTATTTCAAGGCTAGTGATTATTTCATCGTAAGTTGATTCTGGAACGAGCCTGCTAACTATCTCTTGGCGTTCTCGAATTACGCCGTTAAGTTCTCCATCGTCTCCTCTTTCTATAACTCCCCCATCGGGTTGAGGCGTCTCTAGGGTAACGTCAGCAAGATCGAGGCCAAGACTGTTTGCAACCGCACTGTGCCCACCGGCTCTTGTAAGAATTACTGGGTTTTTTGGCGCCGCTAAATCTAAATCACTGCGCAGAGGCCTTCTTCCTTCATCGAGTTCATCTTCCGACCAGCCATAACCGGTGATCCATTCGCCTTCTCCTATTTCTGAAATTTTGTCGCGAATTAGATCCTGAATTTCTACTATCGAGGTAACGTCGCCCAGTTCAATATAGCGTTGAGGCCGGCCACGTATATGTGTATGCGAGTCATTGAAACCCGGCATCACAACTTTGCCACCTAGATCTATGACTTCCTCGGCCAAATATTCTGCGGCTAAGCCCGCTGCACCAGTTGTTATAATTCGCCCCTCATTGACTACTAATGTGTCATGAATAGAAAACGCATTATCAAGGACTAATACCTTACCGTTGGTTAACACTAAATCAACAATTTGATTTTTATTTGAAGAAGGCTCGGAATTGTCTTGACCACAGCTTGTTAAAATCGAGAGAGCAAAGAAAATAATGGTTGTTTTATGTTTGGCGGGCATGGCGTTACTCTTTTTTGGGGTTCTAATTAACAAGTAGGTCTTCAGCAAAACAATAATCAAGAGTTTGCTGTAGCGCTTTACTAAATTTATCTATCATTTCATCTATTTGTTCGGTATTAATGATTAGTGGAGGGCAAAAGGCGATAGAGTTTCCTCCAACCGCTCGGATTAATAATCCATTATCTTGGCAGGCTTGCTTTGCATAAGCGCCGACAGAAGCGTCATCAAATCCTTGCCCTGTCTTTTTATTTGCTACTAGTTCAATCGCACCTAACAGCCCTCGGCCCCTAACCTCTCCTACCAGGGCATGAGTAGCAAACTCTTCTAGCCTTTGTTGCAAATAAACGCCCATCTTCGAAGCGTGATTGAACAGATTGTCTCGCTTATAAATTTCTAGAGTTTTTAAAGCAGCAGCGCAGGCCGCTGGGTGACCGGTGTAGGTATAACCATGACCAAATACTCCCACTTTGGCGCTGGGCTCTACCATGGCTTCGTACATGTATTCGGGTATAACACTCGCGCTTATTGGCAGGTAGGCAGAAGATAATTGTTTGGCTATTGTGAGTAGTTGGGGTTTAAATCTCATGGTATTGCAGCCAAAATCTTTTCCAGTTCTACCAAAACCGCAAATAACCTCGTCGCTCCACATCATAATATCGTATTTGGTAAGGAGATTTTCTACCTCTGGGAAATAATTTTCTGGAGCTACAACCACTCCCCCAGCTCCTCCAATAGGCTCCGCAACAAATGCTGCTATAGTTTCCGGCCCCTCTCTTAAAATTAGGTTTTCTAAGTTTTGAATAATACGATCACAAAACTCACGCTCACTCTCATTGTCTTTTCTTCCTCGATAATAATGAGGTGAATCAGCTCTAAGAATGCCAAGGTGCTCGACGGGTAAGTCAAAATGTGTGTGATTCGCTGGCAATCCAGTGAGAGCCGCAGCTGCAACCGTTATCCCATGGTACGCATTCTCTAGAGCAATTATTTTTTTCTTTTTGGGCTCCCCTGTGACGTTAAAATAATATCGCAACATTTTGATATGCGAGTCGTTTGCTTCACTCCCAGAATTTGCAAAAAATATCCTAGGGTTTTCAATCGGAATCATAGAGCTTAATTTTTCGGCGAGCTGCATAACTATTTTATGGGTGCGCCCTCCAAACATATGCGAGTAGGACAGGGTCTTAAGTTGAGTCGTAATCGCATCGATAAGCTCTTCGTTTCCATATCCCAAAGATGCACACCAAAGTCCCGCGAGTCCTTCCAAATATTGGTTCCCGGCATCATCATAGACATATATGCCTTCGCCTTTAACTATATTAAGTTGCTCTACTTGTTTTAGGTTGGTCGTGGGATAAATTATTGACGTCATAGTAAATTTTTCTTTGGCAGTGATTTAATTAAAAAGGGAGCGCGCGTCTCCCTTTTTAAATGTTTCATTTATGGTTTTCGGAATTTCATTGTGAAACGGTCGGTACTACCTCTGACTCCCGGTGTGCCCACCTCTTTAGATAAGTCATCCTCGGGATGGTAATGCATTGGGCTAAAGTCAACGAACTCAAACCCTACGTCGATCATCTCCTTAATTATCAGAACCGGGTCTAATCGGCGGCCATTTTCTGCCTCGCGTGATGTAGGCTCAAGGTGTCGACGCGTATGATCTACTGCTCCATAGATGCCGCCCGGTTTTAACGCCCTAAAGACTGCCTCATTAAGATTTTTTCTACCTTCCACCGAAGGATTGTGTAGATTCCAGAATGTGAGAACCATATCAAATTGGCTATCATCAAATGAAAATCCGGGAAGATTTCTCAAAGTAATGTCATCATTTATTGCTGAGGTGCACTCGAGTCCATCTAGTGGCATTACATCATTCTTGAAATTATCGCTTACGCCAACAGAGAACACTAATTCGCCTCCGTTTCCACACAGAGTAGGCCCTAAAAACTTTGACCAGTACCCAGTAGCAGGGGAGATTTCTAAAACTTTCATGTCATCTTCAAGGCCAAAAAACTCCAGTACTTCTCCAGGTTTTCTATTAGCGTCGCGAGCAACTTCTGCCGCGTCGCGAACACTTCCACCGAGGGCTTGCTCAATTTTTCCTCGAGTAGCTGCGGGGTCTGCTGCAAATGTTTGGGAGCCTACGAATAAACTCAATATACAAAGTAAATTTCTCTTCATTACTATTCCTCAATCTAAGTTACGGGTTAACTAATTTAAATATATTTGTTTTTGCCTACGCTGAATAGTTGGGCTACGGTTATTAAAAAATAGGATTAGGTTAGTCCCTTGCCATTAACCACCATTTTAGCGTTGTTGTTACTAGTTCAGCGGCATCTTGTTGGACAAAGTGACTGGCGGTAGGTGCTGAAACAATAGTGGTGTCCATGTCGTTCCAATCCCATGTGTTGTTTAAGCCGTCAGAATGTAATGCCGTGTCTTGTAAGCCATGAAAGACTAGCAGGGGAACATTTAATTGTGGCGCTGGGGGTGGCTCTGGGGTGTCGCCCGACGTGCGTGGATAATTCTGTTTGTAGTAGGCGAGCATTCCATCAAAGCTGGATTTTTCAAAGGCATCGACATACTTCTGTCTGGCATCTTGATCCGCTACCCAAAAGGCTAAAGTTTGCGCGGTCATGGGGCCGCCAAATAAAATATCTGGATCGCTAGAAGAGCCAGCTATAAAAGTTCGCGCATACCCACTATTTTGTTGCTGCTCAGCATTGTTTGCAAGTTCTCGCGCTAAACCATTTGGGTGCGGAAGATTTAAGATGACCAAATTCTCGACCATTTGTGGAAGGGCAAAAGCGAACTGCCAGGAAACAATGCCTCCCCAATCGTGGCCCACAATGGTTGCTTTTTCTTCACCTAAATCCTGGATAACAGCGGCGACATCAGAGACAAGAAAACGCATATTATAATTTTCTTCGCCTTCCGGCTTATCACTTAAGTTATACCCGCGCTGATCGATTGCGACGACCTTAAAATTGTCTTTCAGGCCCTCCATTTGATGACGCCAGCTATACCAGAAGTCAGGAAAGCCGTGAATCATAACGACGAGAGGCCCCTCACCGACGGTGGCATAGTGGATATTCACGCCATTATTGTCAGCATACCCATGCTCGACTTCATCCCAAATATCGGCATTCGCATAGGCTGTCAATATGGTCAGAAAGAGGGTAAAAATTAGTCGGTATCCGATTTTTGTAGATCTCATATTGCTATCTCCAGCACTGTATCTGGTTTCGTAATTTCCTCCAAAACCATCTTTGTGGCTTTCCAGGAGACAAGGGCGAACCAAGATTAAAACAGATTTAAGACAAAATGTTTAATTAAATCAATGTATTTTCAAAGAAAGGTGTTTATGATGTGGCGGAGATTTTAACAGTTATTCCTGTATTCCAAGGGACTATACAATGGTAAAAAAGACAAACATATTCATGGGTTTAACAATGTTTTTGGCCAGCGGTATAGCGTTCTCCCAAGATCAAAGCGCATTACAGCCTTTGTTAACAGTGCGGCAAATTATGAACGCCATTGTTACCCCAACTACTGCCACTATTTGGGGGGGCTACGAGCTTGAAACCGACGCGGAATGGCAAGAGATCAAAAATGCCGCGTTAGCAGTAATCGGTGCAGGCAATCTATTAAAGATCGGCGGGTCAGGGTTAGAAGACCAATTAATTTCTCAGGAAAAAGATTGGCAAACGTTTAATTCAGAGATGATTGCAGCGGCAGAAAAAGTTATTGAGGCTGTGGATGCGAAAGATGAGGATAAACTATTCATGGTAGGTAATGATTTGCTTTATCCTCCATGTGAATCTTGTCATCAACAGTACCAGAATCAATAGCTGTGCGCCGAAGTTCACAGTTAATTTATAAATTTTGTAGATAATTTACGAAAATTCGAAACCACGGTAGCTATCCTTCACAATTTCATTGCATTTTTCTACATAACTTGGGAAACCAATATAAGGCATAAAAACGGAAGGCTTACCTGGGATATTGGCGCCGATATACCAAGAATTACAACCGGAAGTATAGAGAGTTTGCCCGGCAATATTATTGACTAGCTCTACCCAGTTGTTTTCGGCATTTAGATTGGATTCTACTTTCTCTTTGTCATTTTTCAATATAAATTCTAATAAATTGGCTATAAAATTCACATGCTGCTCTATAGCAACGATCATGTTCGACAACACTGATGGACTACCCGGCCCTGTAATCATGAATAGGTTAGGGAACCCATTAACCGTCAAGCCAAGATAATTTTTAGGGCCGGCTTTCCAGCGATCAGCGAGAAGTTCATTGTCTCGCCCCTTGATGTCCATGGAAAGTATCGCCCCTGTCATTGCGTCGAAGCCAGTTGCTAGGACTAGAGAATCAAACTTATATTCGGCAGCGCTAGTTCTTAAGCCGGATTCGGTAATATTTTTAATTGGGGTTTTTTTGATGTCGACCAGATCGACATTTTTTCGATTAAACGTCTCGTAGTAGTCTGTGTCTACGCACAATCGTTTGCAACCTATGACGGTCTGGGGGCAAAGCATTTGAGCTACTTCCGGATCATTAACGATACCTCTTATTTTTTGATGCACGAAGTCTACCGCGGTAGCGTTAGCATCGAGGTTAATCCCTATGTCACTAAAGCTAGCCGCAAAAGGAAGCCCGCCTTCCTGCCAGCTTCTTTCAAAGACAGAAACTCTCTCATCTTCAGAAACATCTAGGGCAGAATCAGGGTTTATCGTCATGCGTATTGCTGCGGGTTGCGCTGCATTTTGTGCCCGAAATTCCTGGTAATTTTCTTTAACCTTGGCCTCGTGGGTTTTATCCATTGGTGCATTATGTGCAGGAACCGAAAAATTTGGCGTGCGTTGAAATACGGTTAAGGAGCCTGCTTGCTCCGCAATGATGGGGATTGACTGAATCGCTGAAGATCCAGTGCCTATGACCCCTACAGATTTACCTTTAAAATCTACTGGCGAATGGGGCCACTTCCCAGTGTGCAGCAATTCTCCTTGAAATTGATCTAATCCATCGATGCTCGGTACATTATGTTTCGATAGACAGCCGGTCGCCATGACGCAGAACTTAGTAACAAATTTATCTTCCTTGTCAGTTTTTCCAATCCAAAGATTAGTAGTCTCATCGTATTCAAGCGCCAGCACTCGTGTATCGAATTGAATATCTTTCGTTAAATCGAAACGGTCTGCGACATGGTTGGCATACTCTAAAATTTCGGGTTGAGCAGAGTATCTTTCTGACCAGCTCCACTCCTGTTGTAATTCGTCGGAGAACTGATAGGAGTACTCGAGGCTATTTACATCGCAGCGCGCGCCCGGATATCTATTCCAGAACCATGTTCCACCAACTCCGCTTCCAGCTTCATAGACTCTTACTCTAAGCCCAAGCTTACGAAATTTATAAAGGGCATACATACCGGCAAAACCGGCTCCTATAACAATCACGTCAGTCGTATTTTTTTTACTCATGAAATTAAAACTAACGCGGGTAGGCGCTCCAGAAACCAAAACATTGCAATACCGCCAAGCCCGTAAGCCAGACCACGTTGAATGCTAGGCATTAAATTTTTAATCAGCTTGTTAAATAGAAAGTTAATGCCTATTAGAAAAAATATGAATGCGATCTGGCCAGCTTCCACGCCTAGGTTAAAAAATAAAAGTGCCATCGGTATATCTGAGTCACTGAGCCCTAATTCGCCAAGTGCGCCGGCAAATCCAAATCCATGAAATAATCCAAAAATAAAGGCGACTATCCAGGGTTTCGAATGGGCTAGAGTTTTTTTACCTTTATGCCCCATGATTACTTCTCGCGCTAATAGCACAATCGATAGTGCTATTAGC
This sequence comes from Gammaproteobacteria bacterium, assembly GCA_029242705.1. Classification (GTDB taxonomy): domain Bacteria; phylum Pseudomonadota; class Gammaproteobacteria; order Pseudomonadales; family Pseudohongiellaceae; genus UBA9145. The sequence goes on along the minus strand of JAQWTK010000098.1, from coordinate 2,466 downwards.
ACCTCTATCGGAGCGTTAGGGATCGGGAAGATTCCTAGTACCGCAAAGGCTAGCGTAATACTGTGAGCTACTGTGAAAGCTGTTATGGTTTGGATGACCACCCAAAGACCTTTTAACAAGAGAAGCAAACCGAGAACGAAGAGCAAGTGATCGATCCCGAACAAAATGTGTTCAGCCCCTAACTCTAAATAGGTTGACGCTAAACTGGAAATGGATGCCGCTCCTGCTTTTAACTGCGAAAGAGGAACGTCGACGAAGTTGCCATCGCCTGGGAAGTAACCTGAAACGTCGCTGCCGTCGATCCATTGCGCGATCACGACTACTCCTTCAAAGGTCCACGGGAAAGTAATACTATCGTCGATATTTAGAGCCGGTTGGCAGCTAAATTTATAACTGAATCGACTAGGTTCAAGACTCTCACACCGATCAGGAAGAATATTTTCTATGTTATATATGGGCGGTACTTGTTGATCGACGATGGAAAGTTGATACTCATTTGATTGCTGTTCGTAAAGGAGGACGCGCGCCACACCTGTTACGTCAATGTCATGCGCAGTCGAAATGTTAAATATTCCTGCGCTTAAAAATAGAAAGACGAGCAGCTGCTTAGTATTCTTTGGCATTGGTATTATCAACAATGATTGTGTACTGATCCCAAAGTTTATTGATTTCTTCTTGAAGCCTGGTTTCTTCTTCCTGGGTGATCCAATCCAAACGAACCCTGTCAAGAATTTCCTCTAAAGGAGGTAACCTTGATTCGCTGCGCTCAGTTATCTTTAAAAAATGCTGGCCGCGATTGCTTAAAAATGGACCAATCCATTCGCTTGTTTGAGCGTTAAATACGTCGTCTGCAAATTCCGGATCAAATATATTGGAAAGATCGATATGGTTAACATTGGGAAGCGGCGCAGCAGTGCCTGGTGATAAGTCTAAAATCTCGTTGGCACTAGCCCCCTGATCTAAAAGTTGTTGTGCGGCGTCTGGTATTTCATCACGGCTGTTTAAAACAATTTCGTTAACGGAAACCAATGGCAGAGTTTGATAGGCTTCTATATTTGTTCGATAGTAATCATCCAAATCTTTTTGCGAAGGGTGAATGACGTCGCCGCTTAATACGTGCCTCATTTTTTGCGCTAGCATATCGTGAATCCGGGCGTCATTATCAAGGCCTATCGCAATTGCTTCCTTGACCAGAATTTGCTCTTCCACGTACCTCGAGGCTATATATTCGCGCTGCTCGTCCGTAAGCTCTTGTCCGCTTGCCATCTCTTGCATAAAGACGCGTGCATCAATTTCACGTTGATCTATTTCGAGTAAATTACCGCTATTTAGCGCTGAAATGCCGTAAATTAGGAAAATAACTATCGCGATAACAAAAAAATGAGCAGTCGGCTCTTTGCTCAATTTTTTGATTATTGTTTCTTCTTTCAATGAATTAATCATTTTGTGGTCTTCAATTTTTGAAACTCTTAGTTTGTCTGTAGATTGTTTTGGTTTCAAGACTTTTATTGCCCAGTATTATACGTATTCAAGATCGTTTTTGATTTGATTATTCAGAGGACAAGGTCAATGGAAAAACTTACTGACCAGTTTTTAGCTTCTTGCAGGAAGGATCAAGGTAGAATTCTCCGAGGTGAAGGCATGATCCGGATTGAAACATTCGTTGATGCGGCCTTTGCTTTCGCGTTTACGATGCTCGTAATAAGCATCGATCAGATTCCGCGCAATCCGGGAGAACTTATCGAGCTTTCAAAAGATATTCCCTCGTTTGTGTTTAGCACCTTAACCATTGGTTCTATATGGGTAGCTCATTCGAATTGGCCAAAAAGTTTTGGGTTGCAAGATAACGTGACGGTTTTTTTGAGTTTACTTTTGGCGGTGCTGGTTCTGATTTTTGTTTATCCAATAAAGCTGATCACCCAAATTACTGTCGAATATTTCTCAGCAATTTTGGCTTGGGAATTCTTGTCTACAGGCTCATTTCAGTCCGAAAGCTGGTCCTCAGAGCTTGTTTGGGTAAATTTCGTATATCTCGCTATCGGCTTATTTTTGCTTTCCGTTATTCTGATAGCGTTTTATCAGAATTCGCTCAGATTTAGCGAAGAGCTATCGATTACTTCGGAGGAAGTTAGGTATTGCACTAAATCAAGCTCAATTTGGGGGGTAGTGGCTGCGACGGCTGTTTCATCTTTAATCATAGCGAGTGTAGTATCGCCGGAGAAGATACAGTTTGCCGGGTATATCTATTTTTCTTTACTTTTGACAACTTCTCTTGCCCCTAGTAGGTATTTTAAGTACAGGTCACCGAGAGCATAAGATCTAGATGGTTGCGTTGTTCAATTTGATCAGATATTTTGCTGAGCTATACAAGTCTTGATACCATCTGTATAATCCATTTTTTGTTGATGGTGGTAATCTTATGTTACGTATTGCTGAAGAAGCTCTAACATTCGATGATGTTTTGCT
>JAQWTK010000077.1 GCA_029242705.1 Gammaproteobacteria bacterium | reverse complement strand
GGCTTGAAAAGAGCCGGAGTAAGCATAAAATTCAATTAGTAGCAGAGAATCCAGAATTTTCGCCTATCGAAGTCGACCTTAAAAGTGCTGACTTTGCGATCGAAGGGATATCCGTCGGAGTTATCCGCCGTAAAATCTGACTAGAGATATTTTAGGTTTAAATTATTAAGGTTTGGTAATTTCCCAACTGCCGTTTCTAAAAAAAGCCTTCCAACCGGTAGCTTTCTTGTTTACCTCTGTCATGACATATTGTTCTTTCGTTTTTTTACTATAGCGTATTAGAGTTTTATTGCCTTCATCGTCCTCACAAGGTGCATCAAATAAGTACGAGTATTTGGGATCTATTTCATCTTTATGTGGCAATAACTCTTCCACAAATGGAGCCCTAGTTTCCCTGTTTCGAGGGAATTGACTTGCCGCTAGAAACATACCTGCCGCACCATCTCTAAGCACATAATAATCCTCAACGGTATTGCACGCCAATTCAGGCATTGGTACCGGGTCCATTTTGGGCGGGGCAGCCTCACCGTTACGTAAAAGCTTTCTAGTATTATTGCAACTTTCACAACTACAACCAAAATATTTACCGAATCTACCTGTCTTGAGTTGCATGTCAGACCCACACTTATCACATTCAATCACAGGCCCTTCGTATCCACGAATCTTAAACTCACCCTCTTCAACTTCATACCCTGCACAATCTGGACTTTTCCCGCAAACATGCAGTTTACGACCCTCATCAATTAGATAAGCATCCATAGCTGTATTGCAACTCGAGCATCTACGCTTCTTTCGCAAAAGAATATTTTCTTGTTCTTCCGCCTCTTCAACTGTATCCGTTCGAATCGCCTCGTCACCAGGAGTTAAATTCAGTGTGCTTTTGCAACGTTCTCTAGGAGGTAAACCATAACCAGAGCAACCGAGGAAAACGCCCGTGGATGCCGTCCTAATCTGCATATGTCTTCCACAATCTTTTGCCGGGCAGATTATATTAGTATCCGTCGGATCGTTTTTACGCATCCCCCCCTCTGCAGCCCCTGCTTTGTCCAATTTCCTCGTAAACCCTGCGTAAAAATCATTTAAAAGATCTTTCCAGTCTTTCCCCCCTGCCGCTACTTGGTCTAATGAGCCCTCCATCTTAGCCGTAAAATCATAATCCATTAGATCACCAAAACTCTCTTGTAATCTCTCGGCAACAATATCTCCCATTTTCAAAGCATAGAATCGCTTACTTTCAACCCTTGCATAACCCCGATCTTGAATTGTTGAAATGATAGACGCGTAAGTCGAAGGCCTACCAAAGCCTTTCTTCTCCATTTCTTTAACTAAGCTAGCTTCAGTAAAACGAGGCGGCGGTTTTGTAAAATTCTGGATGGGGTCAAGTTTTTCCAACTCCAAGGAATCATCAACCTCAATATTTGGCAAGACGATATCCTCATCTTTTGTAGGGATAACTTTCAAATACCCATCAAATTGCATGATGCGACCCTTCGTACGTAATTCAAATTTGTCGCACTTTATAGCAATAGTACTACTTAGATACTTGGCAGGTGGCATTTGACAAGCAACAAAGAATTGCCATATCAGCTTATATAAGCGGACAGCATCTTGCTCCATCCCCGATATTCCCTCTGCCACCGTAGTTACATCTGACGGACGAATAGCTTCGTGAGCTTCCTGCGCACCTTCCTTTGAACTATATATTACAGGGCCATCTGTTAAATATTTATCGCCTAAATTATTATTAATATAAGAACGGCACATGTTAATTGCATCTTCACTTAGATGGGTCGAGTCAGTCCTCATATAGGTAATATGCCCGGCCTCATACAATCTCTGCGCCATGAGCATTGTTTTCTTAACACCAAAGCCCAAACGAGTACTAGCCGCTTGCTGTAATGTCGAGGTGATCAGCGGAGACTTAGGTTTAGATGATGTAGGTCTGTCTTCGCGCCTAAGGACACGATATTCAACTGTATTGAGTATCTTTAAAGCAGCGTCGGTTGTTTGTTTATTTATCGGTCGAAAATTTTGCCCATCTTCCTTTATTACCTGACATTTAAGCGGTAACCCATCATTAGTATTTAGATTTGCAAATACTTCCCAATATTCTTCCGGGATAAAGGCTCTAATTTCCTTTTCTCGCTCCACTACAAGTCGCACTGCGACAGATTGAACCCGCCCGGCTGAAAGTCCTCGTGCCACCTTAGCCCACAACAAAGGTGAGACCATAAATCCGACAACTCTATCCAGAAACCGCCTAGCTTGCTGGGCTTCAACGTAGCGCATATCGACCTCACCAGGCTCTAAAAATGCTTCCTGTATGGCCTTTTTGGTGATTTCGTTAAATACAACTCGCTTAAACCGTTCAGGGCTTCCTCCTATAGATTCACGCAAATGCCAGGCAATCGCCTCACCCTCTCTATCCAAATCCGTTGCTAAAAAGATCGTATCCGCTTTGTTCGCTAGCTTTTTCAATTCGGAAACAACTTTTTCTTTACCAGGCAAAATTTGGTAATTCGCCTCCCAACCTTTATCGGGATCTATCCCCATGCGTGCAACTAGTTGCTGTTTGGCCTTCTTTTTCTTATGCGCTATTTTTTTTTCTGGATCCATCTTTCGAGTAACAGCGGCCGCTGCAGCTCTAGCTTTTGGATCAATTTTCTTGCCACTGCCGCTTGTAGGTAAATCTCTAATATGACCAACACTAGACTTGACAACAAATTCTGCTCCCAGGTACTTATTAATGGTCTTCGCCTTAGCCGGCGACTCTACAATAACGAGTGATTTAGACATATTTAGCCAACTACAAACTATTTAACTTCACGGAATATTTCAATTTGCATATTTTAGAAGCGCACATATATAAGGGCAAGATCTCTATCGGTCAAGTCTTCTATGAAAAAAATATGAATATTTTTGAAAATTATTAAGGCTTAGCGGCCGCTTAATTCCAAGCAAACATTAATTATTTACGAGAAATTTCTCCGAAGCCAATCATAAAGATAACAACTCACTATTTCGCTGCGTGAAGACTAAGTTGATTGTCTTAAATAGAGAATATATGTGACATTTGACGCTATATGGCAAGCGAAAAATACTATAATTCTATATGATGCAACCAGTTAAATTTATCTTCTCTTTCGCCTTTCTGAATTCCTACCAATATATCATACATTTCTTGCATAACAGGTCCTACTGATTCGCCGTCACCAAATATACTGTGCCAACTTTCATCAAACCAAATTTTGCCTACAGGCGATAAAACTGCAGCAGTTCCGCAGGCTGCAACTTCATTAAATTTTGATATTTCTTTTCTAAGATCTATAGGCCTTTCTTCCGTATTCATATTCAATTCTTTTTTGGCAATATCCATTAAAGATCGTCGTGTTATGCTAGAGAGTACGGCTTTCGAAGAAGGAGTTATAAAGCTTCCATCTTTCATAGAGATAATAATATTAGCCGAGCCCGCTTCATCTATGTAGCGATGTTCAGAAGAATCAAGATACAGCGCCTCATTCGCTCCCTGTTTTTGGGCGTTTAGGGTTGCCAAGAGACCTCCAGCGTAATTCGCCCCTGCTTTAAAATTACCAGTACCGTTTGGAGCAGCGCGATCAATATCTGATACGGCTAAATTAATAACTGCTAAACCAGACTGCTTATAATAGGGCCCTACAGGGGAAACAAAAACTCGAAATTCATATTTCTCTGCAGGCTTAAGGCCTAAATTTTCACCTACTCCAATAAGCATTGGTCTTATGTAAAGGGAGGCACCAGACCCATGAGGAGGAATCCAAGTAAAGTTTGCCGCGACTGTCTCTTCGATTGCCTTCATAAAAAGCTCTTTTGGTACTTCCGGCATAAGAAGTCGGGCGGCGGTCGAACGCATCCTTTCACAATTTAACCCAGGTCGAAACAACAAAACACGGCCATCTTTTGAGGTTTGGGCTTTCATGCCCTCGAAACATTGTTGCGCATAGTGTAACGATGGAGCACCTTCGTGAATTTGAATCTGCTCGTCCGCAAGAAGCTCCCCCGAGTTCCAACCCCCGTTTTCATATACAGCACTATATCTAAAATCAGTTTTAATGTAATCAAACCCCAACTCAGACCAATTGAGATTTTTTTTGTCCTGTTTTGAATTCAATCTTACATTCCCAAGTTAATTCACTTCCTCAATATGCCATTATCAGATATCTATTTATCAATAGCTAGGCAAGACCCATCTGAGTCACATAACATATAACTTAACGTGTTGTATTTCTTTTACATAAGAGAATTAAGTATGAAACTTATCGATATAGGCGCAAATCTCACACACGAATCATTCGCAATAGATTATGCGGAAGTTCTCGAAGACGCTGAAGCAAGGGCCGTTACTCACATTATTATCACTGGCACTGATCTAGCTAGCAGTGAAGCAGCCATTAATCTAGCAGCAAAAAACCCCTCCCTCTTAAGTTCAACAGTAGGATTTCATCCGCATATCGCGAAAAATGTGCAAGAAAAAGAAATTGAGAAAGCGGCAATCTTAATAAAGAATGAAAAAGTAGCAGCTATTGGAGAAGCCGGGCTAGACTATAATCGTAACTACTCACCAAAAAATGATCAATTAAGAGTATTTGAACAGCAACTTGAATTTGCTAAAACTTTTAAAAAACCTTTATTCCTTCACCAAAGAGATGCCCATTCTGACTTTTTTCTACTCCTAAAGCGTTACAGACCTGATATTGTAGGTGGCGTCGTTCATTGCTTTACAGATTCCCATAGAGCATTACTAGATTATTTGGATCTTGGAATGTATATAGGAATAACTGGATGGATTTGTGATGAGCGGCGAGGAAAAAACTTGCAAGAAATAGCTCATAAAATACCTCTAGATCGACTCCTTATAGAAACAGATTCACCTTACCTACTTCCAAGAAACATCCATCCTAAACCCAAGTCTCGTCGTAATGAGCCTAAATATTTAATCGAAGTTGCCAAGTGTATCGCTGAACATACTCCATTTGAGGTAGATGAAATTATCGAGAAGACAACCGAAAATGCTATAGAGCTTTTCAATTTATCAATTTAAACTTCTTCGAAAGAGATTATTCTAAAATATCTGCTCTGGTAAAATATCAATTATTCTCTGTCACAAATAGGTTTGTAATATCGTCTGCCTCAAAAGGCCAATGCAGTTCTTTCTCTGTTTTCTTGTCCTTAATGACAGGTATCAAAATACCATACCTCTCTACCAAAGCTTCACTATCACTAATATCAACTGATTCTAAAATCAAGTCATGAGTCTGCATTAGCGTTGATAAGAGCTTCTCAGCGTTCTCACAGAGATGACAACCTTTGGTTGTAAAAAAGATAATGGTTCGCATATGAAACGTTATCGTTCTTTCAGATTAACTAACTATTAATACATTAATAAAAGAAATTGAATTCTTAAACTCCTGATATCCTACCTGAAATAAAGACTAAAAAATCGATTTAAACAAAATCGATATAGCTACACTTGGATACAATCTTCGCCTAGACATCCTTTATAAAACGTTTACAATCGCTGGGTTTGAAAACCGCTTTCCGTTTTAAAATAGGAAATCTCAATATGAGCCATCATGGAATAATCACAGAACTCAAAGGTTGGTTATCGCAACAGATTATAGGGCAAGAACGGTTACTTGATAGGCTATTGATTGCGTTGCTAGCTGATGGTCATTTGCTTGTAGAAGGAGCTCCAGGGCTAGCTAAAACCAAGGCAATTAAAGATTTGTCTCGGGCAATTGAAGGAGATTTTCATCGCATACAATTTACTCCGGACCTTTTGCCCAGCGATATAACCGGCACAGAAGTTTTCAGACCAGAAGATGGCTCTTTTCGCTTCCAACAAGGCCCTATTTTTCATAATTTGGTATTAGCCGATGAAATCAATCGAGCTCCGGCTAAAGTTCAATCTGCATTACTCGAAGCGATGGCAGAACATCAAGTAAGTGTGGGACGAGAATCATTTACACTACCCCCTCTATTCTTAGTAATGGCCACACAAAACCCGATTGAACAAGAGGGAACTTATCCCTTGCCTGAAGCACAGCTCGATCGATTCCTGATGCATGTGACGATAGATTACCCTGTAATCGAAGCTGAAAGAGATATCCTGCATCTTGTAAGAAACGAGGCTAAAAATAAAATACAAGAACCGCCAAAAGTAATTATTCAGAACGATCTGTTCGAGGCGCGTCAAGAAATACTTTCGATGCATATGGCCCCGGAAGTGGAAGAGTATATTATCCAGTTAATCATGGCATCCAGGCAGCCAGATCTGTACGGAGAAGACCTCGCATCCTGGCTAGAGTATGGTGCCAGTCCTCGGGGAACAATATCGTTAGATCGTTGCGCAAGAGCATTCGCATGGATTCAAGGCAGAGACTTTGTGAGCCCTGACGATGTCCAAGAAATTCTATTCGATGTCCTTAGACATCGAATACTTTTAAGTTTCGAGGCCGAAGCCAGCGGGATCACACCGGATAAAGTACTTGAAACTATTCGCGATCGCGTCCCGTCGGCATAAGAAGAAAAAATCAGCCTAATGTCGGCGAAGTTTCAAATAGACCCATCTCTCACTCGTTATCAGAGTAGCGGAGCAGTTATAACACTCCAACAACTGCTGATTCAGCGCTATGCTGCAAAAACGCTTGAATATATCGCCCATAACAGATCGATAGCAGGAATATCCGGCCTTCATTTATCCAAGATGAGAGGCCGAGGAATCGATTTTGAGGAATTTCGACCTTACCAGGCGGGTGATGACATTCGTTTAATTGATTGGCGTGTCACTGCCCGCACAGGGCGTCCTTTCACTAAAGTCTTTAGAGAAGAGCGGGAAAGACCTGTAATAATTGCAGTAGACCAAACGCATAATATGTATTTTGGCAGTCAGGTCGCATTCAAATCCGTAATCGCTGCACAAGCAGCTGCCGTTTTTTGTTGGCTGGCCATTGATAATGGAGATCGAGTTGGGGGTTTGGTTTTCTCAGATACCGAAGCAAATTTAGTACGACCAAAAAGGAGCCGCCGTTCAGCGCTTCACCTCCTGAATCAGGTATTTCAGTACAATCAAAAGCTACAAGATTTGAAGGACCCAGAAAATGAGTCCCTCCTTGATTCTGACTTTAAACCGGGCCTAGCCAGTGCTCTCGGCCAAATACGGAGAATTACCAAGCCTGGTAGCACCCTGTATATAATATCCGACTTCATGACTTTGGATGAGAAAGCATTGCAGTACCTCAATCAACTATCTAGGCATAATAATGTTATTTGTTGCTTCGTGTATGACACTCTTGAAGAGTCGCTCCCAGTACCTGGAATTTACAGCATCACGGACGGGGACAAAAAAGGAGCTTTAAACACTCATAGCGGTAAGGCAAGAATGCGCTATCGAGAGCAATTCTACGAGCGTACCGAGAAAATGGTCTCTGAATTAGACAAATTGCAGATTCAATTGATTAAAATGCGTACTAATGAACTTGTTTTAGAACAAATACGAAAATGGATAGCGAAGAGTTATTAGAACAGCTCGCTGATATACACCTCCCACTGGAGATCAGCTATTGGCCACCAGCCCCAGGTTGGTGGGTGTTGGCTTTTCTGTTATTGGCCGGTATTATTTACTTGATTAACCGTTACGTTGAGCACCATACACAGAGAAAAATTTGCAGATACGCATTAGCTGAATTAGAGAATTGCCTTCATGATTTTTCTAAAGATGAAAAATTATTAGATGCTAATAGCTTGCGCATACGTTATGTAAATAGTTTTAACTCTGTTATTCGAAGAGTAGCACTTGTGCATTTCCCTGAAGAAAACGTTGCCAGTCTTAGTGGCGACTCCTGGGTTGATTTTATTCGAGAGAAAGGAGACTCTCCCCAAATCAGTGAAGAAATCGCAGCGGCTTTAAGTTTTGGAAGATTTCAATCTGAATGTAATTTCGACATCCACGAAATGAATAATCTCGGCAAAACTTGGATTACTGCCTTATACTTAAAGCCAAATCAAAAAAAATCAGACAAACAAGGAAAAATAACCGATGCTTGAGTTTACCTGGCCATGGGTTTTTATCCTACTCCCCTTACCACTCCTTATTTATAAACTAATTGCCCGTGCTCCGAGGCAAGAGGCGGCCTTGTATGTGCCTTTCTTTAGCGTCTTAAGCAGACTGCAGTCCGACAATGAAAACCTGACAAGTGGGAGGCTACTTAATCTAATTTTCGTCACACTTATTTGGCTTTTAACAATACTAGCGTCTAGCAGACCTCAATGGCTGGGCGAACCAGTGCAACTGCCATCCACAGGCCGTGACCTTATGTTGTCCGTAGATATCTCCGGCAGTATGGAAGCACAAGATATGGTTGTTGGGAATCGACAAGCCTCACGTATCGATGTGGTAAAAGCAGTAGTGGGTGATTTTGTTGAAAGAAGAGACGGTGATCGACTAGGGCTGATCCTTTTTGCGGCACACGCTTATATTCAAGCTCCTTTAACCTTTGATCGCGATACTGTTGGAACTTTACTGGAAGAGGCAGAAATCGGAATTATTGAAGAATCGGCAACAGCTATAGGAGATGCAATAGGACTAGGAGTTATTCACCTCCGTTCAAGACCGGAAAATAGTAGAGTTTTAGTATTGTTAACTGATGGCGTTAATAACGCTGGAGCAGTATCACCGGAACAGGCAGGTCAATTAGCGCAACAAGAAAGCATTAAGATATATACAATCGGTATTGGCGCCGATCAAGTTGTGCAAAGAACATTCTTTGGCGCCAGAGCTATAAATCCATCCGCCGAACTAGATGAGGCAGTTCTAACGCGCATAGCTGAATCCACAGGTGGCAGATATTTCCGTGCTCGCGATGTCAACGACCTAGTCGACATCTATCAGGAACTTGATCTATTAGAAGCGATTGAGCAAGACGAACAGACCTACCGACCGACTCGTGTCTTATTCTATTGGCCATTAGGTGCTGCCTTAATAATTAGCTTTATTCTAGCGCTCGTTTCTATCCCTTGGCTCGCACTAGCAGGAAAAGAACAAGTCCAAAGACAAGAAGACTCTGCCGATGAAAATCAGAGTATTGCTTCAAATACCGGACACGCCTAATGGAAATTTTAATTCCCGCTAGTATTATCCAAGACTTCCATTTTCTTCGCCCCTTATGGCTTTTAGCATTAATTCCCGCATTAATTTTTATTATTGCCATGTGGCGCGTTAATAGCAATATCACAGCATGGGATAAAGCTATCGACAAAAGCTTACTTCCTTTTCTTTTAGACAGAAGTAAAAATGCTGCCCAACGAACACCGTTGCTTATGTTATTTACCGCATGGATATTGTCTACAATTGCAATCGCGGGGCCTGTATGGGAACAATTACCGCAGCCTGTGCAAAAGCGCGAAGATGCCTTAGTAATAGTAATGGATCTATCTCTATCCATGTTTGCGCCGGATCACAATCCCTCTCGAATAGATTTAGCCAAACGAAAATTAAGAGATATATTGACCCTTAGAGAAGAAGGACAAACGGCTTTAGTCGTGTACGCTGGAGATGCTCATACAGTCACACCACTTACAGATGATGTCGTTACAATCGATGCATTAGTTCCGTCGTTAAGCCCAAATATAATGCCTCTTTTTGGCAGCAATCCAGTACCCGCGATCGATATGGCCATCAATCTATTAGATGATATTGAATCAAGTGATGGAAGAATTTTATTAATGACGGACGGCATTAGCGGCTTCGATCAAGAATTACTTATAACGGAACAAATTCAAGAAACAAATTATGAACTTCTAGTAATGGGAATTGGAACAGAACAAGGGGCCCCCATACGAACAAGTGATGGAAGTTTCCTGACCGACGAAAATGGAGCTATGGTAGTTCCAACTTTGAACAAAAATGTACTTCAATCTCTTACCAGTCGAGTCAACGGAAGGTATCACGATATTCAACTGTCAGATGCGGATCTTGCTTTTTTACTTACAGAAAATCCGTTACTAAATAATGAACAGCTCACAGAGGTCGAAGAAGAATTCGATGTTTGGAATGAAGCAGGACCGTTCTTATTACTTATTGTCCTCCCCTTTTGTGCCATGAGCTTCCGCCGTGGTTGGCTGTTCAGTTTCCCCTTAGTGATTTCTGCAGGACTGCTAACACCAACAAAGCCTGTACATGCTTTCGAATGGCTTGATCTCTGGAAAACAAAAGACCAACAAGGCGCCGAGGCCTATGCTAATGAAAACCATGAGGTCGCTGCCGCTTTGTTTGAAACACCAGACTGGCGAGGTACGGCAAGCTATCGCGCGCAAAACTATGAAACTGCGATCGCGGCTTTTAGTGCAAGTGACACTCCAGACGGGCATTATAATCGCGGCAATGCTCTTGCTTTAGCAGGCAATTACCCCGAGGCTATCGCCGCTTATGATGTTGCTATTGAAATGGACTCAGAACACTCTGATGCTATTTATAATAAAGAGATCGTAGAGAGACTATTAGAGCAGCAAGAATCTGAAGAAGGGGAAAATCAAGACGGAGAGAATCAAGAGAATCAATCCGAACAAAATTCTCAAAGTGAATCAGAGGAACAAAACCAAAATAGCGAAAATCAAGACCAAGAAAGCCAAGAAGGCAATGAAGACCAGCAACAAGATGAACAACAAAATGAAGCCCCTGAAGAACAGGAAAGCTCTGAATCTAATAGCGAACAAAACACCCCCAGCCAAGCAAGCAATGAAGAGTTTGAAGAACAGCAATCTTTAGAGCAGTGGCTACGAAGAATTGAAGATGATCCAGGCGAACTTCTACGACGAAAATTCAGATATCAATACAGACAACGTCAATTAAATGGCACCGCTAATAGTATCCAAAATGGAGGCCAAATATGGTAATAAAATCCATAAAAAAGCTTACCCTATTAGTACTAATATCATTCCTAACCGCCTTTAATGTAAATGGTCAGGAAGTTGAAGTATCCGTAGATCGGAATGAATTGGCGCGTGGCGAAACTTTAACTTACACGATACGTATCTATGAGCAACGCCAAGGTATGCAACTGGACTTGACACCATTAACAGACGAATTTGATGTGTTAGGAACGCGAACTTCGAGTCAAGTGAGAAGTATAAATGGTACCGTTGAATCTTGGACAGATTATATAATTACTTTATTTCCTTTAAACGAAGGCGAAGTCACAATTCCACCTATTGACATAAACAACACACAAACAACCCCAATTATCATAACAGTTTCAAATGAAGGTCCTCGATCGAACCAGGACAGTGATGAATTATTCCTGGAAATTGAAGTTAACAAGGAAACTGTATACGTCCAAGAGCAGTTACTCTTCACCATCAAACTGTATTACACAATTAATGGAATACGAAATCCGCAGTTTACAGAATTAGAAATGGACGATACTGTTATTCAATTAATCGGCTCTCCAAATCAGTATGAAAACCTAATAGAAGGAGTTCGCTATGGAGTTTATGAAAAACGATATGTCATATTTCCTCAAAGGAGTGGGCCACTAGAAATTCCCGATATACTGTTCAGAGGGGAAGTCACTGATGGATCAAGTAACTTCGTTTTTAGAAACTTAAATACCAGAAGAGTGACTGCTTTCATCGAAGGAATAACGATAAACGTGGCAGAACGCCCTATAGATGCACAAAGCAATAATACTTGGCTGCCCGTTAGCAACCTAACCCTTGAAGAAGAATGGAACATAGACATTAACAACCTTAGTGTGGGCGACTCTTTCGAACGGACCATCACCATGGTCGCCGACGGGTTGGATGGCGCCGTGCTACCGCCATTTGGCCCGGAAGAAATCAATGGCTTAAATATTTATTCTGCCCCTCCTAATGTTGAAAGGAACTATGTAGACGGCAGTATTATTGGACGCCGAACAGAAACTGCTACTCTTGTGGCAATCACTGCCGGCAGGATAGAAATTCCACAAATTTCTATCCCTTGGTGGAATGTAACCACAAACGAATTAGAATCCGCGGTAATCCCTGCGATAGAAATTGAAGTAGCAAATATCGCCGGTATAGTTCCTTCAGAACAGGCGGTCGTGACTACGGAAAATATAGAGGAATTATTAGCATCAACCCCCATCGTCGACCAACAAATGATTGACGCTCAGGAGGAAGCTGAATTCATTGAGGTCAATGCCTCCTGGTTGAACTACTTAATTTTATTAGCTTTCGCTATAGTAGTACTTAGTATTTATCGGCTAATACTATATCCGAATAACGATAAAATCCGAGCATATATAAGCACCCAACTGAATAATCTAAAAGCGAAATATTCTGCTAAAAATAATGAGAGGGTAGCTTTTAACGAATTGAAAACTGCCTTTGGCACAGAAGACCTCTACAATATTCGAGAAGCTCTAATTCAATGGTGCGATCATTACGTAGTAACTAGGCCAGTTCTAACCGTTGAGGACATACTTCAGCAAAAAGAACTATCGAGCCTCCATCCATACATAAGTCAGATCCAAGCACAGCTATTTAATTCTGCTAAAAATTCCAAGAATGAAGATAATCTTTCGAGTCAGGATTTCATTAAAACTTTGGTAGAATTAAGAAGGGTGAGATTAAAAGCGAATAAAACCCGCATAGATGAACAACGGTTTTCGCTGCCCCCTCTATACAAGACAACCTAATTTTGAATGACTCTCGTCTCGTATTTAGCACTTATGGAAATAATATTTGCAAAGAATGCCAACAGCGTCTACACAAATGCAAATGCGAAAAGAAGGAAAAGCAGAACGCTAATGAGACCATTCGTGTACATTTTGAAGCAAAAGGCAGAAAAGGCGCTGGCGTTACGGTTATAAGCGGCCTTAACATAGAGAAAACTGAACTAAAAATTACTACTAAAAACCTTAAGAAGCATTGCGGGGTTGGCGGATCTTCTACACGCGGCTTAATTGAAATACAAGGAGATCAACGAAATAAGTCTAGAGTTTTTCTAGAAAAACTTGGCTACAAAATTCAGCTAGTGAATTAATTGTATTAAGTTTCGGTTTTTAGATCCGAAGCTATACTGCGTTCTTTCGTATTATTGTTTCTTTTTCTTGCAGCTTTAGCTGTATCGTTACGCAAGTTTTCTAATCGCTTCAAATATACTTCATCCACGTCGCCAGTCACATACTCTCCGTTAAAAACCGAGCATTCATATCGTGTAATATGGGGATTACCCTCCGAAGCTGAAGCAACGAGATCCTCTAAATTCTGATAAATTAGCCAATCAGCCCCAATTAAACCTTCTACCTCTTTATCTGTTTTCCCCGAAGCTATAAGCTCAGAAGCAGCAGGCATGTCTATTCCATAAACGTTAGGATAGCGTACTCCGGGCGCAGCTGAAGCAAAATACACCTTTTTAGCTCCAGCATCCCTTGCCATTTGAATAATTTGCTTAGAAGTCGTTCCCCTTACAATCGAGTCGTCCACTAATAATACATTTTTATCCCTAAACTCTAGCTCGATCGCATTTAGTTTTTGTTTTACTGATTTCTTTCTCATGCTTTGGCCTGGCATAATAAATGTGCGACCTATATATCTATTTTTAACAAACCCTTCTCTATATTTACAACCCAGTCTATTAGCCAACTCTAACGCAGAAGTACGACTCGTATCAGGGATAGGTATCACAACATCTATATCGTGGTCTGGCCGTTCATCAAGTAATTTATCAGCTAATTTTTCACCCATACGCAAGCGCGCCTTATATACAGAAATACTGTCCATAAACGAATCTGGCCTAGCAAAATAGACATGCTCAAATATGCACGGAGTATGGAACTCTGAGCTCGCACATTGTTTGGTATAAAGATTATTACTAACATCGATATATACTGCTTCACCTGGACCTACATCTCTTTCCAAGGTAAAGCCTTGCGAATCTAAAGCAACACTTTCTGAGGCAATCATATACTCTTTGCCTTTTTCAGTTGTTCTACTACCGAAAACTAGCGGCCGAATTCCGTTCCTATCCCTAAACCCTAGAATCCCGTAACCCGTAATCATAACAACCGCAGCAAAACCACCCTGACATCTCTCAAAAACCCTAGACAGAGCAGCAAATATATCATCCGGAGTTGGCGTTATTTTTTGTTGCTGCTGAAGCTCATGGGCTAAGACATTTAAAAGAACCTCAGAATCTGAATCCGTATTTATATGGCGAAGATCTTCCTTAAACAAATCTCTACTTAATTCAGAAACGTTAGTAAGATTTCCATTATGAGCCAGTGCTAAGCCATACGGTGAGTTAACGTAAAAAGGTTGTGCCAGCGCAGGACTAGAGCTTCCAGCTGTTGGATACCGTACATGGCCTATGCCCATTTGTCCCGTTAATCGGCGCATATGCCGAGTCCGAAACACATCTTTAACTAAACCGTTATTCTTTCGGCGATTTAGTTTGCCGTTGTCACTCGTGACGATACCAGCAGCATCCTGACCACGGTGCTGCAGCACAGTTAGCGTATCGTACAAACAAACGCCTACATCTTTACTTGTTACAACTCCAACCAAACCGCACATAGATTGTCTTACCTCTTATCGAGCCAAACTCCCTTTAAAGAATAATACCTAATTCATCGATATCAGCCATGAAAATTCTCGACCATTTAATCGCCTCTAATCCATAAGGGATTAATAACGATTGTTGCCATTGCTGTGTTTCCGATATAAAAATACCAGAAAGGAACAAACCTACAAGAACAATAAGAAGCCCTCTCGAAATTCCAAACACACCCCCTAGCAATCTGTCCGCAAATTTTAATCCAGTTACAGCTAAAACCTTCGACATTAGAAAATTCAGGAATGTACCGAGCATCATTACAAGAATGAAAATAATAGTAAAGGCGGCAACGTAACGTATGCTGCTATTATCTACAAAATTAGTAAATACCGATAAGGCAAGGGCCTCTGTGTACGTTTTTGCTAGTAGTAAAGCTGCTATCCAAGTAACTAGCGACAGCACTTCTTTTATGAGCCCTCTCCATAATCCAAAGGCACATGAAAGTAAAGTTATTAAAGTAATCGCGATATCTAGCCAATTCATAAGCTTAGAAAAAATAGCGTGATTTATTGCTGATTAATTTCATATCGAACAACGTCACCAGCCAACATAAATTCATCTTGCAGCTCTTCTCGATATTTGTCAGCAAGGCTCGGATCTAACCAAGGTCCGACTAGCACACTAGTCAAATCCCCAGCAGGGTTTGTAATAATATTTGTGTAAGCTTTATATCCGGACTGCCTTAAACGATCTACTAAATTACTTGCATTTGTCGTTTCAGCAAAAGACCCCAATCTAATACTCCATCCTCGCGGTAAGCCTGAGGCATCTAATCCGGGTATTTGATCGCCAAGTTCAGAATTTTCAGCCAAAGTCGGAATTGGCAGAGTATCTTCTGAGGATATTACTTCTTCATCTACCCCTGTTAGTTCAGTATTCTCAGTGTCGGCGATAATTATTGGCCTGACCTGAACTGGTTCAGCCAAAATTTCTACCAAGGGTTCGTCTGGTATTCGACTAACCAACTGTGATTCATAGCTTCCCTGTCCGTCAAATATTACTGGCAACAATAGTACTGCTAGTAATAACAGCACGACAATTCCAACTATTCTTTGTTTATTAGGCTCGATCAAAATAGTAGTCAACTATAATTAGATTAATTAATTTTCTAGCAACTGTCTTACGAAGACAATATTACCTTTTTATACTCAGGTCTCTAACCGCTGCAACCGACTGGAATGAACCAGTGACCAAAACTATAGCTCCGTTATCGGGGTTAGCCACCTCGTAAGCCGCCGCATCTGAGCAAGCCTGCACATAGGACGCGGCCATTGAATCATCGATATTCTCAATTTTCTGGCTACTTTTTTTCTGTATTTCACAAGCTAAATCCGCTGCGGCTTTGCATCGCAATCCTTCAAACTGCGAAACATACCAGCCATCTACCGACGGCTCTAGAGCCATAATAATTCCCCCTATATCTTTATCTGCCATGACAGCAATCACTGCAGAAATTTGAATAAGATTATTACCTTCTAGGTTCTCTTTAGCTAGATTTGACATTAGCAAATTCGCTGATGCTGGGTTATGAGCAACGTCCAAAATCACGCTTATGCCTGTGCGCTTGTCCGTTCTTTTCTCATATCTCCCAGGCAGAATAAAGGTATTTAGCGCAGAATTTACAATATTGTGATCAAACTCCAACCCGAGCGTAAAAAGCGCCTGAATTGCTAAGGAGACATTAGCGATAGCTAAATTTGGAGTCTGAAGATTGTTAATCTCAACCTTTTTACCATCAAAAGTACCTGCCCATTTCCAATCTAAAGGCTTTGCATTTTCTTCCCACGTCACCTCCCTCCCAGCGAGGAATAAGGGAACTTTTAATTTTTCGCTTTTTTCCAGAACGACCTCTAATGGATTATCATCACCGTAAATTAACGGCACTCCCTTACGCAAAATTCCCAACTTCTCTATGGCGATTGATTCGAGATCGTTACCCAGCCAATCTTCGTGATCCATTGCAATCGAAGATATAACAGTCACATCCGCATCGATAATATTAACGGCGTCAAGTCGGCCACCCAAACCAACCTCCAACACGGCAAAATCTAACTCTCTTTGTGAAAAAATATAAAACGCTGCTAAGGTTGCAAACTCAAAATAGCTTAGAGGTATTTCGCTTCTAGCTACATCTACCACCTTGAATGAGCGGCAAAGTTCTCCTTCTTCAACCTCAATACCGCAGAGTTTAATGCGCTCCGAAAAATTCTTAATGTGTGGCGACGTATAGCTCGCTACTGTGCACCCAGACTCAAGAAGAATAGATTCCATAGCCGCAACACAAGAGCCTTTCCCATTAGTCCCGGCTACGACGACTACTTTTTTCGCTAACTTTTTTAGGTTCATTCTCGAATAAACTACCTGAACCCGCTCTAGACCTAATTCGATTTCATTTAAATGAACCGAACTGATATAAGAAAGCCAATAATCAAGATTATTTTCTTTAACGGTTTTTATCGGCATTACCAGATTCAGGTTTTAATCTTTAATAATTTACTAAGAATGGAAGATATTTTAATTCGCATATCACGCCGATGAACAATCATATCTACGGCTCCATGCTCCAATAAAAATTCACTTCGTTGAAACCCTTCTGGAAGTTTTACACGAACGGTTTCCCGGATTACTTCTGGCCCGGTAAATCCTACTAGAGCATTAGGTTCTGCAATATTCACATCACCTAACATGGCTAAACTTGCTGAAACTCCGCCATACACCGGATCAACAAGAACCGAAATATAGGGTAGCGATTGTTGTCTTAGCTTTTCTAACGCGGCTGACGTCTTCGCCATTTGCATTAATGAGATTAACGCTTCTTGCATACGCGCGCCTCCACTCGTAGAAAAACAAATCAGTGGAACTCGTTCCGATATGCAAACATTAACGGCTTGAACAAACTTTTCGCCCACAACAGCGCCCATAGAGCCACCTATAAATCCGAATTCGAATGCCGCGACTACAACTGGCACACCTTTAACGCGACCCTTAAAAACAATTAGCGCGTCATTTTCACCCGTGCTTTTTTGCGCCTTGGAAAGCCGATCTTTATAACGCTTTAGGTCTTTAAATTTTAGTATATCCTTTGATTTTAACTCGACACTTAATTCCTTTTGATTCTCAGGATCTAAAAACAACTCAATACGACGTCGAGCGGTAATTCTCAAATGGTGCTCGCATTTAGGGCAAACGTCAGCATTTTCGGTCAATGATTTTTCATATAGTGTTGCTTCGCATCGCGGGCATTGCCTCCAAACTCCATCAGGGATAGAACTCCGCCTTTTCAAACTTCTGCCAGTTTTAGCAATTGATGGCAGTATTTTATCTATCCAGCTCACAAAATTATCCGTATATAAAATGATTGCAGCTATAAATTATATGCTGTCTATTGAATACCGTATTGATTTTACTAGTTCTGTGCTTTTTTCGATTAAGCCTTGGGTAATTACCTTAGTGCTAAGAGAAGAAATCCCTTCAATTAGCGCGCTTCCGATTACAACACCATCGGAAATTTGAGCCATCTTTTTTGCACTTTCCCCGTCCTTTATCCCAAAGCCTATAACTATAGGTAAATTCGTTAATTCGCGTAATTCACTTAGTTTTTCGGTAGCCGACGCGTGATCCGTTAGCGCAGCGCCAGTTATTCCTTTTAATGACACATAATACAAATAACCCGTAGTCTTACTTATGATTTCCTTCGCCCTAGAGGGCTTCGTCGTTGGCGCGACTAAAAATATGGTATCAATACCTACTTTTTGTAACTTCTCATGCAACTCCTTGGACTCTAAAGGCGGCATATCAACAATAAGTACGCCATCAATACTTGCTTCTAGTGCTTTTTTTACAAATAGATCATATCCCATTATTTCAAGCGGGTTTAAGTAGCCCATTAATACAATTGGTGTTGAACAATCGATTTTTCTAAATTCTACAGCTATCTCAAATATGTCGTTAAGGCTTGTGCCATTCTCTAGAGATCTTTCTACTGCCCTTTGTATAACTGGACCATCAGAAGAAGGATCACTGAATGGGATGCCCAGCTCAATTACATCAGCGCCTTTTTCTACTAAGGAATGCATAATATTTACTGTGTGAGATTTGTCTGGGTCGCCTGCAACTAGATAAGGTATTAAAAGCTTTGACCCCGTTCGCTTTGCTCTTTCAGTAACTGGCTGAAGACGGCTCATAGTAAATTAAATTTCTATACCTTCAATTCTAGCTACAGTTTCGATATCTTTATCTCCTCTCCCCGAAAGATTAATCAAAATTCTTTTTGACGAATCCATCTCAGTCGCTAAACGCATTGCATAAGCCACGGCATGGCTACTCTCCAACGCAGGTATTATACCTTCCAAACGAGTAAGCGAATGGAATGCATCTATAGCCTCCTTATCTGTCGCTGACACATAATGCACTCGTTCTATGTCCTTTAACCAGGCATGTTCTGGCCCGACCCCAGGATAGTCTAACCCCGCTGAGACGGAGTGAGTTTCCTTAATTTGACCATTAACATCAGTCATTAAATATGTGCGATTTCCATGAAGAACCCCAGGAGTGCCGACATTCAGTGGGGCCGCATGCTGCCCTGTTTCCAGGCCTTTTCCACCAGCCTCAACACCATACATAGATACATCGAAATCTTTAAGGAAAGGATAA